>JAHFOV010000004.1:0-63752 GCA_023261505.1 Planctomycetota bacterium
TATTGACAACCACTCCCATATAGCCCACAACGTGATAATTGGTGATGACACCATGCTCATCGCCTATGCCAAGATTGCCGGCGGCGCAGTGATTGGCAAAAATGTATTGATTGCTGAGGATGTAGGTATTACAGACCATGCCATTATTGGAGACGGCTGCGTAATTGGAGGGGGTTCAAATGTTTACAAGAGCCTGAAGCCAGGGTCAGTAGTGTGGGGTTCCCCAGCCAAACCTATTATGGAAGAAAAGCGACTTCAATCCCTTCTAAAAAAGCTACCAACAATGCGAGAGACCTTGAAAAAGTTAAGCAGGGTCTTGAAGGAAAAGGGTATATTAGGAGAGGAAGTGGAGAGTTAAGCCATTCAATTCAGGCAACTTAAGGATGTGCACCATGGGCGAAATAAGAATGCTATTAATGAAGCCATATAAAATTTACCCCCTTTAGTTTTTTGGGCATATTTAGTACACCCCCATAGCCCAAAATGTCTAAGAGCTAATTGTGGTAATAGCTTCCTACGGCAAAGTATTCTTTAAAGCTACTTCTTTCTGCTCTCATATCTTAGGAAAGTATAGCAGTAAAGAAATGCATTTTAGATTGAAACTAAACTCCAAAATATGTAGTCAATGCTGAGTTTGCTAACGACTTCAAGTCCGTTATTGCTTTATTTTCCCACAGCCACAGCTTCAAGGGCCTTCCTTACGGAGAAGCGTTTTTCTAGCTTGTTCATTTTCTCCACTATCCCACCGTACTCCAGTTCGTCGTATGGGAGCATGGCGGGGCCGGAGAAGCCTTGCCTTCGTATCTCTGTGGCCTTTTGGGCCACGTTGTTCCTTACCCAATCCCAGTAGGGGTGGTCAAAGAGGTCGGCAGGCTCAGTGAGCTTTCCATTATGTACAGAGAAGGCGGCGCAGGTCACAACCACAGGGCCGTCAAAATAAGATATAGTAGTGTTCAGTTTGCAAGGCATCATAGGACCGTTGTGGCTGCCCCTCATTGTACCGGCACAATAATGGCCAATACTATAAGGGGAGAGGACCTCACCAGTGGCAGGAAAATTAGACTGTACCCTCACGAGCATCACAGGGTCATCCTTTCCTACGTATCTCCCCGCGATGTTGTGGAGCCTGGTTGTACTAACCGCTGCCGCCTGGTCTCCCGTGGTTCTCGACCAGATAGACTCTACAACAAATCGAGAATTGTCCCTTAGAAGGGCGGCTATATCATACATTTCCTCAGGGGCGTTGAGTTCTATGACTCTATCCCCCGCTGTGTAGTTTACGTCCATGATGGCAAATTTGAACCCCTTGGCCAGAGAAGGGGCTAGCATAAGGCCGGGGCAGTGCATCGGGTCAACAAAAGACAGAAAGAGGGGAAGATTATAGGCTCCGGGTTCTGTCTTATCTGCGGCGAAGAACAGGAACGATTCATTGGGCCTCTCCTCAATCTCCATCTCCGCAGTAGAGGGTCCCAGCCCTTTTACGTTCCCTGAGAAGGCATCTTTAAGGAGGTCTTGTCCTGCACCATAGAGCCCCTGTTCCTTGGCCACCTGGGTACCTGTCTTGAAGGCATCCCAGGCCATACGATGTATTTCTTCATTTAGAGTACCCCTGGTATGGGTAGTGAGTATAGCAATATCATCTCCTGTTGAACTAATGTATGAATCAATTATTAGACCCTTCTTTTTTCCATTTGTTTCAACGAAATCTTTTACTGACTGTAGTACCCTTGCACTGGGTTTGATATGTCCACCGATAGAGCCAATGTCAGCCTTTATTACGCTTAAAGTTATTTTCATAAGACTTCCCCTCTTTAGGCTTTAGTAGTTATTTGAGTTTTAAATTACGCTTTTCATTTTATATATTTCTTATTAAAAATCAAGATATAATTGTTCCAATGTTTTGTACAAAGAAAAAAATTGACAAAGCGATTTTATCGGTTAATCTACTGACAAGTTCTCTTTTTACTGACTAGACAAGGCAAACAAATTCGCATACCTTTCTAACAGAGGCAAGGCACAGTACCTAACCTACCTCTTTCCAAGATATACCTGGATGATTAAGAAACAGACTGGCGAGACCAACTTTATAAAATTCCTTGGTACAGCTGGGGCTCGCTTTGTGGTGTCTACTCAGTTAAGGGCCTCCGGTGGGATATGGTTCTCACTGGACGGTGTTAATATCCTTGGAGACCCAGGGCCAGGATGTCTTGTCCGCTGTATAGCCAGCAGACCGAAGATGAATCCTGCAAGACTTAATGCTATAATGATAACCCACAGGCATCTGGACCATTGTGCCGATGTTAACATTATGATAGAGGCCATGACTGAGGGTGGAACAAAGAAGAGGGGTGTGCTCTTTGCACCCAGGCAGGCACTAGAGGAAGACCCAGTGGTCTTTCAGTATGTAAGGAAATTTCTGTCAAGACTGGAGATACTTAAAGAAGGAGGTACTTATTTCGTCGGGAGTCCGCCTAAGGCGGATGCCACTCAATTGGATGGTGTATCCTTTTCCACCCCCATAAGGCACCAGCATCCAGTGGAGACCTACGGGGTAAATTTTAAGACCCCCCTGGTGACTATCTCTTGGGTGGTAGATACGGCTTTCTTTCCCGAACTGTTAAAACTATACAAAGGAGAAGTATTGATACTCCACTCTGTTAGATACAAGGATGAAAATGATAAAGAAAAAGGCATTTATCATCTCAATCTAGATGACGTAAAGACTATCGTCAATGAGCTTAGGCCCAAAGTCACCTTCCTTACCCATTTTGGCATGAAGATGCTAAAGGCTAAGCCCCACGAACTAGCAAGGGAGCTTTCGGAAGAAACGGGGTGCCGGGTAATTGCTGCAAGTGATGGAATGAAGTTTGATTTAACCAACCTTAGCGAGGCTTAAAATTTAAGATGAATATCCTTCATGTCATGCTCAAAGCAGATTCCTTGTGGCTAACATTTTTTGCAGTTGCCGCACCAGGGAAAGGGGGACTCCTTAACCATTTTTTCCCTCATATCACTATCCCTCCTATTCTGAGACCCTTAATTAGCTTTGCAAAGGCACACCCGGGTTACCTGGTGGCTTTTCTCTTGTTAATGGCCCTGGGCATCCTTATCGGTATAATCATCGGCGTAAAAAAGGGGAGGGAAAAGAGATTAAGGCATCTGGCCCTCTTTAAGCCTGTGGCTAAAATAGCCGCTTCTGACCTGGGTATTAAAAATTATCTGGGCAAAGGGTCATATTTAAGAAGACAAAGCGATGAGGCCCTGACAAATCTTTTAGAGGAAGGGGCATCAGCCGTTCTAATTTTAGGAAGGCCCGGTTCGGGAAAGACACGTACTGTTTTTGAGGCGCTAAGGGCAAAGGAAGACCATTACCTGCTGGCCCCAAAACCCAGACTGACTTCTTTGAAGGAACTCACAGTACCAGGCTTGTCTAAGAAGAAGCTAATCTTATTCCTTGACGACCTTTACAGGTATGTGAATAAGACAGACGTGGTTGGATTATTCAGACAACTAGAAGGCAGGGCCAAGGGGTTTGTGTTCATTGCCACTTGCGCACCTGACAAGCTACCCTTCCTGGAAAAAGAGGCGCCTGAATTCCTTAGGCTCTTCAAGGCAAAAAAACGTATTTTTCTGAGAGACCTTTCACCTGCAGAACAAAAGTTCTTTATAGAGGTCCTGGGCTTTAATGAACAAATTTTTGCAACTAGCTTAACGCCAGCCTATTTCGCCCTTAATTTGGCCAACATGAAAGAGCGCTATAAGGGCTCTGAAAATATAAGGGCGATTATTCATTCCTTGTTCCTCCTGCACAAGGCTTTTATATTTCACTGTGAAGAGTCCCTGGTAAAAGAAGCCTGTGAACAGGTCCTTGGAAAGCACTTCTCCCGTTCACAGTGGAGAGATGCCTTAAGAGATTTAGAAGCAATGAGTCTTACAGTGAAAGTCGACAGTACTCTTGAGTCTTACGAGAGGTATATGGATGAGGCTTTTGTAGATGACTATACACCAAGTGAAAGGGATATTGATACCTTACAGGATGCGATTCTCAAATCAAAGGATGGCGAGGCATTGTTTGGATTGGGCACATACCGCATTACTAATGGGCAGTGGGAAAAGGCCCTGCCAGTCCTGGAAAGGGCCATTGAAGTAAATCCTCATTCTAGTGAAGCACGTTATTCATTGGGTAAGGCCTATGAGCATATGGGAATGATGGAAAGGGCACTGGAGGCTTATAAACACGTTGTAAAGCTTGACAGCCATAACCCCGCAGCGCACTATGCCCTTGGCACTATCTATAATGAGATGTATATGGTAAAGGAGGCAGTAGAGGCCTTCAAGCATACTATACTACTAGACCCTTATCACTCTCGTGCCTATTTTCAGTTGGCCATGGCCTATGAAAAGGCAGGTATGATTGAAGAATGTCTGACAATGCTAAGGCAGGTCACACGGCTTGACCCCGATTTTTCAGAGGCCCGTCGTTATCTGGCGAATCTCTATCAGAAGAGGGGACAGTATGGAGAGGCCCTACAGGAGTATAGAGAACTGGTCAGGATAAACCCCGATGATGAGGAGGCCCATCTCGTACTTGCTACGGCCTTCAATAAAATCGGTAGGGTAAACGAGGCTATGAACGAATTAAAGGAACTCATAAGGATAAACCCGGCCAACCTTAAGGCCCATTCTACCCTGGCCCTGGCCTATTACAGGAAAGGCATGCTGGAAGAGGCGATCAAGGGATTTAAAGACGTACTCATACTTAATCCTGATGACCTTGCTGCCCGCTCTAATCTGGCACTTGCCTACTTAAAAAGGAACCTTTTAGACGAGGCCGTGGAGGAATATAGAGAGATTCTCATCCGTAAACCTGAGGATGTGGCAGCCCGTTTCAACATTGCCCAGGCCTATGAAAAGCAGGATAGAAAGGAGGAGGCCGTGGAAGGGTACAAAGAGGTGCTTAAGCACAACCCTGAACATGCGGAGGCCCACTATCGTTTGGCCATAATCAATTTAAAGGATGGATTATTGGAGGAGGCCCTAAAGGAACTCAAAGAGGTTGTAAGGCTAAGGCCAACCCATGCAATGGCACATGGTCAGCTTGCCATGATTTACCAGAAAGCAGGTCTTTTAGCAGAGGCAAGGAAGGAATACAGATCATACGAACGACTCAGGCCCGCTAAGACGAAGGGCTCTTGAATTCCAAATTAGAAATTTCAAATTTCAAATTAAAAATATATTTGCGATAATTTACTGCTGAACTTCATGTTAAGAGGCATAACGTATATCCTCAGAAAGCTGGACGAAGGCTGGGGGAAGCTAAGAAGGTTCTACCTGGTTCACTATAGAGGGGATTACGTCCAGAGGCAGCTGCTGCTAAGGAAAGGCGAGTGCCGGCGGTGCGGTAGTTGCTGCCGTATCATGTTCAGATGTCCGCATCTTAAGGGGGAAAATCAGTGCGATATATACACCTGCCGATATAAGCAGTGCATCGCCTTTCCTATAGACAACCGCGACCTCAAATACCTTCGCCATACCTGTGGTCATTATTTTGTAAGTCCACGAGGTGGCAGGACCACCGCCATCATAGAGGTAGAAAGGATTGAAGTTGTGAAATGAGACTCCCCATTTCCAGATATGGCCTGAGAGAGGTATCCCTTTTCACTTTTATCTTATCCCTGCTATTTTTATTATCTTTCTTTCTTCTTCCCTCTACATTTCTAAAAATAGTAAGCCCACTGTTCCTCTTAGCCGCTGCCTTTGTCTTTTACTTCTTTCGTGACCCAGAAAGGCCAATCCTAAAAGATGAAAAGAAACTCCTTTCCCCCGCCGATGGCAGGGTAATGGAAATAGCCTCAGTAGAGGAAAAGGAATTTCTCCACAAAGAAGCCACTAAAATTGGCATCTTCATGTCTCTATTTGATGTCCATGTGAACCGCCTGCCCTGCAGCGGCAGGGTGGAGTACCTTAAACACCTGAACGGGCGCTTTCACGATGCCCGCACGAAGGAGGCCTCAGCAGAAAACGAATGCAGTTTTATAGGTTTGGTAATGAACGGGGGCAGGCGACTCCTTATAAAACAGGTGGCTGGTATAATTGCCCGGCGTATTGTTTGTACCTTATCCACCGGTGACTATTTGGAACAGGGACAGCGGTTCGGCATGATAAAATTCGGCTCAAGGGTAGAAGTTTTTATCCCTAAAGAAATACCATGCAGGGTACTAGTGAAAGAAGGACAAAAGGTGAAGGCCGGGCTAACCATACTGGCAGAGGTAGATTAAAACTTGTAATGAGAGGAGCGAATCCATGAGACTGGCTGACAAGGTAGCCCTCATTACAGGAGGTGGGACAGGCATAGGAAGGGCAATAGCCCGAGTTTTTTTTGAACAGGGGGCCAGGGTGGCTATTACCGGTAGAAGAAAAGAGCCGTTGGAGGAAACCCTCTCTATGCTTAACCCTAAGGGTAAAAAGGCTATCCTCATCCAAGGGGATGTCTCCCAATCAAAGGATGCCAGTAGGATGATAGAGGAGACAATCAAGACCTTCGGGAGGTTAAACATCCTGGTCAATAATGCAGGTGTAGTGTATAAGGACGGCGGTATTATGGAGTGCCAGGAGGAAGGCTGGGATGTTACCATGGACATTAATGTTAAGGGTATTTACCTCATGAGTAAGTTCTCGATGCCGGAACTGTTGAAGTCAGAAGGTAACATCATAAATATCGCCTCTATCTTTGGGGTGTTAGGCTGTCCCTGGAATATAGCCTACGGTGCCTCCAAGGGGGCAGTGGTCAACCTGACCAGGAGCATGGCCCTGGATTTGGCCTCAAGAAAGGTAAGGGTAAACTGCATCTGCCCTGGGTTAATAGACACTCCCATGTATCAGGGTGCGGTCAAGAAGATAGGAGACCCCAAGGAGGTAGAAAGAAAGGTTCTGAAGAACTATACCCTCTCTGGGGTAGGCAGACCTGAGGATATTGCCTACGCCGCCCTTTACCTGGCCTCTGACGAGGCGCGCTGGGTTACAGGTGTGGTTCTGCCTGTGGACGGAGGATTTACGGCGAGATAAAGATAGACCCTAGACCTTAGACTATAGACTGAAAAATCCAAAGTCCATAGTCTAAAGTCCATAGTCCAAAGTCTAAAAAGATGTTTACTGGCATAATAGAGCATCTAGGAACAGTCAAGGAACTTAGAAGGGCCGAGGAGGGGAGCCGACTTGTCCTGGACTTGGGATCTATGGCCAAGGAGGTTAAGCCTGGGGAAAGTATCTCCGTCGAGGGGGTATGCCTTACAGTAACAGATATAAAAGGAGAGCAAGCCAGCTTTGACGTCTCCCAGGAGACCCTAAAACGCTCCATGCTCGGAGAGTTAAAGCCTGGACAGAAGGTAAATATAGAAAGGTCCCTCAGGGTTGGCGACCGCATGGGGGGACATTTTGTGCAGGGACATGTGGACGGTACAGGCATTATCCAGAAAAAGGAGGAACATCCAGGGCAAGTCACCATGTGGTTTACAGTACCCAAGGAATTGGCGGAAAATATGATTGAGAAGGGTTCTGTAGCGATAGATGGCATTAGCCTTACAGTAGTGGAGGTGAAGGAGATGCCAGGCGGTGCTACCGCCTTTTCTGTAGCCCTCATCCCCTTCACCCTGGCCAACACTACCCTGGGACTTAAAAAAGTGGATGACAGGGTTAATATTGAGACAGATATCCTGGGTAAGTGGGTAAAGAAACTTTATGGCGCTATGCTAAAGGAAAAGGGCGGTCCTGCACAAGGTGAAATAACAATGGAATATCTAAGGTCTAAAGGGTTTGAATAAGTTTTTTGCCATACATGTTTATACTCCAATATTTCTAAAATGAGTAAGGCCATTTTATAACCATGAAAAGATGGAAGAAGAGATATGATTACAAAAAGTATCGATCAAATTACTGAAGAAGATTTGCAAGCCTTAATAGATAATTCAGTAGCAGAAGGTAAAAAAATAGAGTACAAGGAAAAGTTGCCAGAAAATACGGGTGAGGACAAAAAAGAATTTCTGGCCGACATTTCATCTTTTGCAAATGCAAGCGGTGGCGATTTAATATATGGAATTGTTGAGGATAGGAAAACAGGAACTCCTAAAACATTAGAAGGTTTGCCTATTGAAAATGCAGATAAAACAATTCTTAGGCTTGATAGCATGATAAGAGATGGGATTGAGCCAAGAATATTGGGCATAGGCATTCATCCTGTTAAACTTTCAAATTCAAAAGTTGCTTTAATAATCAGAGTGCCCCAAAGCTGGGCGAAACCTCACTGTGTAACTTTTCAAGACCATAACAAGTTTTATTCAAGAGGTGCAAAAGGAAAGTATCTAATGGATGTTGCCGAATTGCGGGTCGCTTTTAATTTATCGGAAACAATAACGGAAAGAATCAGAACATTCAGGGAAGATAGAATATCACAAATATTTTCTAATGAAACCCCAGTACCCTTTGATTATGCAGCCAAGATAGTCCTTCACTTAATACCACTCATCTCATTTAATCCTGCTCAAAGATATGACATAGATAAAATAGCCTCCGATCCATTGAAAGGACTGTTACCGATATATTCAAGCTCCCATATGAGTAGATATAACCTTGATGGGTTCCTAACTTATAGCAGTGCTGTAACACCTAGCGACACACAAAGAACATGTTCTTATGTGCAACTTTTTAGGAATGGCATTATTGAGGCTGTAGAAGGAGACTTACTCGATCCTTCCTATAAGGGTAATAAGTTGGAAATTCCTATTGAGTATGAAAAAGAGTTGATTGAATCGTTTGACATGTATCTTAACGTTCTTAAACTGCTAGAGGTTGAGCCGCCGGTCTTAATCTTTTTGGCCTTACTTGGCGTCAAAGGATACATAATGACTGTACCTCAACAACATACCGGACATTACGTTTCCCGCAGAGATCCTCGTGCCACACCTATTGACAGAGATGTTTTGTTATTACCTGAGGTTATGATTGAAAGGTACGATCTGCCGGCTGAGAGTATTTTAAAGCCCTGCTTTGATTCCGTGGCGAATGCGTGCGGGCTCCCCGGTTCGCTCAATTACGACAAGGCAGGAAAATGGGTGGGTTAGAGACCTCTGAAAAAATTTCTTTTATGGAGTCCAGCGACATAGTCGCTGGTAAAAAAGCCATTGATATAGTCAATGGACTCCAAAAATTCGGGTTTTTCAGAGCTCTCTAATAAAAACTGAAAGTAATAAGTTGACAGGCTTAAAGTCCTTAGAATGACTAAGCTCATAGGAATAACTATGGGAGATCCTTGCGGGGTGGGACCTGAGGTGGTACTCAAGTCCGTAACCCTCCTTCCTTCGGGTTATGAGCTCCTAGTGATAGGTTGCGGTGAGATACTTGAACGTACCGCCGAGGGATTGGGTCTAAAGCCAGATTGGAAGCATGGGGTAAAGGTTTTAGACCTGGTTAATTTTGATGCTAGAAAGATGGCTTTGAGACAACCAAATCCTGAGGCAGGGAGGGCCTCTTTTGAGTATATTCTTAAAGGGATAGAAATGGCCTTAAAGGGGGAGTTGGGGGCACTGGTTACGGGGCCTATAAGTAAAGAGGCACTGCACCTTGCAGGCAACCCTTATCCGGGGCATACCGAGATTTTAAGAGAAAAGACGGGTGTTCCTAAAGTGGTTATGATGATGGTGGTGGGGGATTTCAGGGTATCCTTCGTAACCATCCATGTACCACTAAAGAAAGTGCCGGGACTTCTTTCTCAAGAAAAGATTCTGGAAACTATAAAGCTTACCAATAAAGCGCTAACAGAATGGTTCCATATAGAAAAACCTAGGATAGGTGTATGCGCCCTTAACCCCCATGCGGGTGAGGGAGGCTGTTTCGGTTCTGAGGAGGGAGAGATTATATCACCCGCAATTAGTATAGCCCAGCAAGAAGGTATTAATTGCCATGGCCCCATCCCTGCCGATGTGGCCAGTCATAAGGCACGTGAGGGAGAGCTTGAGGCGGTGGTGGCCCTTTATCACGACCAGGGTACTATTGCCATAAAGCTCCTGGGTTTCTTTAGCGGCGTTAACCTCACCCTGGGTCTGCCTTTTATACGTACCTCTCCGACCCATGGTACGGCCTTTGATATTGCAGGGAAAGGCCTTGCCCAGCCTGGCTCAATGCTGGAGGCTATCAGGCTAGCGGCGCGACTAAGCAGTAGACAGTAGGAAGTAGGGAGTAAGCAGTACATAATGGACAGAGGCACTCCTTCTGCATACTCCTTACTGCTTACTGCGTACTTTTTAGGGTTCAAACATGGTTACTACTAGCTTTCCAAACACACCCTCCGCCTTGAAAGCACTGCTGGAGGAGAGGGGGATTAGGCCCAGAAAGCACCTGGGACAGAATTTTCTAATTGACCAGAATCTCCTCAGAGTGATAGTTGAAAAGGCTGGCGTGAGTATTAAGGATTTGATTCTGGAGGTAGGCTGTGGTACAGGCCTCCTCACTCAACACCTTGCCGAAAAGGCCCATAGAGTGCTAGCTGTAGAGATAGACCCACGGCTGTGCAGCCTCGCCAGGGAGCTACTACAGGGTTATACAAACATATATTTTTTAAACAAAGATGTTCTCAAGACAAAGACTGCTATTGAGCCTGAGGTAGAGGCTGTGATTACTCACTGGCTCAAAAGTGAAGAAGGGCTAAGATTGAAGGTGGTGTCAAATCTCCCTTACTCCATAAGTACGCCGTTTATAATAGCCATCCTGGTGGGGAAATTGCCTGTTGAACTTATGCTCCTTACCCTTCAGAGGGATATTGTTGATAGGCTCCTGGCCCGCCCAGGTACCAAAGAATATGGAGTACTATCTGTAGTGGCACAATTATTTTCAAAGGTTGAACTTCTGAGGAAGTTACCCCCTGATGTGTTCTGGCCGGCGCCAAAGGTAGAGTCCGCCATAGTTAGGATAGTGATTAAGAGGGAAAGAATTCTTGGACGGATTTCCAATTTTTCACTATTCAACCGGCTAGTGATGTGCGTGTTTCAAAGCCGGAGAAAGACTTTAATGAACAGCCTCCTTAGGCTGAACTTGCCTTCCCTGAGCAAGGAGGCTATTGTAGACGTTCTTAAGAGGCTAGGGCTTGAGCTCAATATTAGAGGGGAGGCATTGGAACCCGCAGGTTTCGTGGCCATCTGTAATAAGATTCATTTCTTAACAGAGAATGTCATTGCGAGGGATGAGGTCCCGAAGCAATTTAATTACTAAGAATAGGGCAAATTGTTAGCCAAAGGCGAATCTGCCTCAGGTACTTCGCCTTCGGCACGCAAGGAGGAAAAGATGCTAGAAGTCAAAGAGAGCGACCTACCAGCAATAGGAAAGAAATTCACGATTGAAACGGAGGCAGAAGAGACTGTTGTGATAGTTTTACGCAACACTGGGGAAAGAGAGATGTATCGCTTTCTCAAAGGTAAGGAAGAGCCCGAGTCTGTTATCACTTTCACCGAGGAAGAGGCAAGGACAATAGGCAACATTCTGGCAGGTGCCTACTTTGAGCCCGTGCACGAGAAGGCGGTGCAACTGGTAATGAAGGAGTTGTCCATGGAATGGATAAAGGTGGAGGAAGGTTCCCTTCTGGCTAATAAGACCATCGGCGAGGTAGGTATTAGAAAGAAGACGGGTGTATCAGTTATCTCTATACTCAGAGAGGGGAAATATATCCCTAGCCCCTTGCCCACGGAAACGATGCTTGCAGGTGATACCTTGATTGTATTGGGCAGTAGTGAGCAGATGAAAATTTTCCTAAGCTTTATTGGCCAACCAAGAGAAGAATAAAGTGGAAGTCTCTACAGTACTCTTTGAGATGGGCCTTTCGTGCCTGGTACTCTTTTTTGGCGGTCTCCTGGCTAAGAAGGCAAACCTATCGCTTATACCCCTATATATCGTTACCGGACTTGTTCTATCTCGGTTCTTCAAGCCCACTATCATCATGGAATTTATGTCCACCTTGGGGCTGATTCTCCTCCTCTTCCTAATCGGCCTTGAGTTTACCCTGGAGAGCTTCCTCAAAAATCGAAAAAAAATCTTAACAGGGGGGTTATATGACCTTGCCTTGAATTTCCCGGTGGGCCTTGTAATAGGTCTCCTCCTGGGTTTTGACTGGCTCTGTTCACTGTTCCTGGCAGGAATAGTTTATGTGAGCAGCTCTGCGATTATCTGTAAGGGAATAATAGAGCTTAAACGTTCCGCCAACCCCGAAACAGAGTGCCTCCTTGGGATCCTTGTATTCGAAGACCTTTTCATTGTCCTCTATCTGGCTATCCTATCAGGTATAATCAAACATGGCAGTCCCGAGCTCTTTCCCTTAGGAGTAGCCATACTAAAAGCCGTAGGGTTCTGTGCTGTCATAATAATCATTGCTAGGGTTTTCAAAAAATATATAGAACGTGTTCTGGACATAGAATCTACGGAACTCTTTGTGTTGTTATTGTTTGGCATTGTAATACTAACTGCTACAAGTGCTGAGGCCCTGGGTCTATCAATAGCCATTGGGGCCTTCTTGGCTGGACTTCTCATTTCCGAGACCAATCAGAAATCCAGGGCCGTGGAAGTCGTTGCCCCATTTCAGTATCTTACTGCGGCCATTTTCTTCGTAAGCTTCGGACTGACCTCACAACTCACTAATGTTAAGGAGACATACCCCTTGGCCCTTATCCTTGTAGGGGCTTCAATACCCCTTAAGCTCTTAACGGGTTTCCTTGCCAGCCAGGGCTACAATCTTAGCACCAGGGCTAAATTGAGACTTGGACTCAGTCTCTTACCAAGGGGTGAATTCTCTGTTGTCCTGGCCACGGTTGCCATGGGTATCGCAAAAATACATCCTGTAGGAGCTATCACTACACTTTATGTACTTATAATAGCCATCCTTGGTTCAATAGCCATGAAATACGCCGATGTCTTTGCTAAATGGGTGGAGGGAAAGAAGACGGTGTAGGGGAAATAAAGTGGTTGCAATAGCATACTTTTCTAAGTATAGATAAAAAGGATGAAAAATGCTGTTAAAAACTGGTTAGATTCTCCACAATATGATTTAGAGACTGCTGAAAACATGTTTGCTGCTGGTAGATATATTTACACCGTCTTTATGTGTCATGTTGCCCTTGAGAAAGCGCTCAAGGCAAAGGTTGAAGAAATAACCTTCAAAACACCACCTAAAACCCACGACTTAGGATACCTTGTTGAACTTGCTGGATTATTTCCTGATAAAGATATAGAAGAGTTCATTGTGGAAATTAGCAACCTCAGCGTTGTTACAAGATACCCTAACTATTTTCAAAGGATGCTCACAGATTTTTCAAAGGAAAGGGTTGAGTTTATTTTGATAAAAACCGGGGAGATTTTCCAATGGGTAAAGAAATCAATGTTGTTATAAATGAGTATAAACAGAAACTCGAAGCTATGGGAATAAAGGTTAAAAAGATTATCCTTTTTGGCTCTTACGCCTCTGGGAAGGCAAGAGAGGATAGCGATATAGATTTGGTAGTAATATCCAATAACTTTAGAGATATGGACCTTTGGGAAAGATTATGTCTGCTAGGGCGCGCTCGAATAGGCATAAAAAACCGATTGAAATAATAGGTTTTACTGAAGAAGAATTCGAAGCAGAATCTAGCGGCACATTTATTGGGATGAGGTAAAAACCAAGGGGGTGGAGGTGATTTGAACAACTTCTTCCCTGTTATATGAACGTAGGGACGGAAATATATTGTTATCTATAATTAGCTGAAAGGGGTTTAGTTTTATGACTTACGGTATATTGACTAATAAAGTGTGCCGAAGTGTCTTTGAGGAGATTAACAACCTCCCTTACTGTAAAGCTTGCCGTCGTGCTAGAATAGAATTTGCTGAAAAGGATAAAAAGCATGATGGTTGTTACAGCAATTTGCTTCCAGGTTTTTCTTCTGAAGATGTGGAAATACCAATAGATGTTCTAATTATTGGCGAGGCACACGGCGGAGGTGGAGAAGAGTGGTTTAGAGAACAACGACGGAAAGTATATGATGAAGTTGATCAACTTGCGCAATATTATCTTGCCAAAGAACTAGAGAATTTTCATCAGCGAGAAATGAGATGTTTATTTAAAGCTCTTAACAAAAGTGGAAAAAAATGGGTTTTTACCGACCTTATCAAATGCTTTGTTTCGAACGACAAAGTCAACGATAAGTACCAAAAAAATCGCCGTGAAGCAATTAAGCATTGCCGTAGATATCTGAAGAAACAAATTGAAGTCCTTCAGCCTAAAAAGATATTAAGTTTAGGCAAAACTGTGGCTAAAAAATATTTTAACCTTGAACTCGGGAAGTGGAAAGATGAACACGGTACCATACATAATTGCAAATTCCCTGTAATCGTCTCCATATTTCCAAGTAAGAATACAGCGGATTGGTGGGTAGAAAATAAAGGGTGGAAAAAAGTTTTACAAAACCTTTTCAAATAAAAAAGTCTTTGACCGTAGCGCTCCAAATGCTAACCTTGTCTCAAAAGTCTGTTAACCTGATACAAATATAGATGGAATTCTTTTCCTTACTGCTCTCCACCATCCTCCTCCGCCCCTATGTATTCATACTCCTAGGGCTGCACTTGCTGGCCGGGGGGTTGCAACTTGGGCTAAAGAGGATAGTTCTATTTACATTTCTAGCCTATCTTATTGCATTCACCTCAGAGTACAGTTCTACCCGTAACGGCATACCTTATGGCTACTACATTTACACTGGAGAGACACATGGGAAAGAGCTATACGTCTCCAATGTCCCTTTCATGGACTCACTTTCCTATTCCTTTCTGGCCTATTTTAGCTATTCACTGGCCCTGTTACTTGTATCTCCTGTAAAAAGGAATGGTTGGAACTTTGAACTGATAGACCCTCCCTGGTACTCTAAAGAGGTGCTTTTTCTTGCCGCTACATTGTTTATGCTTCAGGACGTGGTAGTAGACCCAGTAGCCCTAAGGGGTTCCCAATGGTTCCTGGGCCAGATATTCTACTATCCTGATGGAGGGATATACTTTGGGGTGCCACTATCCAATTTTTTTGGATGGTTTGTTGTAGGGCTGGCAATAATATACTGCTTTCAGAGGCTTGACCAGCAAATAGGGTGGTCAACTCCCCTGGCTAGGAATGCCCTTTTGGGGCCGGCCTGTTACTTCATCAACATGCTCTTTATTTTGGTAGTGACTTTCTACATTGGGGAGTATCTCCTGGGACTGGTGAGCCTAACTATTTTTGCCCCCATTTTTTACCTCACCATGCTAAAAGTCCAAACTGTTAGGGGCTAGGGAATAGGTATTAGGGACTAGCAAACAACTAACAACTAACAACTAAACCCTAATCCCTGATCCCTAACCCCTGACTCTTACCCGCCAATCTGGCACATGACGGCCTCGCCGGTTCCCGAGTGCTCGGCTGGTTTAAGGATGGCAGCTTCCAGGAAGGCCCTCTTTATGACCTCTGGTGTGGGATTGCTTCTAAGTATGGCCTTTACGTCCACCTCACCTCCCGCCATGAGACAGGCCCTGAGTTTACCAGCGGAGGTGAGCCTCAGGCGGTTACAATCCCCGCAGAAGGGCTGACTGACAGGTGAGATAAAGCCAAAGGTGCCCATAGCGCCCTTCAGTCTGTAAAGCTTAGCAGGGCCACGTAACATAGCAGAAAGCCGCGGCCCTAGTATGGGCGTGAACTCTTTTCCTAAAGGTATAAGTTCACCGAGACGGCTTATCCTGTCCATAACCTCCTTATTAGGCACAAATTTGCGTTCTTCAATCATTCGGCATCCAAAGGCCATGTACTCTATGAATCTTACCTCAAGGGGCTTTTCCAGGCTTATGCGGGCAAAATCTTCTATCTCATCCTCATTGGTGCCCCTCATGACTACCATGTTTATTTTTACCTCTTTGAACCCGACTCGGAGGGCCTCATCTATCCCCTGGAGCACATCAGACACGCGGCCTCCCCTTGTAATCTGACGGAAACGGTCGGCCTTGAGACTGTCAAGGCTGATGTTCAGCCGCATGAGGCCAGCCTCCTTTAGAACGGGGGCGTACTGTTTCAAAAGGACACCATTTGTGGTCATGGCCAGGTCTTCTATGCCTTGGATTTTGCTCAGCTAGGCAACGAGTCGTTCAACATCTCTCCTTGTTAGGGGTTCGCCCCCTGTTAACCTAACGCTGCGGATGCCCAATTCTGCGCCGTATTTGACTATAGTAGCTATCTCCTCAAAGCTGAGAATCTCCTTACGCTCTAGGTGCGGAACGCCCTGGGGAGGCCTGCAGTACACACAGGAGAGGTTACAAGTGTCAGTTACAGATACCCTTAGGCGTGTTACTTTTCTTTGAAAACGGTCTTCCATACGTTAAATGCAGCAACGGGTTACATTCCTGTTTCTATCAATAACGACTTAATATCAATGCCCTCCTCCATGCACACCGTGTCCACCGCCATGCGTACCGCCACCTCCATGGTCGCCATGCATCCCCCCCATACCAGCAGAACCCACCGGTTCTTTTAGCCCCTGGGGTATAAAGCGGTATACCCATACATGGGCCTCATCGCTCCTAAAAACTGGCAGAAAGTAGCTGAGTCCCTGCCCCTGTCCTGTACTTAACGGAAGGAGCTTGAGTATAAGCGCCTCCTTCTTCTCGGGGTTTCCATAATCCTCAAGATACCAGAGGGTGTAATGCTTTGGAAATATCTGGGCATAGTAGGAAGTAATTCCACTATTCTTTATCCACTGGTTTATGAGTGACATATCACCAGCAACACCGACTACTGACATAGGCCTGATATTTTTTGATTCTAGTTTCAAATCTGCCTCCGCGAGACGGCTCATAGCATTTATCACGGGGAAGTCTTCGGCACTCACCAGGATATAAACCGGCCGTTCTCCTGGAGCCAAAATGCCCAAAAGTTCCCTTGCCTCGGCATCCTTAGAGCAGAAGAACCTGGCTATGTCCTTGGTCTTTTGGCCATCCTCAAGGCCCTCCTTATCCTTAAACCACTTAATTAGGTAATCAAGGGTTGCCTTTTGGTATTTATCACTGGGTACAGAGAGACCTTTCAGAAGTTCCAGGCTAGGGCTGGAGGTCAAGATGTCCTTTCCTGTAAATAATTTTACCCTCTTTCCATGATGCCACCAGCATAAGATTAGAGAGTCTTTCTCGGTATTGTTCTTTATAAAATCGTAGGTCTTGAGCCAGGCAGGGGAGGTAAACGATACCATCTTCCCTGAGGAGACTTCTGAATAGTCTATATAGTAAATAAGGGGTTCGTATGTCTCCCCTCCAGAACGGTACCTGAGTCGATATTCTACAGCTATCAGCGAGTCTTTTGGCAGTGTAATAGTGTGTTCTTCTTTGATAATGATGAGGTCTGTAGTTAACCTCTTTTCGTATTTTACCACCTTTTCAATAGGCTCTATTGAAGCGGGCAGTAGGAACTCTGTAAAATTCTCAGGGTCTGTTTCCTGCACCTTTATGTATTCATAAAGGCTTTGCCCCTGTGCTGCGCCTATTTCAAAGAAAAATAAAATAAAGCTCAAGCAAATGAAAAGAGGCAAAAGAAATGCACATTTCTGAGAGTATCTATTTTTTGGCATGGGATTAATAAAAAAATTAAAAAATCCTATTTAAATAATATAAAATTATCTTAGCATTTCTTTTGTGCCCAAAACAAGTCCTTTTTACCAAGGGCAGGCCCGTGATAGACCAAATCCTGCACCTAAGAAATGAATATTTGCCGTTGACAGGAAAACTTTAACTAAGTTAGAATAGCCCAGTTATTAAACTTATGTAGCCGTTCATTGAATAATTTACAGTCGGTTGGCTCACCTACTAGCTATCTAAAAGTCGGGGTGTGGCGCAGCTTGGATTAGCGCGCTTGCTTGGGGTGCAAGAGGTCAGCGGTTCAAATCCGCTCACCCCGACCAGTTATTCTCTCTCATGAAAGTGTATTGGGTATGTATCCATGAGAGCATAAAGGATAAGTGGAGCAATATAGGGCAACCGCAGTAGGGGTAGGCTTTGCGCCTGCCCTATCATTTTGGGCAACCGCAAGAGTTGCCCTTACAGACATACCAACAATCTCCAAAGGCACCTGGCGCTACGTGTCTTACAGAGGCTTGGACTATTATTAATCTGGTAGATTAAATTTTTTTAACTTTTTGTAGAGGGTCTCCCTGTGGATGCCCAGCTTCCTGGCGGCCTCATTTTTGTTGCCGCCGGTCAGTTTTAGGACTCCGCTTATATGTCTGCTTTCTACTGTCTCCAGGCGGAGGTCTTCGGAGAGGTGTTCCGTATGGCCTTCCAGTAGCCCGTGTTGGATGGACGGGGGGAGGTCCTGGGGTTTTATCACGCCTTCTTCACAGAATATCACGGCTCGCTCTACGGCATTGGCTAGTTCTCTGACGTTACCAGGCCAGGGATAAGACAATATGAGCTTCATCGCCTCGTCACTGACGTCTGGTCTTTTCCTACTCATTTCCCTTGAAAACCTTGCAAGAAAATGGTCCACGAGTAGAGGTATGTCTTCGCTCCTTTCCACAAGAGGCGGCAGATTGAGAATGACGGTATTTAGGCGGTAAAAGAGGTCGCTTCTGAAGCGTTTCTCTTGTAACATCTTGCTAAGGTTCTGATTGGTGGCAGCAATAAAACGGACATTG
The DNA here is from genome assembly GCA_023261505.1 of Planctomycetota bacterium. Classification (GTDB taxonomy): domain Bacteria; phylum Planctomycetota; class Brocadiia; order Brocadiales; family Bathyanammoxibiaceae; genus JAHFOV01. The sequence continues at coordinate 18,702 of JAHFOV010000004.1, forward strand.
ACCTTTATTAGCTCATTACCTCCGAGGCGTTCAAACTCCCCACTTTCCAGTACCCTGAGGAGCTTAGCCTGCATGGAGAAGGGCATATCGCCTATTTCGTCAAGGAATAGAGTACCCTCGTTAGCTACCTCAAATTTACCTTTTTTTTGTTTATCGGCTCCTGTGAAGGCACCTTTTTCATAGCCAAAGAGCTCGCTTTCAAGGAGGTTTTCTGGAAATGCAGCGCAGTTGATTTTTACGTAGGGTTTTGAACACCGACGGCTTGAGTAGTGAATAGCATCAGCTACCATTTCTTTGCCTGTACCACTGGGTCCCATAATGAGGACAGTGGAAGCAGAGAGAGCTACTTTCTTTATAGTGTCTACCACCTTTTGTATCTGCTGGGATTTGCCTATAATATGTTCGTAACCATGTTCTAGCTGGAGCGTGTTTTGGAGGAATCTGGCCTCTTCCACACGCGCTTTCATCTGGGCTATATTCTTGAGGTTTATGAGCACTTCGTCTATATCCAAAGGTTTCTGGATGTAGTCATAGGCACCTAGTTTTATAGATCTTTTGGCTGTTTCTATTGTAGCATAGGCTGTCATAATGATTACCTCAATGTCAGGCCGTTGGACCTTGATTCGCTCCAGTAGCTCTACACCGTCCATATGTGGCATCCTTATATCCAATAGTGCAATGTCAAATCCATTCTTTTCTATAAGACCAAGGGCTGAGGGACCGTCTTTAGCAACCGCCACCTCGTAGCCATTCCTGTTCAGAATGTCGCTCAGTGTCTTTAACAAGTTAATCTCGTCGTCAACAATGAGAACCTTAGTCTTTTCTGGCATTCTTGTAAGTCTTCTAATCTGCCTGTCTTAAGTCTTTGTCACTAATCCCGTAGTGCTGTTCAGCGGTATCCAGAGTGGTCTGATAAGGGAGACTGATAGTAAAAGTGGTACCACAGCCAGGAGCCGAGTCTACTTTTACTGAGCCATTTGCCCTTTTAACAGCAGAATGAACGGCATAAAGTCCGAGTCCAGTACCCATTCCTGGCTCTTTAGTCGTATAAAATGGTAGAAATATCTTTTTTAGTTCCTTCTTAGGTATGCCATACCCTGTATCACCGATAACCAACTCCACAGTATCAGGAGAACCTCTTTGAGTAGTGATTTTTAGTGTACCGCCCTTTGGCATAGCATCCTTGGCGTTCAGGATAAGGTTTAGAAGTACTTGCTTCATGTCATCGGCATTTAGATAAAGCGGCGGAAGGGACTGAAGTACCTTTACTACCTGTATCTTGTTAACTTCCAATTCCTTACCTACCAGAGAAAGGGTATCTTCTATAAGCTTATTGAGGTCACATGCCTCTAATACTCTCTTAGCCCTGTGAGAAAAGTCCAGGAGTTGGGTTATAATCCGCTGACAACGGCGAATCTCCTCCTGGATTATCTTCAGGTGATCCTTTATGTTGCCGTCTTGACCTCCTAATCCATCGCCAGGCGTACCAGAGAGGACTTCTTTTAGGTAGTATATGGAACTGCCTATAATGTTTAAGGGGTTGCGGATTTCGTGGGCCACTCCGGCGGCAAGCTGTCCTATAGCAGCCATCTTTTCTGACTGCAGTAGCTCCATCTGCAACCTCTTAGGTTCAGTAATATCTCTAAAGGCAGCTACGAGGGCCAGTCCGCCTGAGGCGGATTTGTCCTCCTCTCTAATAAGGGAAGTAAATAAATAAACCGGAAACTCCTCTTCATTCTTCCTCTGAAAGAGCAATTCTCCTTCCCATCCTCCACGGCTAAATGTACTCTTCAATAGTTCCTTTTTCCACCCCTTTGGGCTGTTTGGCGACACTAAGAGGCTCATATCCTTGCCTAGCACCTCTGCGGTCTCATAGTGGGTAACCTTCTCAAAAGCCTTATTGACGAAAGATATTTTGCCTTCCTTATCCGCTATAACAACACACTCGTCGATGCTTCTGATAGTATGGGCGAGGCGGAGGAGTTCTTCCTCGGCCTTTTTCCTCTCCGTTATATCTCTTACAAAGCTTCTGGCATGTATGAAGCGACCGCTCATAGCATCTCGCAGGCCAGTAGTATCCATCTCCACATACATCCACTGGCCGGGTTTGGTGAGGAAGACTGCCTCTGCACAGTCGTGTCCCGTTTCTGCCACCCTTGCGAGATGACTTCTGACATGTTTTTTATAATCCTTGGGGACTATGTCCTCTAGCCTCAGCTTGAGCATCTCCTGGCAACTGTAGCCCAGGCGCTCAAGCTCGGTCTTGTTCACAGCCAGCAACTTTCCCTGGGCATCTAGCTGATGTATCATTTCTGGGGCATTTTCTATAAGGTCTCTATATTTTTCTTCCGAGTCACGAATCTTACAGAAGAGATTGGAGTTTTCTATGGCAATAGCCAGTTGTGGGGCCACTTGCATAAGGAGTTCTGCATGTTCCAGAGAAAAATTGTTTAACCTTTTACTGCCAAAGTTTAATGCTCCTATTACTCTCCCTTTATACTGTAGAGGAAAATTTAGACGTGACCTGATTCCATCGGAGTAGAGGATATTATCAGTTGCAAGCTTTCCTTTAGATGTGTCGGGTACGATTATAGGTTTGCCAGTACCAACTACAATCTCAGTGGCGCTGCCCTCCCTTGGGAAGACTACTCCCTCGCATAGCTGGCTGGGCTCAGAGTTTTTTGTAAAGACTATGTATTCCAAAACACTTTTCTCCCCTAGAAGGAGGGTTATGCTGGTGCGATCAAAGTCTATTAACTTCCCCAGCTCGAGGCTAACCGCCTTGTATACCTCCTTTAATTCAAGACTGGAGGCAAGGATTTTATTAATATTGGTAATTATATCTTTTTCTCTCTCGCGCTTTTTCTTCTCAGTAATATCTCTGATAATGCCTTCGTAGCCAATGATTTCTCCTTTGTCGTCCACTCTCAGGTCACAGGTCATCAAAGCAGTGAGCCGGGTACCTTCCTTCCTTTTTAGTTCCACCTCAAAATCTTTTATAAAACCAGTTCCTTCCATGACACGGAGAAGGGTCTTTACATCTTCGGGATTTGTGCACAGGGTGCTTATAAATTTATGATTCAAAACCTCTTCTTTTGAAGAATATCCAAGTAGCTCTACACCAGCTTGGTTTATATCCAGGAATCTGTCTTCTGTGTCGCATATAAAGACGGCGTCCTTTGTGGCATCAAATAGGCTCCTGTAACGCTGTTCTGTGGCCTTCAAAGCCTGGGTTCTCTCCTCTACCATTCTTTCAAGGGTGGATGTATAGCGCTGAAGCTCAGCCTCCATGGCCTTCTGACGGGTAACGTCTCTGGAAATGGCGACAAAGCCTATGGGCCTTCCACCAGAGGTGGATTCGCTTCTCCTCAAAGTAAGCGTGAGACGTGAAGAAAAGAAGTCCCCCGTCTTACGCCTCCCCTGAAGGTCTATTTCATACCTGCCAGTCTTTTCTGTAATGGAAAGAGCCTTATCTAGCTTCCCATTCTCCTCTAAGAAGAGGGAGTGAATGAAGTACTTTCCCACTACTTCTTCCGGTTCATAGCCATACACTTTTCTTGCACCCTCATTGAAGGTCTGTATCTTTCCCTGGGGGTCTAAGGCAATGATGGAATACTCTGTGGAGCTCAAGAGGATGCTGTTAAGGAAATTGGTTGTTTCCTCTAGTCTCTTGGTCTTATCTCCTATAGCCGCCATCATATGGTTAAAAGAATTGCCTAGCTGTCCGATCTCATCAACCGCATCAATTTCTGCCCTCTGGGTAAGGTCTCCCTGGGCCATCTTCCTGGTGAGTTCTGTGAGGCGCAGGATTGGCCTTGATATTTTCTTTCCCAAGTAAAATGCTACTAAGACAATAGACACGCTCAAACTAAAGAGGATCCCGTTCACCGTTGTCTTCAGTTCATAAGCTACCCCCAGCGCCTCGTCTTTCCCCACCTCAGCGAGTATCCCTAGCCTAAACTCAGGTATCCATTGCCAGAAACCAAAGACTTCTATACCGGAGTAGCTACGGTAGCCCGTGACATTAAACCCATTTTGGCCTTTGAGGCAATCTTTCACAGCCAAAGTAGGTTGGCCATTTTGTGGGTCAGTAATTATACTCCCAATACTTATACTCCCCTTAGGCCTATGTTTCAGCTCTGTAAGGGTAACCCCCTTGCTGTCTATCACGTAGGTCTCGCCACTTGTCCCAAGGTTAACACTCTTCATCAAGCTGTTTATTCCCATTAACTCCGTTTGTAATATTAGAACACCTAAAACCTTGTTACCTGAGGTAATAGGGCTGGAAAAGAACATGCATGGGATTTCATCTTTCTCATATCTCCACTCTAACTCACCCTGGGCGAGGTCTGTATCTTGCTTGTATTCTTGAGCCCTGGAGAAAATCTTGGAGATAAAGAACTGCCCGCTCAGGGCCCTTTGAAACGCTTCGGCCTCAAATATGTTGGTACCACAAAGGTATTCTGAGGTGGAGACCCTTACTTGGCCCTTTGCATCACTAATTAGAACTTCCTTGTACCCATAAGATTCTTTGATAATATTCAGGAGGGCTGATAAAAGGAGGAACTCCTTTTCACTGGGGGTTAACTGTGTTCCCTGTATCACCAGAGGGTTTTGGGCAACAACCACGGCGTCCCTTACCCTTTCTCTCATCCAGATGGTGACAATCTCTGCCTGCTTTTTCCCCACGTTTTCCAGGTTCTTGATGACCTCTGTCCTAAGAGCCTTAAGCGCATGGGGATAGGCCAAAAACCTAAGGACTAGCAATGGCATAAAGGCGAGGAGGAGAAAAAGGACTATAAGTCTTGTTTTTACTGATTTAAACATCGGTCATCGCCACAAGTTAATTACTATCAAATACTAACACGATAAAGGTAAAGCTTCAAGAGGGAAGGCAATCTTTTACAGTACGGCGTGTGCAAACAGTTGCACGCTTTATGATGTTTTATTCTATAGGTATTTCCTCTTCTTTCGCCCTCGGCCACTCTATTTCCAGAACTCCTCCCTTTTTGAGCCTAACCTTGACGTCCTCTTTTTTCACTTCCGGGTCGAGGGTTATCCTGAGGATGTGCGAGCCTTCGGTTTGGGAATATTTAATTCTACCACTCAACTCCCCATAAAGCCCAAAACCAAAAGGACCGTACTTAAAGAAAATCTCTTCCCAAAAGTTGCTCATGGCTACTCTCCTTCTGCATTATTTGTGTATTATTTTTACAATTTATTTTTACGCAGCCAATCTGTGGGGTCTGCTTTGAGTCTCCCAATCATTTCTCTAAGGCCCCTTCGAACGGAGTGTCTAGGTTGCCAACCCAACTCCCTTCTGGCTTTTTCAGTACTGAAAGTGAACCTTAGCTCAGAGAAATACACCATCCAGGGTTTAAAGAAGTAATCTCTGCCCAAAAAATAGTTGAAATAATTCATAATATAAACACCACCTGCCAAGGCCCAGCATGGTAAGGACACTGGTCTTGTAGCTGCCCCATGAATCTCCTTGAATATAAATTTGTAGAGTTCTCCGTAAGGCAGATAGTCTTCCTCAGAAAATATATAAACAGTACTAGAAGGGCTTCTCCCTACTCCCTGCATAATCCTCTCAAAGCCGTCTAGTGCATCCTCCAGGTGCACGTAGGATATACAACCCCTGCCCCCTTCGGGGAGAAACCTGGAGCTGAGGTCTCGGCGGTATATACTGGCAATCTGGTGGGCTAGAGGTATGAGCTGACAATAAGGTGAGTATACCCCCGAGAGTCTTACAATGATAATATTTAAGCGGTGTTTGTTGGCCTGTAATATCTCCTCTGCTTTTAACTTTGAGAGGCCATAATATAATAGTGACCCCGTAGAAGAGCTTTCATTTAGCAGGTTATTACCTCTATGTGTATGGGCCTCCATTACGGCAGTACTGCTGGTAAAGATAAAGGCCCCAACCTCCATATCCTTCAAGGCCTCCAGAAGGTTCATGGTGCCTTTTTCATTCACCTCTTCATAGAGGTTGTCGGGTCTGTTGGAAAAGTCATAGTGTGCCGCCAGGTGAAAGACAAAATCTAGCCTGTTCCCTAAACTTGTCTTAATATTCTCCATTACTCCCACGAGTGCCTGCTTGTCTGAAATATCTACAAGGTAGGCCAGGGAGGCACCCTCAGGGTGAGGCAGAGCTTTATCTATTGCAATTATTTTGTACCTGTCTTGCAAGCGCTGTACTAAGGCACTGCCAATGAAACCAGTTGAACCCGTGACGAGGACGTTCATTTTGTACCTGCAATGCCTTGCAGCGTTTAAATTGTAGTGTCACTTTGCAATAGGCCGCTACTTCGGAAGGTTTAGATGTCTATTACAGCCTTAAAAAAATCTACAAAGTCTTCAATCCTTGGATACTACGTTAACTAATCACATTTTAAGACAACATTACACGAAGTCAAACGGTTTCTACAAATTCTGAATACGGATTTCTAAATTTGGAATTAATACTTAAAAATCTGATCCCACATCTCTTAATTCTAAACTCCTTACTACGCACTCCTAACTTGACTTGCCTCTTCCCTGGGAGTATTCTCCATTAAGAGGTTTTACTATGAAGGCCTTTGAATTAGAGCGACGGGTAAAGGCATTTATCTCACGTGAGGGAGTACTGGGGCAAGGGGACGGTGCTGTTATAGCAGTATCAGGCGGGCCTGATTCAGTAGCCCTATTGAGGCTCCTTTATGATTTGAACGAATCTAAGGGCTGGGGTTGGAAACTTCACGTAGCCCATCTTAATCACATGCTCAGGGGGGAAGAGTCTGAGGAAGATGAACGCTTTGTCCGAGAATTGGCCTCGAGCTTGGGGTTGAGCTTTACCTGTAAGAAGGTAGACGTGAAGCAGGAAGCTGCCAGAGAGAGGTGCGCCATCGAAGAAGCCGCCAGGCGTGTAAGGTATTCCTTTTTCGAAGAGTTGGCCAGGGAGCTTGGGATAAAGGTGGTGGCAGTAGGTCACACGGCCGATGATAACGTAGAGACAGTCCTGCACAGGATAATCCGAGGAACCGGCCTAGCCGGGCTTGCAGGGATACCCCTTGTCAGAGAAATCTCCCATGGCTCTGGAATAAGGCTGATCAGACCCCTCCTTACCACCTGGAGGCAAGAGATATTAGATTATTTACAAGAAAAGGGCTTGAGCTATCGTATTGACTCCTCCAATCTACAAATGAGTCATCTGAGGAATCGTATCCGTTTGGAGCTCCTGCCCCTTCTAGGAAAGTATAATCCCAGGGTAAAAGAGGCCCTAGTAAGATTATCAGAGGATGTAGGGAGAGAATATGCCGTTCTTGAAGAAGAGGCCCGCAGGATTTTAAGCGAGGGCCTCTCACAGGAAGGAATGAATTATATCTTAGACATTTCCCCTCTTAAGGGTCAGCCCTCCTTCCTCCAGCATCTGGTCTTTAGGGAAGTCTTGAGCCAGATTGGCCTGCCCTTGAAGAAGGTTGATAGTAAACATTACGAAGGGTTGAGCTCCCTGGTAGAAGGCTGGTCGGGGCCTGTATCATTACCATTAGGATGGGAGGCCGAGGGAAAGGAATGCAAAATAATATTTACTGGCTGGCCAGTGAGAAGGAGGTTTTATCCTAAACATAATAATCCTGAGACAGTTTTGATTGCCCCTGGAACCACAAAACTTTCCAATGACTTCGAGATAAAGGCAGAAGTTATCAACGTTCCGGGGGACGCACCTGTGGGAGACCCATGGCAGAAATTCCTGGAAAATTTTAAGCATACCAAGACCCCAGAAGAAGAGGTATTTGACTTTGATAAGCTTGAATTGCCGCTCACAGTCCGTACACGAAGACCAGGTGACCGTTTCTGGCCTTTAGGAGCAGATGGAGAGAAAAAATTAAAGGACTTTTTTATAGATGAAAAAATCCCCAGGCCAAGGCGGGATGACTGGCTGCTGGTGTGCGATGGAAAGCATCCCATTTGGGTGGTGGGGCTGAGGATGGACGATAGGTTGAAGATTACACCCACTACACAAAGAGTACTCAAATTATCTGTTTCGAAGAAACAGTAATAAACATAAAGAATGTATTCAAGGGCTATTACTTTATATAACTTGATTGAGTTTTTAAACACTCTTAAGAAAATTCCTAACGTTAATCATGTAATGAAGAGGCACTTATCGAAAAAGATAGAGAGTGGGGCGTATGCGGAGCTTGAGACGGCTTATCTTGTTAGAAAGGCAGGTTATAAGGTGTCTTTCTCCAGCCCCAAAGCCCCTGCCTCGAACCCTGACCTGATAGCCTGGATAAATGGTCAAAAGATAAACATAGAAATTATATTTTTGCAAAGGCCCACCGGCGGTCGAATGAAACTTACAGAAGTGGACAGAATCAAAAGGGCCATAGATAACAAATCCAGGCAACTACCCAGCGTTGAACCTGGTATTATTGTACTTTATAGTCAGCAGATTACGATAAGAGACCTGCAAAGGGCTGTTCACCAGATTCAGGAAAGGCTTTCAAGGTATCCTTATATCAAGGCCCTGGTAGTCATAAAAGACTTTCCAGGTAGGGACAGGTCTAAAGACCTGTCCACAAATTTGCCCCAGTTTTGGACAGACCTGAAGGTTTGTCCATACATTGTTTCTCTAAAGGAGACTGATGAGTTCCTACGGGCAAGGACAAGGTTTAATAATTTTACCCGTTATACATTTATTGTGAAGGGCACAGATCTAAAGCCTCATCTTTTAGACGGCCTTAAGAAGGTCTTCATGGCCACAAGCGTAACTTCTTTATAGTATGGCCTTTTTATAGGCTTATAGTCCTTTTCTCCCTAGTCCCTAACCCCTAGCCCCTATTCCCTTGTAAGCGGCACAAAGAGCACGGGCGCTACTTCTTCTTTCTTTATCTCTCCAGTAACGTCCTTAATTATAAGGGTTAAACTCTGGGTTCGGTAGGGCCGGCCTATAGGGATGACCATTCGGCCTCCGGGCTTGAGCTGGTCTAGCAATGCAGGGGGGATTTGCGGGCAGGCCGCAGTAACTATAATGGCATCAAAAGGTGCCCTATCCGGCATTCCCAAATAACCATCCCTGGCATAGACAATCACATTGTCGTAGCCAAGTTCTCGCAGGGTCTCACTAGCCCTTTTTGCCAGTTCTTTGTTTATCTCTATCGTGTAGACCGTTTTGGCTAAAAGGGAGAGTATGGCGGCCTGGTAACCCGAACCTGTACCTATCTCCAGCACCTTGTCTTCTTCTTTTAGGTCCAAAAGTTCGGTCATTAAGGCCACAATGTAAGGCTGGGAGATGGTCTGCCCTGAGCCTATGGGTAATGGACCGTCCCCGTAACTTAAAGACCTCAATTCCTTAGGGACAAAGCGGTGCCTCGGCACAGCCTCCATAACCGCAAGTACACGTTTATCCTTTATCCCTCTTGCCGCAATCTGCTCCTCCACCATCCTCTTGCGCTCCTTGGCAAAAGATTCTTCCTCATCGGCATTTAGCCATTGGGTCAATAAGAGAATCAAGAGGAAGGGGAGAGATAATCTGAGCGGCGTTTTCATGTGGATATTAGGGTTTAGAATTTTAAGGGCCCATACACACTTATCAGCCTAAGGTGGGGATAACAAAGCTACATTTCTTCATAGTTACACCCTAAACCGAGTTTGACCTACACCCATTACACAAATTATTATTTTTACCTTCGCCAATAGGACAATCTATTGGTTCACATTTGAAAACATATCCACATGAAATAAGGACTACTGGGCAAACTTTTTTTTCTAAGAGGTTACGTTCGGTTTGAGGAAATTGCCATTTCCAGCAGATTCTTTTTGCCCCCCCGTCACGGAACAAACAGAAACCTTCCATTTTCTTCTCGCACATTCTTGGAGCAAAATCAAAAGAAATGTCAAATTGTTCAGGGTAATATCCGTTTTTTTCCTCTATACTTAGCGTCTCAAATATTCTCCGCATCATCTGGGAAGCATTCTTAACAAAGACCTTTCTATTATTAACTTTTTTGTCTTTGAAAAGAGGTTTAAGGAGGGCGTTAGAGAACCTTATATTCCAAACATCCCCCGGAAATTCCAAAGAGAAAAGACTATCTTGACTTAACAACTGCTGTTGGTCTTCCCCAAATGATTTAATGAAGGATTCTCTTAAAGGACTTCCGGGTTTGACATAATCCCTTAATGCCGCCCATAATCTTTTCGCCCCGAATCTACCAGATTTATTCCAATTATCATAGCCAGTGGTTAGGCCATTATTTAATACGCTCTTATATTGGCTCACACCATTCAAAAAACTTTGACGATTATTATTTTCAAAATTGGGGAAGTCTTTGTTAACATCCTTATATGTAAGTAAGTATAAGAGATAGGCCATCTTACCTAAATTATCATTGCCATTTGACCAAAAGTTCCTTTTGCTCAACAAGAAATTTATGATGTTCTTCTCGTAATCCAAAAGAACTGTGAGAGTTCTTGCTATTGAATAAAGGTCATCCTGATACCGTGTTGCAAATTTCTGGAAGTTTGTCTTTTCTCTGGATTTGAACAAGTCAATAATTGCTCCCCTTGTAGGAGCTTCCATGAAACCGTTCAACCTCCCGAATATTTTTTCCATTAGATCGTTTTCATTTTGGGTCTCATCGCTTGCGTATTTATTGATTACCTCACTAAATATTTGGCCTCCTATTTCCCAAACTGGTTCGAAGGGACGCATTCGATCAGTTATATAGCATAACCAGTGGACAAGAATTTTTTGATCGTCAGACAATTGCCTAAACTTATCTATATTAAGCAAACCGGACATCATTATATCTTCGCTATGCCATCTAGCATGGTCGAGCCAAGCAACCAACCTCAAGATATTCCCAAACTTTTCATTCATCTCACTTACCTTTTTTCACTTTTTTACTCCAGTGCCAATCCTTTTCAATCAAATCCCTTATAAGAGAGGTCTTCGATACGGTTTCGTTTTTTCTTCTTAGGCCAGCACGTGCGGTGCGTCAATACGCACCCTACACTTCTTAAATCACCACTTTTAAGGTTTCACCACAAGGCTTACCTCCTGCCCCTCCGTAACTTCTCCTACAATAGAGGCCTCTTGGACGTCCCTCGGCCATAAAGGTTTCTTAGCAGGTAGGGTGCATCTTGGCGCACCCCACAATTCTGCATTTTCTGTAGCGTGCGACCTCGTGTCGCACGTGCGAGGCAAGCTCGCACGCTACATGCTTTACGAGCTTTTATATTTAATAAACTTCCTCATGCGTCCCAATCTCTATTAGAAAGTCCCTGCTGTCAGGTAACTCTTCCCGCAGTGCAGACTGCTCACCACTGGGATATTTTCTATCACCAGCAGATACTTGCCTTTGCCATAGGTTCTGGCCACTCGGCGGATACGCACACCCTTTTTTACCGCAAATGTCGCACCTCATCTGACTTCTCCAATCTTTACAGAGCATTACACTTGTCCAAAATAATCTTAGCAAAGACCTCCAATGCCATAATATCCCTTGAGTAGCCGCAGGCTTTAGCCTGCGTATAATAACGCAACCTAAAGGTTGCGGCTACACAAACAAACCAGAGTTGGAGGTAGACTAAACTCGGTTAGGATAACGCCAAAATCCTTGTTCTAATACCTTACTTTGGAACGGAAAAGGGGCATGGCTAGATTATCTTGGACACCGGTATTGCTCCATAGAAGTGTTCTCATTAGGAAAGCTCACGCATAAGATCATCTACTGTTCCTTTCCTAACCTCGCCCTTTGTATATTCCTCCTTTGCCTCCTTAATGCTCTGGGCAAGTCTGTCCCTTCGTTCCTCTAGTAACCGCTTTTTAACTATCTCAATAAGTGACTCTCTTTGTTCTTCAGGCAAAGATTCAACAAGTTCAATGACCTTATCAAAAGTAATATCCTTCATCCTTTTAGCCTCCTGACATTATGTTGGAAAATGAGAGATTATGCCACCAGATGCTTGCCTTTTCCATATATTCGGGCAACTCGGCGGATACGGACGCCATTTTGTCCACAAATGTCACACAACATAAGTTAAAATTATACTCCCCTAACTACCACTCTGTCACCACGCATTAATTCCCATTGGCGCTGGTATTCCATGATTCGTGCGACCTCGCTTACGAATTCTTCATCGTAGCCGTGGCGTTCAAGCAGATAAAAGCCTAGCTCCATGCCACTGCTTATGCCGCCTGCGGTGATTAGCCGGCCTGTGTCCACCACGCGCGCACGGCTAATTTCGACCTTTGGGGCGTAGTCCTTTAGCCGGTTGAGGGGGGTCATTGCTTCGCTAGGATCCGCCTCTTTTCGGGACGTCGCCGCCAGTCCATCGAGGAGCCCCATAACCCCATACACCCATGACCCTGTGCAGACTGAACATAGCAACGTCGTCACGGGTAGTTCAAGCACAAACTGGCGTAAGCGCTGATTGCGTATCTCTGTACGTGTACCGATGCCACCAGGTATAATAAAGGCGGTTACGTTAGGATGATGGTCAAGGGCATAGCGTGGCGTCACCATCATGTTACCAGTCGCCACTACCGGCGTTCCCGAATCTCCTATAAGAAAGACATCTATCTCAGGGTCTAGACGTCTCGCCACAGACATCACCCCAAAAGGCGCCGCCCAGTCCACTACTTCGGCCCCGTTAAAAATATATATCCCAATACGAGGCTTGATTTTACCATTCATTTGTCGGCTCCTTTTCGATAATGAAATAGAGAATATGGACTTCATAAGGGGGTAATACGTGTTAAATACAACCGTTAACTAGAACTCTTTGCTTAAATAAATGTCTCCTATTATCGGCAAAGAGCGAGTAGGGTACGTTTCAACGCACCCTACAGTTACGATTTAACATCGTTTTTTACGGTTTCACTACCAGACAGACATCCTGTTTTTCAGTAACCTCTCCAATTATAGTAGCCTCCTTGACCCCCCTGCTTTGTAGATCTCTTATCAGAGAGTCGGCCTTTTCCCTGGGCAGAGAGATAAGAAGTCCCCCTGAGGTCTCTGCGCCATAAAAAACATCCAGGAGGTCGTCAGAGATTTTTCCTTCTAATCTTACCTTGGGGGATACGTAACTTTTATTTTGTACCGATGCCGCCGGCATCAGTCCCGATGAGGCATGGCGCAATGCTCCTGTCATAAGGGGTATCTTTCCGGCCTGAAAGGACAGGGTTGCATTGCTTGCAAGGGCCATCTCCATGCTGTGTCCCATGAGGCCGAAGCCTGTGATGTCAGTGCACGCATTAACTCCTGCCTCTTGCATCGCCTCTGAGGCCACTGCATTCAGGGACTTCATGGTGGTGACCATGGCCTCGACTTCCTCTTCTGAGGCCTCTTCAGCCTTATAGGCAGAGATTATTAGCCCTCCTCCCAGGGGCTTGGTTAGCACCAGCACATCCCCAGGTTTGGCCCCGGCATTGGTAATTACCTTTTTGGGATTCACTACCCCGGTAACAGAGAGTCCAAACTTTATCTCAGTGTCCTGTAAAGTATGGCCTCCGACCACTACCGCCCCTGCCTCGTGCACCTTTTCTGCCGATCCCCTAAGGATTTCCGCAATGACGCTTAGCTCCACTTCCCTCATGGGGAAGGCCAGGATATTCATTACAGTTAGAGGCCTTCCCCCCATGGCATAGACATCGCTCATGGAATTAGCGGCGGCTATCTGCCCGTAGTCATAAGGGTCATCTACAATAGGGGAAAAGAAGTCAAGGGTTTGGACCAGGGCCACTTCAGGGCTAATCTGATAAACCCCTGCATCGGCAAAGGTCTTTGGCCCTACCAGCAGGTTTTTGTCTGGGAAATCTGGTAAGTCCTTCAGCACCTCCGCCATGCACTCAATGGAGACCTTACCGGCTCAGCCCCCGCACAGGGCATAATCTGTCAGTCGCTTTTTTTGCATAGTTTCTCCTACAGGTGTCCAGCGAATTCTGCTATCTTTGGTTTTGCCAGTTTCTCCCAGTCCGAGTACTTCATCCTTATAGTCTCTACATGACTACCTGCCTGGAAGATTATTTCCGGGTCCTGTGTTAATGCCTTATCTGCATAGAGTTCCAGGCCATAAAGGTGGACGATTGGAGGCATAGCTCCTACATCGCAGTCTGGAAAGGCGGTTTTAAACTCCGCTTCAGTGGCCAGCCTGGTCTCTGGGTCATTTAAGAGGGTTTTAATCTTCTCAATGTTGACCTTATGGCTAGCAGGCAATACAGTCATTACAAGTTTGTCCTTGCTCTTAATCATTACCACTTTTGCCAGATATTGACCTTTTACATGGAGGCTGTGTGCTACTTCTTGCGCGGTGTATACCTCCTGATGGGTAGAAAGCTTGTAAGGTACCTTACTTTTATCCAGGAACTCTTTTAAGTTCCGTGCCACAGTCATAGTTAACCTCCTTATTTATGATTCGACTCCGATGTCTTCAATCTCCAACTCTATTGCCTCATCCTTCCATTTACTAAGCTTTGGCCTAAAAGCGGCTGAAAGGGTTCTAACCTTTTCTATTTTTGACAGCAATGTGCCCATACCAAAACCTATGGCCCTAAAGGAGACCTTCCCCTGTCTCAGGAAGAGGCTCAAGTGCTGTCCAGAGCTACCCAATCTAATAGGCTCTCCTGCCACACTTAGTTCTTCTGCAGTAAAAAGAGGTTCTGGGTTTCCCTCTCCGTGGGGGCAGAGGTGGCCAAATTCCTTTATAAGAGGAACCGATATTTTGCCAAAAGAAAGTTCCCCATCCGTAATGAGAGTTGGCTTCAAGTATTCCCTTTTCAGGATAGTTGAAGCCGAACGATTTATTTGATCCCTGAAGCCTTCTATCTCCTCCCGCTTGATTCTAAACCCGGCTGCCAATGCGTGACCTCCGAACTTGAGAAGGCGTCCCTTTGAGGCCTCCAGTGCCTCCACCAGATTAAAGTTCGGGATGGAACGCCCGGAGCCATAACCCACTTCCCCTCGCAGTGCTATTATTATCGTTGGTCTATGGTATTCCTCCATCAGTCTTGAGGCCACAATTCCTATTACCCCGGGGTGCCAACCCTCCCCCGCCAGGACTAAAATCCCCGCACTATCCAGATTCACCTCTTTTTCTATCATTTCCCTTGCTGACTGCAAAATCTGGGCTTGAATATTCTGTCTTCTCCTGTTTTTTTCCTCGAGTTGGGAGGCTATTTCGGCGGCTCGCTGAGGGCATTGAGTGACAAGAAGTTCCACGCTTAGCCGTGCATCTTCCAGGCGTCCAGCCGCATTTAGTCTGGGGCCAAGGCGAAACTCCACGTGATTTGAACTGATGGAGAGGCCTTCTAAGTCTGTCTTTTCAAGGAGTGCCTTTATCCCTGGATGTGTGGACTGCCTGAGTGCAGTTAGGCCGTAGCTGGCAAGGATGCGGTTCTCTCCCACAAGGGGAACGGAGTCAGCAATAGTGCCTAGAGCGGCCAGGCCCATGGCGTTCAAAAGAAACTCTTTATACTGCGTAGATACCCTCTTCTTTCCTCCTGCGACCATTCCTAGGGCCCAGGCCAGCTTAAAAGCTACACCCACGCCAGATAAATCCTTAAAACACGCCTGAGGCGGGCCAGGGAGTTTGGGATTTATGACGGCGTAAGCCCTGGGTAAGTCTTTAGAGGGTTGATGGTGATCAGTGATAATAAGGTCAAGGCCATTCTTCTTTGCCTCGTCAGCCTCAAGGATAGAGTTAATACCACAATCTACGGTCACCAATACCCTTGTGCCCTTCTCTGCCAGGCCTCTTATGGCCTGGATATTGAGCCCGTAGCCTTCCTGAATCCTTTCGGGGATGTAATAGTGGACATCGGCTCCCAATAGACTGAGGCACTGGAAGAGCAGGGCTGTACCAGTTACACCGTCAACGTCGTAGTCCCCATAGATAACTATCTTTTCCTTTTTACTTACAGCGCTAGCTATACGAAGGGCAGCCTTTTCCATCTCTGGCATAAGCATAGGGTCGGAGAGTCCAGAGAGCTTAGGCTGTAGAAAGCTGTGGGCTGAATGTGGGTCAGTAACACCCCTATTTATAAGTAAGTGAGCCAGGATGGGGGAAATTTTGAGGGCGTTGGAAAGGTGGGCTTGTAGCTTTTCATCTGTTGATTTGGTTATCCACCTCTTTTCCATCAGCTCGCCTTTTTGAATTTAGAGGCTAAGACTTTGAGATTGGGACTAACGTTTTTCTCACAACCTCTAATCCTTCCAATCCGCCTAAAGCGGATACAATTGGTTTTAAGAGGGTCACAGTGGCCTCTGGTTCTGGATGATATGGGTCAAAAACTATTACAGGGCAATCCGGTCTTAAGTAAAGTAATTTTTCTCTGGCTGCGTCAATGTCCGCCTTCGTGTGATTCGGGGTCTTATTTATAACAAATAGGTTTATCCTATCCAGTATTTTCCTGGCTGACGGTTTTAATTCCAAAGTTCCGGGCGTTGCTATCATGAGGGCAAAGTCTACCCTTCTTATGCTAAGGAAGCTGTTTCCCTCTACAATGAGCCTGCCTCTGCGGGGAAAAAGTTTTAAGGCCTGACGAACGCCAGTTTCAAGGTCTTTGCGTTGGGTCTGCAACCAAACAACCGTTCTGGCGCCAGCCTCAAGGTATTTGGCGGTATCCTTCCCTGGCTTGCTGAGGACGAAGGGGTCTGTAGTTATTTTAAAGGAAATGTTTCCTATGGTAGGACAGCCATCACAGTCTATTTCCTTTGGGCAAGCTCCCATGTGCTGGACTGTAATTTTTAAAGCATTTAAGTTCTTAAGCGTCCTTATTAGGAAAGAGGCCATGGTGGTCTTTCCTGAACCGCTTGAGGTACTGGTTATTGAGATTACCCTCACTAGCCTGCCTCTATGCCTTCTTTCACTTTTTCTTTAGATTCAACGGTCTCTGCTTTGGCGGCTTCTGGAGTGGGCTTCTTCAGAAGGGTCTCGTACTCATGCCTGAAGTATCTAATGGTGGAAAGTACAGGGTTAGGGGCGGTCTGCCCTAGGCCACATAAAGAAGTCTCCCTTGTGTTCGCGGCTAATTCTAAGAGGAGGTCAAGGTCACTTTCCTTTCCCTCTCCCTGTAAGAACCTGTTCAAAATCTCTAGCATCCTTCTGGTACCTATACGGCAGGGTACACATTTACCGCAAGATTCATCCTGGACGAAGTTCATGAAATAGCGGGCTATCTCTACCATGGAGGTCTTATCATCTATAACAATGAGCCCACCTGAGCCCATAATGGCACCCACTTTCTGGAGGGATTCGTAGTCAATTGGAGTGTCAAGATGTTCTTCGGGGACGCAACCACCAGAGGGTCCACCTATTTGAGCCGCCTTAAACTTTCTTCCTTTTGCAATTCCACCCCCGATATCAAAGATTATTTCCCTCAGTGTAGTGCCCATGGGCACCTCTACGAGGCCGGTGTTCCTGACATTCCCAGCTAGGGCAAAGACTTTGGTACCTTTGCTACCCTGAGTTCCGATACTACTGTACCACTTTGCACCCTTCTCAATAATTATGGGGATATTGGCAAGGGTTTCTACATTGTTTATACAAGTAGGTTTACCCCAGAGTCCAGAGATAGCTGGATAAGGGGGTCTTATTCGGGGCATACCACGTTTGCCCTCTATAGAGGCGATAAGGGCAGTTTCTTCCCCACAAACAAAGGCCCCTGCTCCTTTCTTTATCTCAAGGTCAAGGTCTAATCCTCTTCCCAGGATATCCTGTCCGAGTAGCCCTAGTTCCCTGGCTTGGTCAATTGCTTTTTGAACATGTTCTACTGCCATAGGGTATTCAGCCCTGACGTAAAAGTAACCCTTCCTGCAACCCATAGCATAGGCTCCAACTATCATCCCTTCAAGCACTTGGTGGGGGTTACCTTCCAGGACAGACCTATCCATAAAGGCACCGGGGTCTCCCTCATCTCCATTGCAGATGATATACTTTATATCACCGGTGGCCTTCCTTACGAATTCCCACTTCTTTCCGGTAGGGAAGCCCGCTCCCCCCCTGCCTCGCAGGCCAGAGTCCGCCACCTCTTTTATCACCTGCTCAGGGCTCATGTTCTCAAACACCTTTTCCAGAGAGGAGTACCCACCAACCGCAATGTAATCATCTATGCGGGTGGGGTCTACGATACCATTAAACCGGAGAACCAGGCGCAGCTGCTTCTTGTAGAAAGGGACTTCTGCTTGAATATGAACCGGTTTAC
Source organism: Planctomycetota bacterium (assembly GCA_023261505.1). GTDB lineage: Bacteria > Planctomycetota > Brocadiia > Brocadiales > Bathyanammoxibiaceae > JAHFOV01. The sequence continues at coordinate 36,892 of JAHFOV010000004.1, forward strand.
CAGTTTGAGGGTCTGGGCAGAGTAAATTTTCAATAACTTTTCCTTTTAACACCGTTTCGTCAATAATCTTGGAGGCATCTTTTTCTCTTACCTTTTGATAGAAAATATTGCCAGGCCACAGGTTTACCAGAGGACCTCTTTCACAGAAACCCTGGCAACCTGTTTTTTTTAGAGATACCTTACCTTCCAGGCCTTTATCCTTGATAACATTACTCAGCGCCTCATAAATAGCGTGTCCTCCAAAGGTATCGCATCCAGTACCCCCACAAACTACCACCGTGGGTCTCCCGTTTTCTTGTTCTTTTTTGAGTTTCTCCCTTAGAGTTCTGAGGTCTTGTATAGAGTTTAGTCTTCCCATGATGCTTTATTCCTTAGCGTAACGTCCCAGGATTTCCTGAACCTTTTCAGGAGAGACCTGGCCATAGAATTTATCACCGAGTGCCAGAGTCTGTTTCATTGGACCGCCACAACAACTCTCAGCCTTTTTGCTACTCCCAATAACTACAATTGGCCCCAGGGCACAGGTACCTAAGCAAGCCACTAACTCCAGGGTGAATCTATAATCCGCTGTGGTTTTTCCATCTTTAATGCCTAGGAGTTCACTTATCCTTGCCTTTACCTTTTCTGATCCCCTGACGTGACACGCAGTTCCGACGCAGACTTTAATAGTGAATTTTCCCTTAGGGACAAAAGAGAACTGGGTGTAGAAGCTGGCTACACCAAAAACCCTGCTCATAGGGATGCGGGTCTGCTTGGATATGAGCTCCATGGCCTGCCTGGGCAGGTAACCGAAGCTATCTTGTGTGTACTGTAATAAGGGTATGAGGTCGGCGGTACTCAAGTGGTGATTCAGGCCTTTTATGTATTTCTCTAAGCTGTTTAATTCAACATTAGGTTCTAGCTTCAGGGTCTCTTTCTTCATAAGTTTTTATGCACCTTATAATTGGAGACTCAATTCTACTTTCTTATCAGATTATTAAGAGGAGGTTTGTTTCACATACCTCACGGCGTTTTCAAGGTCTATTTTAATTTGACCAAAATAGTTAAAATGATAGTCACCCACATGGTAAGCATTATTCCAACCGTCCAGCGAAACTGTATATCCATTCTCCTGTAGACTTCTTGAAATCTCTCATCTGTAGTTCTTTGGTAGGAGTCAAGTCTTCTAGAGACTTCCTGGTGATAAGAATCTAGTCTCCTTGACATCTCCTGGAATTTCTCCTCTACAGTCCTTTGCAATATCTGCAAAGCAATTTCTACAGAACCCAGCCTTTTATCTAACTGTCCTGTTGTACCCTCAATGTGGGCCACCCTTTCTTCTAATCCTGTTGTCTCGGCCATTGGTTTTTTCCCTTTCCTTGGGATTATCTAGAGGAGCTTTTTCTTTGCATACCTCACAGCATTCAGGAACAACCGCAATCCATCTGGCTCTTTATCTAATCCGTTTCTGGCCCAGCTTGGGTGCTGATAGGGCTCTACGTAACGTTCAGGGTGGGGCATCATACCCAGTATTCTCCCCGTAGAGTCACAAATTCCTGCAATATCCTCCACAGATCCATTGGGATTGTGGGGGTATCCTGCTCTTTCTCCCTTTTCATCCACATACCTGAAGACTATCTGGGCAGAGTCCTTTAGCCTTTGGATGGTTGCATCGTCCCGGGGTACAAATTTTCCTTCCCCATGGGCAACCGGCAGATATAGCAACTCCCCTTCCTCTACATAGACTGACTTACTTGAACACACCCTAATATGCACCCAGCGGTCCTCAAACCTATTAGAGTCATTAAACGTTAGGGTAGCCTTTGGCAGGTGGTTTTCGTTAGCAGGCAACAGCCTGCTTTTCACAAGAGCCTGAAAACCATTGCATATGCCAATTACCAGCTTCCCTTCCTGAAGGAAATCTTCCAATGCCTCAGCAAGGTGAAAGCGGAGGATATTAGCCAATATCTTTCCCGCTGAGATGTCATCTCCATAAGTAAAGCCTCCTGGTAATACTAGGATCTGATAATCTTTAAGGAGGCCTCTGTCCCCCAGAAGTTTATGCACGTGGAATCGTTGAGCCTCTGCCCCAGCCTTTTTCAGGGCATATTCTGTCTCCCAATCACAATTAGTCCCAGCTGTACGGAGGACCAGGGCCTTTACCTTCGCCATTAAAGCTCTCTAACTTCTCTCTTACAACCTTACAATAGTACACTATAATAGGTAAAAGCACGTTTGTAAACATTTTTTAGGCAAAAACCAATAAGTAGTAGCAAGTTTTAAACCTGTCCCTACTAGAAAAGGCCCACTACTTTTCCCGTCGCCAGGTCTATATCAACCAACTCACCTGCAGGCTTGGAGGGTAGCCCTGGCATCGTTCTCATTGTCCCTAAAAGGGGATAAAGGAATCCTGCGCCCACGGAGGCCCTGAGATCTCTTACAGGTACTCTGAAGCCCCTGGGCCGTCCTCTCAGGGATGGGTCGTGCGAGAGCGAAAGGTGGGTCTTAGCCATGCATATGGGGACTTTATCCACACCCCACTTCGTGTAGCGCTCTATCTTTTCCCTAGCAGCGGGCATGACATCAATTCCATCGGCTCCGTACATCTTGGTAGCGATAATTTCTATCTTTTCCTCGATGCTTGCCTCTAGGGGATAGAGGAACATGAACCTAGAAGGCTTATTTGCTGCAGCTACCACGGCCTCGGCCAATTCCTCTGCCCCTATTCCTCCCCTGGCCCAGTGGTTAGATTCTACTGCATCCTCTGCCCCATATTCCACTGCAATTGCCTTTATGGCCTCTATTTCCGCCCTGGTATCCGCTTCAAAGGCGTTAATAGCCACTACTACGGGGATACCATAAAGCTTCATGTTTTCTATCATCTTTACCAGGTTCTGGCAACCCTTCTCTACTGCTGGGACGTTCTCTCTCTGAAGTTCATCAGGAAGAGGTTTGCCTGCTACTACGTTACCCACTCCGCCATGCATCTTTAAGGCCCTAACTGTGGCTACTATAACGGCACAATTAGGACTTAAGCCTGAGTAACGACATTTTATATTCATGAATTTTTCAGCACCCATGTCGGCACCAAAGCCGCTCTCTGTCACTACATAATCGGCACACTTCAGGGCTATCTGGTCAGCCACAATAGAGCTATTTCCATGAGCTATATTGCCAAATGGTCCAGCATGTACAAAAGCTGGTGTATTTTCCAACGTCTGCAGGAGGTTGGGCTTGATGGCATCCCTGAGTAGAACAGTCATAGCACCTGCACACTTCAGGTCTTCCGCTGTAACAGGTTTACCGTCTTTGGTACTTCCAATTATTATTCTTCCCAGCCTTTTTCTGAGGTCCTGAAGGCTGGTGGCCAGGGCTAGGATGGCCATAACTTCTGAAGCCACAGCGATATCAAAGCCTGTTTCCCTTGGTACTCCATTATCTTTTCCTCCAAGGCCGATGACTATGTTCCTTAGCGCCCTATCGCTAATGTCAAGCACCCTTGGCCAGGTGATGCTAAAGGGGTCTATTCCCATCTTGTTTCCATGTTGAAGCTGGTTGTCAATAAAGGCCGCCATGAGGTTGTGGGCCGCTGAAACAGCATGGGTATCGCCGGTGAGGTGGAGGTTAAAGTCCTCCATAGGTACTATCTGAGAATAACCTCCGCCGGCTGCACCGCCTTTTATGCCGAAGACTGGCCCCAGAGAGGGCTGCCTGATGGTTATGACGGCTTTCTTGCCTAACCGACAAAGGCCCATGCCCACGCCTACTGTAGTGGTAGTCTTCCCTTCTCCAAGGGGAGTAGGGGTAATGGCGGTTACTACTATATATTTCCCATTAGGAACGTTTTTCAGTCTTTCCAGAATACCTAGAGAGACCTTTGCCTTGTATCGACCATACAACTCTAACTCGTCTTCCCTAATACCCAAAGACTCTGCAATCTCCTGGATATGTTTCAGTGTTGCTGCCTGTGCTATCTCAATGTCGCTCGGGATTTTCTTTGCTGTTATTACCTGTGCCATCTTCTTATCTCCATCGTTTAATGGTTTACACCGGAACAGGCCAATATTAATCTATAAGCCTATCCCCGGCTTGAAATGCACCTAATCCACTTTACGAAGACTGCATCAAAAAACCTGAATCTATCCGCCTAAGGCTGATAAAGGGGCCTGCCAGGCTTCCTTCAGGTTGTAGATGTTCTCATGTACTAACGTCCTGTGATACCTATCTTTGATAACAAAGGTGGTCTCTTTTTTCACCCTGCCTAGGAGACCGTATGGGATACCTTTTAGAGTCTTTTCAAAGGCACTTGCCATCTGAGGCCTTACCTCTACAAGAAAACGGGAGTTAGACTCGGAGAAGAGCAGTACATCATCTCTATTAATCCTTCCATCTGCCGGCACTTTTTCAAGGCTTAACTCCATGCCCAAACCCCCTGCAAAACTCATTTCAGCTGCGGCCACCGCTAGCCCCCCTTCAGAACAATCGTGGCAGGCCCTTACCAGGCCCTTCCTGGTAGCCCTGGAAAGGGCCTCCATCGTCTTCTTCGCCCAGTGAGTATCCACTTCCGGGACACTGCTGCCAACGTAGCCGTGAATGAAGTAGTGGTGAGAACCACCAAGTTCCTTCTTGGTTAGCCCAACAATATATATAAGATCGCCCGGCTCCTTTGCATCCATAGTGACTGCCTTCCTGACATCCTCTATTACCGCCATAGCAGAAATAAGGAGCGTGGGCGGTATGTTCATAGTGGTATCATCCATGCGAAATTCGTTGTTGAGGCTATCCTTGCCTGATATGAACGGTGTACCAAAATAAAGGGCCATATGATAACAAGCCAAGGCCGCTCTGACTAGCCCCCCCAGTTGTTCGGGTATGTTTGTATTTCCCCAGCAAAAGTTATCAAGTAGGGCCACCCTCTCTAGGTCACCTCCTACAGAGATTATCTGTCTTAGGGCCTCGTCTATTGCTGAGGCTGCCATATGGTAAGGGTCAATATCTCCATACTTTGGGTTCATGCCACAGGAGACTATAATACCTTTGTGAGAGCCCAGGACGGGTGTCGCCACGGATGCGTCCCCTGGGCCATCATGGGCTATTCCTTGCAGGGGTTTAAGAACACAACCCCCCTGAACCTCGTGGTCATACTGTCTTATGACCCACTCTTTACTGCACACATTCCACGAGGAAAGGATTCTTTTAAGGTCTTCCGTATAGTCCCTCTTTTTGGGAAGGTCAGGTTCGGGGTAATTGGGTAAGACCCAATTTGCCTTTTTCATTGGGCGGGGGAGACCCTTATGGAGAAAGTTCATATCTAGCTCTCCAACCTCTTGTCCCTGATACATCAGGCGAAGTCTTTTGTCGTCGGTGAACCTGCCGATTACAGTAGCTTCTACATCCTCAGAATGGAAGAGTTTTATAATTTCTTCTATGTGCTTTGAAGGTACTGCCAGTACCATCCTCTCTTGAGATTCTGAGAGCCATATCTCCCAGTACGAAAGGCCACTATATTTGAGGGGTACCTTTTCTAGGTCAACCTCTGCCCCGGTACCCTTTCCCATCTCTCCAACGGCAGAGGATAACCCTCCTGCCCCACAGTCAGTAATAGAATTGTACAGGCCTTTGTCTCTTGCTACCAAAAGTACGTCAAGAAGTTTTTTTTCTGTGATAGGGTTACCAATCTGGACGGCACCTCCCGAAAGCGCCTTTGAGTCCTCAGTGAGTTGCGAAGAGGAAAAGGTCGCCCCGTGAAGTCCATCCCGGCCCGTTCTGCCACCCACCAGAAGGATAGCATCTCCAGGCTTTACTCTCTTTTTACACCGATTACTGGGTATGAGCCCCACGGTACCACAGAAAACAAGGGGATTGGCCACATAGCGGTCGTCAAAGTATATGGCGCCATTGACTGTAGGGATGCCCATGCGGTTGCCGTAGTCTGCCACACCATGCACAACTCCCTTAAATATTCTTTTTGGGTGGAGTACTCCTTTAGGCAGGTGGCTATAGGGGAGGTCCGGTCGGGCAAAACAAAATACGTCTGTATTAAGGATGGGTTTGGCCCCGAGCCCGCAGCCCAGTATGTCACGGATAACGCCTCCTACCCCTGTGTTTGCCCCGCCGTAAGGCTCCAGGGCCGAGGGATGATTGTGGGTCTCTACCTTAAAGCAGAGGTTATTATCCCTGTCAAATTCTACGATGCCAGCATTGTCTGTGAATACACTCACACACCAAGGCTTTTTAAGCTCCCTGGTAGCCCGCATTATTGTACTCTCAAGAAGGTTATCTATAACTTCTACAACCTCTCCTTTGTCTTCTATATGTCCCTTACGGTATTCAATACGGCCCTTAAGTGTCTTGTGCATGCAGTGTTCTGACCAGGTCTGGGCCAAGGTCTCTAGCTCTATATCTGTAGGCTCTCTGTCTATTCGCTGATAATAGGATTGGATAGCCTGCATTTCCTCAAGGTTGAGGGCCAACTGCCTCTGGCCACTAATTTCCAGAAGTCTTTCTGGGCTGGCCTCTCTTATAGGGATAGAAACCTTATTAAAAGCATAGGAAGAAGCTTTTCTTTCATAAGGAACACTATCTGTTTCGAGGAATACATCTTCAATAGTATTGTTTGCCAGTATCTTGCTAGCAATAGTCTCCAGTTCTTCCCTAGTGAGTTCACCCTGGATAAGGTACTTCCTGGCCCTCTTTACCCAGTCTACTTTTATGCCCATATCCGCAATCCCCTCAAGGGTAGTAGCTTCTACAGGATCCATTACCCCTGGCTTCCTAACCACTTCAATGACGTGGCACTGCGTGCCTTTTCTCTGTGGGAGATGTGAATCATAAGCATAATCCTGGACTACAGTGTCGGCAAGAAGTTCTGAACATATTTTTTCTAATTGATCTTTGGAGAGAGAGCCTTCCAGGAGATATACTTCCACCACCCTAACCTCCCGTACCCCTTTTATGCCCAGAGCTTGTACCTCTGATAGGATGGCCTCTCCCAGGCGGTCGGGAAGGTTTTCTTTCTGGAAGACTTCAATCCTTACTGGCATAGGATTTATTATCAGGTAGACTGTCCCGGATATTCTTGGCCCTCTTAAGTCGTGCAAAAAGCTGTTTAGAGTCTTTTTTGAGGAGTGCCTTTTTAATCAAATCTATCTCTTCCTGAAAATCTGTAATGGCCTCTAAAAGGGCCTCTCTGTTTTGGAGGTGTATTTCTTGCCAAAGTGTAGGCTCACTTGAGGCAATCCTTGTAGTGTCTTTGAACCCCCTGGCAGTGAAGTTTTTTTGGCCTGGTCGTAAGACGTTCACGAGAGAAGCCGCTACCAGTTGCGGGAGGTGACTTATGAAGGCCATTATTAAATCGTGTTCTTCCGGGGAGAGAAACTTGACCTTTGCCCCAAGGGCTTCCCACATACCTTTTATTATGTCCCTGGCCCGCCGGCTTTCTCTGGAGTTGTTAGCCTGCCCATTCCCTCTGACAGGCGTAAGGATACAAAGTGCCCCTTGAAAAAGGTCTGGCTGAGCGGCCTCTATACCTCTTTGCTCAGACCCTGCTAAGGGATGGCCTCCAATAAATTTCACATCTTTTTGGCATTGTAGGGGCAATTCATGAATTGCCCCTAGAATTTTCTTTACGATATAACTTTTTGTGCTACCCACATCCGTAAGGATAGCAGAGTTTTTCATCCAAGGTATTACCCTCTCGGCCATCGAAGGGATAAGTTCTACTGAGGTACATAAGATTACCACATCTGCCTCCCTTACACCTTCTTTTAGGTCTTTGGTGGCCTGGTCTATAGCACACATCTCTAGAGCTTTCTCCAGGGAAGATTCTCTGTGCCCTACTCCTATGACCTTCTTCGCTAGGTTATGCCCCTTCAGGCCAAGACCAATAGACCCACCTATAAGACCAGGGCCAATTATAGATACTGTTCCAAGGCTTCGTATCTTTTGCATTTAGAGCTGGGATAATAAGCTCTTATATAGAAAAAGTAATTAGTAACAAGTCCTTACTTATACAATATTTAGGAGGTGTTGTCAATGGCTGAAAACGAAAACACAAAATGATGATGTATTGAAAAATAACTCCAAAGGAAATATCATGGGACACACCATTTTTAGCGGAAAGGAGTCCATCCCAACATGAACCAAACTTGGCGCTTGTGGCTAGTTATCCTTTTCTTAATACCTGCACTCTCTATATCCAGAGGGAGTTTGGGGGAGGGGAAATATCGGGTACTCTTCGACGCTGGACATGCCGAGAGCGCAGGTAGACATGCAGATTGGATAATAGACGACGATATTCCAGAACCCATGCCAAAGAACCCAAAGTCCCCAGAGGAGTGGTCAGGTGGCATTTCCTCCTGGGGTTACGATCTTTATAAAACTGGAAGATGCGAGGTAGAAAGTACTGACAAGCCATTAACCTTTTTAAACTCGCACAATCCACAGGACTTGTCTAAATTTGACGTCCTTATCCTCTGTGAACCCAATAAGGACTTTGACCCTTCGGAACGTCAGGCTATCATAGCCTTTGTCAAAGAAGGTGGAGGGCTTTTTCTCGTAGCCGACCACTTTGGTTCTGACAGAAATAACGACGGGATAGATTCCACAGGAATCTTTGATAAACTTGAGAAAGAGACTGGAATACACTTTCAAGGAAAGGGGGAGCGCAATGCCTCGCTCAAAGGAGGGCATTCCACCTCTAACTTTTGTTCGTTTACCGATAGAGAAGACAATCCCATCTTCCAGGGTCCCTTCGGGGCAGTAAGAAAGGCATACCTAAATGGCTTTGGAACAATAAGGACTTTGAAAAATTTTAATGGTACGGTACAAGGGCATGTATGGATGAACGGTTCCACCCAGGGGGAACAGGATATTATCTTTGTTACCTCTAGATTAGGCCAAGGGAAAATAGCCGCTCTTTCCGACAGCTCCCCAGCCGACGATGGCACCACACGTACCCCTGGTAAACAACTTTACAATGGATGGCATGCGGCAGGAGCTCAGAATAATTCCCTAATCCTTAATACAACAGACTTCCTTGCAAAGCATGGAAAGGAGTAAAAAAGTGAAGATAAATATACAAAAGGGCCTGCTTATCCTGGCTATTTTGCTGCTCTCTTTCTCCACGCTCCTCTCAGCACAAGAGAGGCGACCAGGACGACTCTTTCCTCCTGAAAAGATACAGATTCTTGAAAAGACAAGGGAATGGCAGGATGCGAAGGAGGTGATGGATAGATTGAGTATAAGAAAAGGTGATATTGTAGCGGACATTGGGGCAGGAGCGGGCTATTTTACACTACCATTGGCTCAGAGGGTAGGGGCTGAGGGATTGGTATACGCAGAGGACATACAGCAGGCAATGGTGGACTATCTTTCCAAAAAGGTAGAGACTCTGGAACTAAGAAACATCAAAGTAATGCTGGGAAAAGCCGATAACCCAAACCTACCTGAAAACTCGTTAAACCTTGCACTCCTGGCGAACACCTATCATGAAGTCGAAAAGCCAATGTTGCTATGGAAAGCCATTGGAAAAGAATTAAAGGCTGACGGCAGGTTGGCCATAATTGATTGGGACCCAGCGAAAGAATCCCCTATAGGCCCACCTAAGCAGGATAAAGTCCCTGAAGATACAGTTATAAAAGAGGTAGAGGAGGCTGGGTTCCTTCTCTCAGGAAAATATGCCTTCATGCCTTACCACTATTTTCTTGTATTCAAAAAGAAATAGGGTACAAATGCTTACGATAGCACTTTCCCACTAAGACCTCCTTTGCCACCGATTCTTAATTAACTTAGAAAGAAAATCTTAGTAATTTTGTAGAATAGGTATAATATCTTTTTCAGGTAGCTATGCACGTCGATATGCTCTCGCATGCAAAAGGACTGCCAGACCTTATTTTTTTGACTTCCCCATTGACTTTTCATATAATAGCTTATGGCAGAAAGAAGTCGGAGATGTTTTCAGTTGTAAGACAAGTATAAGACACAAGTTAGAATTATCATGGAAAAAAAGCCACAAAAAAAACTAAAACCTAATAAAACCACTTTTTCTATAGGTTACCTCTTCCTTTTTCTTCTGGTTATGTACGCCTTACAGATGTTGGTAACACCAAGGGCGGAAGAAATCACTTATACCAAGTTTAAGGAATATCTCAAAAATGGAGATATAGTAGACGTAACGGTCGCTCAAAGTCTTATCAAAGGGCATTATAGAAAACCGTCTGCCGAGGGGGTAGGCTTTGAAGAGGTTGCCTTTTCTACAGTAGCGGTTCAGGATCCTAAGCTAGTAGACGAGCTTGAGTCAAGGCATATAAACTTCAAAGGAGAAACAGACAATAATTTTTTAAAGACATTTCTCATGTGGTGGTTTTTCCCACTTACCATGATGGCCGTAGGGTGGTTCTTCCTTTTCAGGCGTATAGGTGGGGTGGGTGCACCATTTATGTCCTTTGGGAAGGCTAAGGTAAAACTATATGCCGAAAGCGATTCGGAAAAGGTAACCTTTGCCGATGTAGCTGGTTGTGACGAGGCTAAAGAGGAACTTAAAGAGATTATAGACTTCCTCAGCAATCCTGATCGGTTTCAAAAATTGGGTGGAAAGATACCCAAAGGGGTACTACTTATAGGTCCCCCTGGAACAGGCAAGACCCTACTGGCAAAGGCAGTGGCGGGCGAGGCAGGCGTGCCTTTCTTTTCCATCAGTGGTTCAGACTTCGTAGAGATGTTTGTCGGAATGGGGGCTGCCAGGGTGCGTGACATGTTTGAACAGGCTAAAGAAAGGGCCCCTTGTATAGTCTTTATAGATGAAATAGATAGCGTAGGAAGGCAAAGGGGAACTGGCCTTGGCGGCGGGCATGATGAGAGGGAACAGACCCTTAATCAGCTCCTTGCTGAGATGGACGGTTTTTCCTCCAAGAAGGGCGTTATAATCATGGCGGCTACTAATCGTCCGGATGTTCTTGATGCCGCCCTTCTTAGACCGGGACGGTTTGACCGTCTGGTTACTGTAGATAGGCCCGACCTCCTGGGCAGAGAGGCTATCCTGAAGGTTCATGTAAAAAATGTTAAACTTGGTCTAGCCGTTGACCTTAAAGTTGTTGCCAAACGTACGCCTGGTTTTTCCGGTGCTGACCTGGCAAACGTGGTAAATGAGGCGGCCTTACTGGCGGCCAGGCGGGATAAAGAGTCAGTAGAAATGGCAGAATTTGAGGATGCCATTGACAGGGTTATTGCTGGCCCTGAGAGGAAGAGCCGTGTTATGAGCGAAGAGGAAAAAAGAACGGTGGCAGTCCATGAGTCAGGGCATGCCCTTGTTGCCGCCTTTCTACCTAATGCGGACCCTGTGCATAAGGTCTCCATCATTCCAAGAGGTACGGCGGCATTGGGCTATACCATGCAACTTCCTACGGAGGATAGGTATCTTACCTCAGAATCTGAGATACTTGACGCCTTATGTGTACTACTTGCTGGTAGGGCGGCTGAATCTTTAATCTTTGGAGAAATATCCACGGGTGCCCACAACGACCTGGAAAAGGTTACCAAACTGGCCAGGGATTTTGTCTGCAGATTTGGCATGAGCGAAAAACTAGGACCGCAAACCTTTGGGCGTCAGTCAGGAAACATTTTCTTGGGCCACGACCTCTTACAGGAGAAAGAATATAGCGAAAATACCGCTATCCTTATAGATGAGGAGGTTTCCAGAGTCATAAGGGAATCTTACAGTAAGGCATATAAACTCCTTTCTGATAATAGAGACAAGCTTGAGCTTCTAGCCCGCAAGCTGGAGGAAAGGGAACTTCTTGATGGTGAAGAAGTGGTGGAACTCTTAGGAGTGAGAAAGGAAAAAAAGATCCAAAGAAAACAGCCAGCTGGCCTTGCCTTATCTGAAAATCCACAAGCCTAAGATTTTTCCTAATACATCTTACTGTTTGCACTTACACACTTACTTTCCTTGCAATTCCCAGTTTCTAGCCTTAAAGCATAGGGTATGAAAATATATAAAGTCCCTAAACTGGTAGCAAAGCACCAGTATGTCGTTTGCTTTAGTTGCCTTAGTGTCTCTTCCCAAACGTACCAATTACTATCCTGAACTAATCTCCGTTTCGTTAAGTACAATTTCCTTGACCTAACTGTCCACTGCAAATAAAATCATTTTTAGGAATACATGGAATGGCGTTTGGATAGCTGTTCAGCCGAAGTCGGTTACGAGTTTATCACACGCGTCTTAGTGGATTAACCGAGCCTCTAATGGAATGGAAGACAAGATTTGATAGGGTTTTGGAAACTCTTGACATTTCCACGAAAGAATTTTTAGTCCTATGCATACTCTTTTCCACCCTCTTTGCAGGGATTTTAGTAAAGTATTTTTTAGACAACCATATAGGTTTTAAAGATATAGAAATACTCCGTCAAAACCCACAGGAACTACATCTCCAATTAGACATTAACCATGCGGAATGGTATGAGCTTATGGCCCTACCCCAGATTGGGGAGAAAAGGGCTAGGGCTATTGTGGAATACCGCCAGAACTATGGGCCCTTTAGTGGTACGGAAGACCTATTAAAGATAAAAGGAATAAACCCTGGAGTTCTGGAAGAAATAAGAAGATACATAAAAGTAGGTGACATTGAAGAGAAAGAGGCATGGCAGAATTCAAATTAGTCTCCAGCTTTAGGCCCAGGGGTGACCAGCCCAAGGCCATAAAAACACTTGTGGAGGGGTTCCTCTCTGGAAGGCAATGTCAGACCCTTCTTGGGGTGACAGGCTCAGGGAAAACTTTTACCATGGCCAACGCCATCGAGGCCCTGGGAAAACCTACTCTAGTTATGTCCCATAATAAAACCTTAGCCGCCCAACTTTATAGCGAATTTAAGGAATTCTTCCCTCACAATCCTGTCCGATATTTTGTAAGCTATTATGACTATTATCAGCCAGAGGCTTACATACCCCAGAGAGACATCTATATAGAAAAGGAGGCCACCGTAAATCCGGAGCTTGACCGCCTTCGCCTGGCTGCTACCAGTTCCCTTATGAGCCGAAGAGATGTCATAATTGTTGCCAGTGTCTCTTGCATATACGGTCTGGGTTCTCCGGAGGAGTACCAAGAGATGTACATCCCCCTCCGAAAAGGTGAAGAGATAGAGAGGAATAAACTCCTCAGAAAATTAGTAAATATTCAATATGATAGGAATGACTTTGATTTTGAGCGGGGCACCTTCAGGGTCAGAGGTGATGTAGTGGAAGTGTACCCCGCCTATGAAGAATGGGGTTACAGGATAGAGTTTTTTGGTGATGAAATAGATAGACTATCTGTGATAGACCCTACTACTGGGGAAGTGCTGAGCCAGGAGCAGGTACTGGACATCTATCCTGCTAAACATTTCGTTATGCCCGAGGGCAAGATAGAAGGCGTAGTGGCCTCCATTGAAAAAGAGCTAGTGGAGTGGCTAGGGGTACTCCGCTCCAGGGGAAAACACCTGGAGGCACAGCGTCTTGAGGCCCGCACACGTTACGACATAGAAATGCTTCTAGAAACCGGTTACTGCCACGGGATTGAAAATTACTCCCGGCACATCAGCGGTAGGCCAGCGGGAGAACCCCCTTTTACCCTTATAGATTACTTCCCCGAAGATTTCTTATGTATAGTGGATGAATCCCACGTAACCATTCCCCAAATAGGAGGCATGTATAATGGAGACCGTTCAAGAAAAGAGACCCTAGTAGACTATGGCTTCCGACTCCCCTCCGCTCTGGATAACCGTCCCTTAAAGTTTGAGGAATGGGAAAATAAAATCCATCAGGTGCTCTTTGTCTCAGCCACTCCTAGCCCTTACGAGCTGGAAAAATGTGGAGGAGAGGTAGCAGAACAGATTATAAGGCCCACCGGCCTACTCGACCCAATTATTCACGTAAAACCTGCAAGTACACAGGTAAAAGACCTGATGGAACAAATCCGCCAGAGGGCCAAAAAAGGAGAAAGGGTACTTGTTACCACCCTTACCAAGCGCCTGGCCGAAGACCTGAGCGAATATATACGGGAAGAGGGACTTAAAGGGATGTATCTACACTCGGAACTCGATGCCTTTGAAAGGGTGGAAATACTAAGGGACCTAAGACTCGGCAGATTTGACGTGGTAGTGGGCGTTAACTTATTAAGAGAGGGACTGGACCTCCCCGAGGTATCACTGGTAGCTATCCTGGACGCTGATAAGGAAGGCTTCCTCCGTTCTGAGACCTCTCTAATCCAGACCATTGGCCGAACCGCCAGAAATGTCAATGCTGAGGTTATCCTGTATGCAGACCAGGTAACTTCCTCCATGCGACGGGCTATTGATGAAACCAACCGCAGGAGAAAACTCCAGACAGAGTATAACAAAAAGCATGGCATTACTCCACAAACCATCAAAAAAGCGATTAGAAAGGGCATAGAAGAGGAGGTAGCGGCCAAAAGGTATGCGAGGGAGATAGTAGCCGAGACCGAGGAGGAGTACGTCACAGTGGAGTATATAAATGAGCTAAAGGAGAAGATGCGCGAGGCCGCCGTCAGGCTGGACTTTGAGAAGGCAGCAGCCTTGAGGGATAAGCTGCAAGCTCTGCAAGCAAAAGTAAATTAAATGAAAATAGCCATTCTCTTCGGCTCGCTAGCAAGGGTAAAGATAGACTGAATAAAGATAGATTGAATATGGAATACGACCTTGATTTCAATGAAATAGACACCCTAATAGACATGGCCATAAAGGAGGACATCGGCGGAGGCGATGTTACCACTGACAGCCTTATCCCGGAATGGCAAACGGCCAGGGGGGAGATAATAGCCAAGGAGACTGGGATTATAGCTGGCCTGCCTGTGGCCCAGAGGGTCTATCAACGAATCAACAAGAAGGTCTCTTTTAACCCCAAAGTAGAAGAGGGTGCCAGGGTGCTGCCTGGGCGAAGTCTGGCAGAGGTATCTGGCCCAGCACGGGGCATCTTATCTGGAGAACGGGTGGCCCTTAACTTTATCCAGAGGCTCTCAGGTATAGCTACTCTTACCTCATTGTTTGTAGAGAAGGTTAAGCATTATCATGCCGAAATCTACGACACCCGTAAGACGCTTCCAGGGTGGAGAAGCCTGGAAAAATACGCCGTAAGGGTGGGCGGCGGGACGAATCATCGTACGGGGCTTTATGACCAGGTTCTCATAAAAGATAATCACCTTAAGGCCCTGAAGGCTGGGCAGGCCCTGGCTAAAGGTGTGCGACTTGCCAGGGAGAAGGCTCCTCAGTGGATGTTAATAGAAGTGGAGGTGAAAAACTTTGAAGAACTGGAGGAGGCCATTGCTTCAAACCCTGATATTATACTTCTGGATAACATGAATGTTGAAGAGATAGCAAAGGCCGTAAAAATCATCCGCCAGGCCAAGCCCCTCCATCCGCCCATGGTAGAGGCATCTGGAGGAGTTACCCTGGGAAATGTGGAAGCTATTGCCAAGACAGGGGTAGATAGGATTTCCGTGGGCGCCCTCACCCACTCCTCAAAGGCCCTGGACATAGCACTGGAAATAAAGGGGATGGGCTAGTACCAAGAACAGAATACAGAATATAGAATACAGGAATCAAAATTCTGAATTTTGCATTCTGAATTCTGAATTTTGACTACTGCTGTTTTCTTATATTATTCTAGCTCCTCCATCTCTGCCCTAGGGCTGCGCATCATGAGGTCGCTGACGGCCTGACGGGGGTCTTTATCCTCATAAAGGATTCTGTATATCTCCCTGGAGATAGGCATCTCTACTTTATATTTCTTAGCCAGTAATTTAACAGAACGAGTAGTATAAATACCCTCAGCCACCTGTTCCATTCTCTTCAATATATTTTTTAGCTTTCGCCCCTTTCCTATTTGTTCCCCTACAAAGCGGTTTCTGCCATATTTACTGACACAGGTGGTGATGAGGTCTCCTAGCCCCGTTAGGCCTGAGAAGGTGGCACGCTGGGCGCCAATTTTAACCCCTAACCTTGCAATCTCCACCAGCCCCCTTGTAATGAGTGCAGCCTTGGTATTGTCCCCAAATCCCAGGCCATCACATATACCGGCCGCGATAGCAATTACGTTTTTTACTGCTGCACCCACCTCCACACCAACCACATCGGGGTTGGTGTAAACTCTGAACTGCTCCGTAGTGAAGACCCTCTGAATCTCTTTAGCCAGGGCTTGTTCCCTGGAAGAAGCTACCACAGTGGTAGGCAGATTCCGGGCGACTTCTTCGGCATGGCTGGGGCCCAGGAGGAGGGACATAGGACTGTTTTCCAGCACATCTAATATAACCTGGCTGGCCATGAGAAGGGTATCGTTTTCTATCCCTTTGGCTCCGCTAAGAAGAGGCACTCCAGAAACATAGTAAGGCTTAAACCTTTCCATGACGGCGCGGAGATAAGGAGTGGGAACGGCCACAACAAAGAGTTCCCTACCTTTTGAGGCAGCTTCCAGATCTGAGGTAAGAACTAAACCTTTAGGGAGGATTACACCTGGAAGATATTTTACATTTTTCCTCTTTTCCTTAAGGAACTCTATGTATTCCTTAGAATTTCCCCAGAGGAGTACATCCAATCCCTTTTTGTAAAGGAGGAGGGCAAGGGCGGTACCCCAACCGCCGCTACCTAGAACAGCTATCTTTTTAACAGGCTTCATATTAGAGGCTGGGGGTTAGGGGTTGATATTTAGTTTTTCCCTAATCCCTATTCCCTAATCCCTAACCCCTAGTTTAGAGAGGAGCTAAAACTTCTTGTTCATAAATAGGGAAGGCCTCGCAAAGTTCCTGGACTTCTTTTATTACTTTCTTTTTTACCTCTCCATCTTTTGGGGATGAGAGAATCTGGTCTATGAACTGGGCTATCCGTGCCATCTCTGGTTCTTTCATACCCCTGGTAGTACAGGCAGCCACCCCTAATCTTATTCCGCTCGCTTCAAAGGGGCTGCGAGTATCAAATGGAATAAGGTTTTTGTTAACGGTAATGAAGGCCTCTTCTAGGTATGCCTCTGCCTCTTTTCCTGAGAGGCCCTTATTGGTAAGGTCCACAAGGAATAGATGATTATCAGTACCTCCAGTAAGAATAAAGTAGCCTCGCTCTTGAAGTGCCTTGGCCAGGGCTCTGGAGTTGGCAATAGTCTGTTTCTGCCGTTCCACAAACCCCTCTGTCATGGCCTCCTTAAAGCATACCGCCTTAGCGGCAATAATATGCATTAAGGGGCCTCCCTGCATCCCAGGGAACACTACCGCATCTAACTTTTTGGCATATTTAGCCTTACAGAGGACAAGTCCCCCCCTTGGGCCTCCAAGGGTCTTGTGGGTAGTGGATGTCACAAAGTCAGCATAAGGAACAGGGTCAGGATGTACCTTGCCAGCAACAAGCCCCGCTATATGGGCCATATCTACCATAAGGAGGGCCCCTACTTCGTCCGCAATTTCTCTGAACTTGCTAAAATCTATAGCCCTAGAGTAGGCGCTTGCCCCCGCAATAATGAGGTCAGGACAAAACTCCTCGGCCTGTTTTCGGATAACCTCAAAATCCAGTAATTTTGTATCTCTATTAACGCCGTAGGTTCTCGCCTCATAAAGTTGACCTGAGAAGTTCTTCTTGAACCCATGGGTCAAGTGCCCACCATGAGTAATATCCATTCCCAAGACCTTGCATTCAGGAGTTATTGCAGTGAAGTAAACAGCCATGTTGGCCTGAGAGCCGGCGTGCGGTTGGACATTGGCATGTTCAGCCCCGAAGAGTTCCTTGGCCCTCTCGATGGCCAGCCTCTCTGCCACATCAACGTATTCACAACCTCCGTAGTAGCGCTTACCTGGGTAGCCCTCAGCATATTTATTTGTGAGGATGGAACCCTGTGCCTGAAGTACCGCCGCGGTGCAATAGTTTTCTGAGGCGATAAGCTCCAGATGGGTCTTTTGCCTTTCCATTTCTCCTTGAATAGCTTGCCATATTTCAGGGTCGACTTGTTTTAGGGGGTCCATTTTCCTTTCCTTTTTAAGTGGCCTTATTTATTTTGCAAAGTGCGACCCTTAGGACCTCCCAACTTGGATGCGTCGAGAGTTGAGTGTTGTGTCGCACTATTAGCCAACCTGTATCTGAGATAAGCATCCAGGAAGGCATCAATGTCGCCATCAAGCACGGCCTGGGCATTACTGGTCTCTTTTCCTGTACGCAGGTCCTTCACCAGTGTATAAGGATGGAGCACATAAGAACGTATTTGATAGCCCCAGGCAATCTCCCCTTTTTCGTCGTAAAGTTGGGAGAGTTGCTTCTTCCGTTCAGCTTCTTTAAGCTGGTAGAACCTTGCCTTTAGCAAACTCATAGCAGTCCTGCGATTCTGATGCTGAGAGCGCTCGTTCTGGCACTGTACAATAATGCCTGTAGGGATGTGTATAATTCTGACTGCAGAGGAGGTCTTGTTGACATGCTGGCCCCCTGCTCCCCTCGCCCGGAAGGTTTCTACTCTTAAGTCTTCCTCCCGTATTTCTATTTCAATATCTTCTTCCATTTCGGGCAGGACATCTACGGCGGCGAAAGAGGTGTGTCTCCTCTGATTGGCATCAAAAGGAGAAATTCTTACCAGTCTATGTACTCCTGCCTCTCCACAGAGATGCCCGTAGGCCCACTCTCCTTTTACATGTAAGACAGCCCTTTTTATCCCTGCCTCTTCACCTGGCTGAAGGTCTACAGTATCCTGTTCATAGCCATTTTTTTCCATCCACCGGGTGTACATCCTGAGAAGCATGGCAGCCCAGTCGCAGGATTCCGTTCCGCCTGCTCCGGCATGGATGCTGAGGTAGGCATTACAATGGTCATGAGGCTGGTTAAAAAGTGTCTTGAGTTCAAACTTATCTAACTTCCTCTGAAAGCTCTGGAAGGATTGTTCTAATTCCTCTACAAAACTAGAATCTTCTTCAGCAAGCTGGTCAAGAAGCACCAATTCCTCCCACGACTTTTCCAGTTCTTTAAAAGGAATCGTTATTTCTTTAAGTGCCTTGAGCTTCTTAAGGGTCTCCTGTGTCTTATCTTTGTCCTTCCACAGGTTTCCGGAGGCTAGCTTTTTTTCAAGCAAAGCTAGCTCCCTTTGTTTGGACTCCGGGTCAAAGAGAGTCCCTCAGGCTAATGAGGCGAGTTTTAAAGAGATTAAAGTCTTTTAACATAATCCTAAACCTCTGATTTACAAAAACATTTTATCTAGCTTTTTCTGAAAAGTCAAACGGCTTTTGAGGAGGGGCCTTGGCAGAATTGTAAAATGAAGATTGGAAATTATAAATTTAATCCGCCTCGGGCGGACCGATCTGCAATACAATCTTTCCCCTAGAGATCCAACCCTTTCAGGTACTGACGAAAGTCGTCGCCAAGCTCTGGATTCTTTAACGCCAACTCTACTGTGGCCTTCAGGAAGCCAAGCTTGCTACCACCGTCATGTACTTTTCCTTTTATCTCGCAGGCGAAGAGGGCCGTATTATCCAACACTTTTTTCAAGGCATCTGTAAGCTGGATTTCCCCATTGGCACCGGGGGAAGTTCTTTCCAGTATATCAAATATTTCTGGCGGTAAGATGTATCGCCCGATAATCGCCAGGTTTGAAGGCGCTTTTTCTGGGGATGGCTTTTCTATCAGGTCTAAGACTTCGTGTACCCCAGAACTTACTTGGTTGGCCTTTATTATTCCGTATCGAGATACCTCAGACTGCTCCACCCTGCTCACTCCAATCACAGGGTCTTTGTAATGTTCATACACATCCATTAGCTGTTTAAGTCCCGGCGTCTCCGAGTCTATTATCATGTCCCCCAGTAGAACTGCAAATGGTTCGTTCCCAACTGCCTCACTGGCGCAAAGGACTGCGTGGCCTAATCCAAGGGCCTCCTTCTGCCTCACATAACAGAAGCTTACCAGGTTAGAGATCTTTTGGATTTCCCTGAGGAGCTTTTCCTCCCCCTTCTGTTCCAGGATACGCTCCAGCTCGGAGGAGGTATCAAAGTGGTTTTCTATAGCCTGTTTTCCCCTTCCTGTTACCAGAATGACCTGCTCCACACCCGATTCCTTTGCCTCTTCCACTATGTACTGAATCATAGGTTTGTCTACTATGGGGAGCATCTCTTTGGGAGAGGCTTTGGTGGCGGGCAAGAACCTGGTGCCCAGGCCTGCTACTGGTAATACAGCTTTTCGTACCTTTTGCTTCAAGCTTTTCCCGGCTGTAGTAGGCTGGTTTCTTTTTGGGTTTTGTTAACTGTTTACTGCTCGTTAGGTTGTGGCCCTGGCGGTCTGGACCAGTTGATCGAAACCTTTAGCATCATTGATGGCCATATCGGCAAGAAGCTTTCTATTTATTTCAAGTCCAGCCTTTATTAATCCATTCATGAGCTGGCTGTAAGAAAGGCCTCTCTCTCTGGCAGCCGCATTTATGCGTAAAATCCACAGCTTCCTGAATTCTCGCTTTCTTGCCCTACGGTCACGATAGGCGAATACGCCTGCCCTCAGGAGAGTTTCCTTAGCTTTCCTGTAGAGTTTACTTCTACCTCCCCAAAAACCCTTGGCTGCCTTAAGAACCTTCTTCCTGGCTCGTCTCCTGGCAGCCCCCTTCATCGCCCTTGTCATAGTTCACACTCCTCTTGCAGAATATTGTATAAAGAATTCAGAATACAGAATAAATAAATTTTTGCAAGCTTCATATATATTCTGAATTCTGACTACTGGATTCCGAATTCGGTGGTTTGGTTACTGGCCCAGCAGATGTTTTACTTTTTTGGCCTGGGTTTCATGAACGAGGCACTTTTTGCGCAAGTGACGACGGCGCTTAGCCGATTTCCCTGACATCAGATGGCTTTTATAGGCCCTGCTGTGCAGGACCTTCCCCCTGGCAGTAACTTTAACCCTCTTGGCTAGTCCTCTATGAGTTTTTATCTTTGGCATAATTAGTTTCCTTTAGGTCTTTGGGGCTAGGAGTAGACCCATCTTTCTACCGTCAAGTGTCACCTCTTTTTCTACCTTGGCTATATCCTCAAGCTCTTGTGCAAATTTCATGAGCATTTCCTTTCCTAGCGCCGCATGCACCCTTTCCCTTCCCCTAAAAACCATGTTCACCAGTACTTTATCTTTCTTTTCTAAGAACTTTCTGGCCTGATTAATCTTCGTCTGGAGGTCATGAGGGTCTATCTTTGGCCTTATCCTCAGTTCTTTTAATTGAGAAGCATGATGTTTTTGTGTCTTTTTCCTCTGGCGGTACTTGAATTTTCCAAAATTCAAGAGGCGGCAAACCGGCGGAACTGCTTGAGGCGCCACCTCCACTAAGTCCAGTTCTGCTTCCCTTGCCTTTTGCAACGCCTCCTCCCTTGTAAATACCCCCAACTGGGCGCCCTTATCATCTACAAGCCTTATCTGCTTTGCAAAAATCCTTTCGTTTATTCTGTATTCTTGAGAAATAAAAAAACCTCCTTCTTAAAAAGTTAGTTTCAAAGTTTTTCCTTGATTTCCCTCTCTAGACGAACCAAAAGGGCGTCTGTTGAGAGGCTACCTTCGTCCCCCTTCTCTCTGCTTCTAAGGGAGACTGAACCCTGCTCTACCTCTTTGTCACCTATTATCAGGAGGTACGGCACTTTCTCCATCCTCCCCTCCCGAATCTTATAGCCAATGGTAGTATTTCTTAGGTCACACTGAACCCTGAGACCTTTTTCTTGAAGACTAGCTTTCACACTGTTGGCATAATCAGCGTGAGTTTCCTTTATCGTAAGTACCTTCACTTGTGTCGGTGCTATCCATAGGGGGAAGGCTCCAGCATAATGCTCTATTAAACATCCCAGGAAGCGCTCCATGGCCCCCAATACTGTGCGGTGAATCATTACCACCTTGTGCTCTTTTCCGTCTGGACCTACGTAGTTAACATCAAATCTCTCCGGTAGGTTAAAATCTACCTGGATAGTGGGACCCTGCCAGCCCCTGCCAAGGGCATCCTTTATCCTTATATCTATGGAAGGGCCATAAAACTTGGCCTCTCCTTCACCTACCACAAATGGGAGATGCTTGTACTCGAGGGCCCGTTTAAGGGCTGTTTCTGCTGCCTCCCAATTTTTGTCACTTCCAATATATTTGTCTTTTTCTCCCTTACCCCTGATGGCCAGTTCCATCTCGTATTCCCTGAACCCAAATGAGGAAAGCATATACTGGGCCAGTTCTAAAACACCTATTACCTCTCCTTCTAGCTGGCTAGGTGTACAGAAGATATGAGCATCGTCCTGCGTAAAACCCCTTACCCTTAGAAGGCCATGCAGCACTCCAGAGCGCTCATAGCGATAGACTGTTCCCAGTTCAGCAAGCCGAATTGGAAGGTCCCGGTAGCTTATAGTTTCAGACTTGAAGATAAGTATAGCAAAGGGGCAGTTCATAGGCTTTACCAGATACTGGCTGGTTTCCAGTTCAAATGGGGCAAACATACTCTGGCGGTAGAAATCCCAGTGTCCGCTGGTATGCCAGAGGCTAGCCTTGGCTATATGAGGGCTGTAAACAATTTCATAACCTCTTTTATAGTGTTCGTCACACCAGAACCTCTCTATGACGTTCCTTATACGAGCCCCTTTTGGATGCCAAAGAACTAGCCCAGGACCACAGTCCTCTCTGAAGCTGTACAACTGCAATTCTTTTCCCAGCTTCCTGTGGTCTCGCCTTTTAGCCTCTTCCAAAAGTTGTATGTATCGCTCCAAATCTTCTCTATTAAAGAAGGCAGTGCCGTAAATGCGCTGGAGCATTGGGTTTGTTTCCTTGCCCCTCCAGTATGCCCCAGCCACGCTGAGAAGTTTAAAGGCCTTTAACCTACCAGTGGCAAAAATGTGTGGGCCCCGACAAAGATCGAGAAACTCCCCCTGCCTGTAAAGGCTTATAGCCTCCTCCTCCTCCATATCCTTTAGAAGTTCTACCTTAAATGGTTGGCGGATTTCTCCCATCTTCTTTATTGCCTCTTCACATCGGAGGAGTTGTCTCTCAAAGGCCAGGTTTTCCTTTATAATTTTACTCATCTCGGCTTCTATTTTTTCCAGGTCTTCCTGGGTTAACGGCCTATCCAGACGAAAATCGTAATAGAAGCCATTTTCTATAGTAGGCCCAATTCCCAACTCTGCCCCAGGAAAGAGCCTCTGTACAGCCTGTGCCATTATATGGGCTGCACTATGACGGAGGATATCTAAACCCTCAGGGGTGTCCTCAGTTATAACAGATAGGGAAGTATCTTTCGTTAGGGGAAAACTAAGATCTACAAGAGTGCCGTTGGTTTTTCCTGCTACCGCCTTATCGTAGCAGGATTCACCAAGGTCTTTGGCAACCTGTTCTACTGTAGTATTTTCCCTGTAAGTCTTTTCTATACCGCCAGGTAACTTAACTTTAACCACGCAGCGACCTTAAACACTTGAACCTTTGAACCCTTGAACTCTTAACGGTGGTGGGCGATAGTGGACTTGAACCACTGACCTCTTGCTTGTCGAGCAAGCGCTCTAGCCAACTGAGCTAATCGCCCTAAGTAAAAAATGCTAACAAAAAGACTTAAAACTGTCAAGGAAATTAAACATAACCTTCTGTGGAGTATATAGACATGGGTAACACTTTGGATAATCCGCCTGAGGCGGACCGTAGGGATAGGCGGCTTGCGACTTTTTCCAGGAGGTGCTACCATGCCCAAATATTATTACTTACAGCTCATTCGTAAGAGATTGGCCTGGATACGCATGTATGAAAAAGTCAAATCTGCGGTCTTCCTTCTTACAGTTGAGGCGGTAAGGTCTACAGAAGAAATTGGGTGGGTGCGAAAATGGATGAAAACGGCTTGATTTTATATTGTTTGGAGTCAAATAGAGCGGTTTTCTGTAACTTTTTACATAAAAAGCGCGCCGGGAAGGATTCGAACCCTCGACCGACGGATTAGAAATCCGTTGCTCTATCCAACTGAGCTACCGGCGCACCTATCGTCTACGTTTCTCAAAGGAAACCAGTCAATATATTAACAATTTATGAACTTTTACTCAATTCCCAAATTGTTTTCCACGCAAGTAGCAAACATTTTGTAGGATTGCCAAGTGTTTGTTATAAGGCATATTACAAACTAGTACCTATTAAGAATTTTTAGACCGAGCGTAGTTTTAGGTTGGCTATCTGCTGCGAGTGCTGTACTGCATATTTTGTAAGATGTCCAGCTATTGAGGAGATTTTATTTTAAGCGGAATTGTTCGTCTTAAGAGACAGGGGGCGGTAGGAAAAATTGGCCGAGAGGGACCTGTCGAAAGCTCGCCAGACGCCTTCTCCAGTTCCAAATGCTGCAATCGTAAAGGCTAGTGCCTTTGGTAGATTGCCTTTTAAGGAATTTCCCCGTATTCTTAATCTTTATTAGTGTTCGAGAATTTGAGATTTAGAGATTTTAAACCATAAAAACTAAAATCTCCGTCAACCAAAAATCTCTCCCTTTCTTGACCAATCTACCTAAGGCAAAGAAAGCCCACACCTTACCATTCGCTGACAGTAAATTTCCCTTCTTGTCAGTGCGCAACTTATAGTAGGAGGAAGACCCCTGAAAACAAAAAACACCATACAAAGATGTTTCGATAATCCGTCAAAACTTCCAGCTAAATGCTGTAATGAGGAAATCTCAGTATGGATGACTTTCCTTCTCTCTCCTTTTCCGGATAACCATCAAGAAAGAGCCTACTCCAATCAGTATGGCAGCCACAATTGCTACTGCCACGACTATTATTTTTAACATGTTAGCCTCCTTTCATCGATTTGTACATTGTTACTTTACACCTTGACACTAGTCTACGATATTGTGTAGATTTGTTCGATACACTTCTTATTTATAACGAATTAACATAAATGTACCATATATTTCTGAACTGTCAAGAATAATTATTCTTGTGAAGAATGTTTTGCATGCATGATTTACACCTTAGGTAGGGATTTAGCGCTCAGGGGTTTTAGGACTTACTTCGGCGGTACAAAGTGCCTTCTTTCTAAAGGCATACGAGAAATAGACAACAAAACCTATGACCAGCCAGATTCCGAACCTTATCCATGCCTCACGTGGAAGACCTATGAGGAGAAAGATGCAAAAGATTACACTAAGGATGGGTACAGCCGGTACCCCTGGACACCGGAATGGGCGGTGCAGGTCTGGCCGCTTATATCTAAGGATGAGGACGCTAATACTGACGAGCATAAACGCAAAGATAGTGCCTATATTAGTAAGGTGTGCAACGGTCTCAATGGGCAGTAGCCCGGAAGCCGTGGCCACTGCTCCACCCACAATGAGGCTAGATATCCAGGGAGTTCTGAAACGGCCGTGAACGTGAGAAAAAACGCCCGGCAATAGCCCATCCCTTGACATGGCGAAGAATACCCTGGACTGCCCGAGGAGCAATCCCAAGAGCACACTACCCAACCCCATCACGCAACCTCCAGCCACTATAGGACCCAACCACTTGAGTCCCGTCACCTGACAGGCATGGGCCAGCGGAGCCGTAACGTCTATCTTGTCGTAATATACCATCCCTGTCAGCACCAGGGCTACGGCAATGTATATAGCTGTGCATATACCAAGGGAACTGAGGATGCCAATAGGAAGGTTTTTACTGGGGTTTCTGGTCTCTTCCGCAATAGTGGTAAGGCCATCAAATCCTATGTATGCAAAAAATACTAACGATGCGCCAGTCAATACCCCGTTCCACCCAAAGGGGGCAATAGGACTCCAATTCTCAGGCTGTACCCAGAGACTGCCAACCCCCACCATCAAAAAGATTACAGATAGTTTTATCCCTACCATTACCATGTTAAAGATGGAGGATTCCTTAATACCTAATACCAGGACGCCAGTAATGAGAAGGATAATAAGGACTGCCGGGAGATTGACCACGCCCTCACCCCCTGTTGCGACAGCGGAAGAGGACCAGGCTGGGAGCTGGATGCCGAAGCCTTGCAAAAAATTATGCAGATATCCAGACCAGCCTATAGCTACAGTACCAGCACCAACACCGTATTCCAGGATAAGGTCCCATCCGATAACCCAGGCCATAAGCTCCCCCACGGCAGCATAGGAGTAGGTATATACGCTACCTGAAAGGGGAATAAGGGTAGCAAACTCCGCATAGCAGAGGCCCGCCAGGGCACAGGCAATACTTGAAAAGGCAAAGGATATGGTCACTCCGGGTCCTGCATGCTGATGGGCGGCTATACCGCTCAAGACAAAGATACCTGCCCCAACGGTAGTGCCAACTCCAAAGATAATTAGGTCAGCGACACCAAGGGCCCTCTTCAGGCGGTATTGGTAAGTCTCGCTTTGTTCCAGGAGTTCTGGGATGGCCTTCTTTCTGAAGAGTCGTGAGGGCAGGAGTTATCCTCCGTCGGCCTTTGTAGTATACCCAGGGCGGGCAGAAAGGAACGATTCCTTTGTCACAGCCCCCTCTATCCAGCCACCACCCAGTACAATGTCCCCCTCATAGAATACGGCAGCCTGCCCAGGAGTAATGGCCCTCTGCGGCTCACTGAATATCACCCTTACCCTGTCCTCGCCTTCAGTATAAAGGGTGGCTGGCACTGCAGGGTGGGTGTATCTTATCTTTACCTCCACCTGCCTTTCTTCCTCCAGGCCCTCTATGGCGACCCAATTGGTCCTGCTCACAAAAAATTCTTTCTCTAAAAGTTCTTCTTTAGTACCCACTATCACCGTACCCTCCTCAGGGTTTATGGCTACTACGTAATAAGGGATACCCAAAGCCAGCCCTAGCCCTTTACGCTGGCCTATAGTGAAGAACTCAATACCGGGGTGTCTACCTAAAATCCTGTTGTGGGTATCCTTTATGAGGCCAGCTTTTGTCTCGCCCTTCCTCTCCTTGATAA
>JAHFOV010000004.1:63762-71076 GCA_023261505.1 Planctomycetota bacterium
CTGTCTGGCTTGTTCCTGGTCTTTAGCCCTAGCTCCCTGGCCTTTTTCCGTACCTCCTCTTTAGTCATCTCTCCTAGAGGAAATAGAGAGTGTGAAAGCTGTGTCTGAGAAAGGCAAAAAAGTACGTAGGACTGGTCTTTTTTGGGGTCGAGTCCCTTTTTCAGGATATAGCGTCCGTGGCCCGCCTTAGGTGACTCAACCCGTGCGTAATGTCCAGTAGCAAGACGACTTGCGCCTATTTTTAGGGCCATCTGAAGGAGTTTAGCAAACTTTAGTTTTTGGTTGCATAAGATACAAGGGTTAGGGGTGCGGCCCCTTGAATATTCCTGACAAAAGTAGTCTATCAATCCCTCAAAGTCACTCTTAAAATCAAGTACATAAAATGGGATACCCAGTTGTTCGGCTACCCTACGGGCGTCTTCAGCGTCCTCAAGGCTGCAACAGGTTCTGGTTCTTTGTCCAATAGATAGCCCATAAGGATTTCCCATGCGCATAAAGAGCCCTACTGCCTCATAACCGCTCTCTTTCAACAAATAGGCGGCGAGGCTGGAATCTACACCGCCACTCATGGCGACCACTACGCGTTCCTTCATAACATTATGCAGGGGCGAACCCCTGTGTTCGCCCTGTGTGGAACCTGTGTAATTTGATTTATTTGGGCAGACACAGGGGGTCTGCCCCTACAATTTTTGCTAGGGCATCTCAAGCTTTAAGGGCACAGGGGTAAAGCACACAACAAAGATTATAAATATCAATACTCCCAGGAACTTCCTTTTTACGTCCAGGCCAGTGTATTCATCTGCTGGGGCTGGGTGTCGAAATCCAAACAATAACAGCAACATAGCAAAAAGTATAAACCCAGGAGAATAGAAGATAGCCATAGCGCAAAAGGCCAGGACACCTACCCTATATACTATTTCGCTCTTTCTACCAAGCAGGGCATAGATAATGTGTCCACCATCCAGTTGGCCTATGGGTAATAGGTTTAGTGCCGTGACAAAGAGCCCCGCCCAGCCTGCGAAAGCTACGGGATGGAGAAAGACGTCCAGCCCCTCAGGAACCTTTCCTACTACTAATCTTGACAGTAATTTAAAAAGAAGTGGTTCCCCCAGGCCAAGAGAATGAGCGGCCTCAGTAGCTGTTAAAGCCCTTACCTCAGAGAGATGGAGGCCGATTATTACAGCAGGGAGGGCTAATACAAGCCCTACCAAGGGTCCAGCCGCCCCGATGTCAAAGAGTGCCCTCTTGTTGGGGATAATGCCCTGCATCTTTATTACTGCCCCAAAAGTACCGAAAGGTGGAAAGGGGACGGGGATAAAAAAGGGTAGAGAAGACTCTACGTTATACTTCCTGCACATTATAAAATGGCCCATCTCATGGGAGAAGAGGATGGTCATTATAGTCCCAGAATACCATGGCCCGTTAACGTAATAAGTAGTGCAGGCTGTGGCAATAAACAATACAATATTGACCCTGTATTTTAAAAACCATTCCATGATTGGATTTATCTCTCAGATTAACGGAGGGATGCGAAAACGTCAAACGCATTTTAGCCTCGCCGGGTAGGGCTGTCAAGCCTGGCAGCGTCAAGATTCTTGATATATGCTTGTTTATAAGGTATATTGACAAAAAGATAATAGAATTCTAATATCTTAGCTTCGGAAATTGCTGGCGAAAATGTACATAATCCTTGGTTGCAATACTTATGGAAGGGATGTTGCCCAGAGCTTGAGTAAAGAGGGCCACGAGGTAGTCGTTTATGAGAACGACGAAAAGATTCTCAACCTCCTTAAGCAAATTAATCACAATGTAAAGGCAATCCTGGGTAATCCTGTTTCACCCTCCGCAGCGCATTTGGAGAAAGCGGACGTAGTAGCTATACTGGGTAAAGACCCTAAGAGCAACCTTGCGGCTCTTAAAGAGGTAAGAAAGCACTACCCCGACAAATACATAATAACAATAGCCCATAGTACAGAGGAGACCTCCCTGTTTAAAGATAAGGGGGCCAATGTGGTAATTGAAAGTAATACCCTATTAGTTAGTAGCGTCTTGGAAGAACTAGAGATTAGTGCTCACAAACAGGCCGCTGCCAACCTGGCTAAGGAGATTAAAGAGGCCGATACTCGCGGTTTGGCCATATTCTTACAGGATAATCCGGACCCTGACGCCATAGCCTCCGGCCTGGCCTTAAAGCGGATAGCTGAAAAGTGTGAGGTGGTAAGTAAGATATACTATGGAGGTAACATAGGCCACCATCAAAACCGTGCCCTGGTTAATCTACTGGGTACTGAACTCATCCAGTTAACCACTCCCACAGAGGTAAAAGAGGTCTTGTCTGCTGTAGGAAAGGTAGCTCTCGTGGAGGCCTCTACACCATCCAAGAACAACATACTGCCAGAGGGGTTTGTGCCGGATATTATTGTTGACCATCACCAAACCGATATAAGTGCCGTTAAAGGACGCTTTGTGGACATTGAGTATAAAATTGGTGCCACCTCCACTATATTAACCCGCTATCTGAGGTTATTCGGTATAAAACCAGATGCAGCTTTAGCTACAGTCTTGCTTTACGGTATAAAGGTAGATACCATGGGGTTCACCCGCAATACCACTGCCCAGGACATGGAGGCTGTTGCCTACCTTTCCCCTCTTATAGACCATGAACTCCTCAAAGGGATAGAGAGTCCCCCCATGAGTTCCGAAACATTGGACATAATTGGTCGTGCCATAAGGAGCCGGGAAATCAGGGGCTCTTACCTGGTATCTTTTGTTGAATTTATTAATGACCGAGATGCCCTCCCTCAGGCCGCTGATATGATGCTCCAGTTAGAGGGCGTGGATACAGTATTGGTCTCTGGCATCTCTGGCGACAAAGTGCATCTCTCAGCCAGAAGTAGAGACCCAAGGGTAAACTTGGGCCTGCTTCTTCAGAAGGCCTTTGGACAGGGTTCAGGTGGGCACCCCACAATGGCTGCCGGCACTATAGAACTGGGCATCTTTGGCGAAGTCACCGATAGAAAGGCCCTACTTAAGGTGACCAGTGATGCTGTAAAAAAGAGGTTCTTCTCTGTAGTGGGGGCAGAGTTCGAAAAAGAAGAAATTCCAGAAGAACTTGAAGCTGAAAAGGAATAAGTCCCTCACTGCCAGCCCTTCGCACAGACTGCCTACCGTGGGGGCCACCAACTTCTTGGAATATCGTAGGGGCGTGTTGCAACGTGTCCCTACGACAGAAAAGGTGAAATTTTTTCTAACCTTTACTCTGGATGTAGATCCCGACGCCAACACAGCAGTCAAGGGCCGGCCAGATGCCCTGTCCTACCCCTTGGAAAAGGGAAGGGTAGAGATAGCGGCAACAGCAAGGGGGCTATTGGAAACCTTCAGAGTGCTCGAAGAACTGGATATCCAGGCCACTTTATTTTTCGAGGCCAGGAGTGCACAGCTTTTAGCTCAAAGAGTGGACTTGTTGGCGCTCACAAAAGGTCACGAGATTGCCTGCCACTCCCTGAGGCATGAGGACTTTCTGGGAGTAGTCTCCGGTATGCCTCTGAATAAGATGCAGTCTCAGGATATTATTGCGGAATCTCGGGCCATACTGGAGGATATTTTTAGAAAGCAGGTGGTGGGATTCAGGGCACCTTACCTTAGGGTAAATCACGAAATACTTTCCGCACTGTCAGAATTGAACTTTAAATACGACTCCTCGTTAATTAGCGACTGTCTGAGGCCCTTTTGTATTGTTAATAGTAACCCACTATGGGAGTTTTCTATTGCCTCTCTGAGGCGCGGTATCCAGAAGAGGTTGACCTCTTATCTCATTCCCCTCTTTCAAGGGAGGAGAAGCCCTGAAGAATACCTTCACCTTATTCAAGCCCTTAGCATGAAAGTCTTTCCCGCCCCAGGGATACTTTTTATCCTGGCCTTTCATCCTTGGGAGCTCTTTGTAGACCACTCTGGCAGACCTTACCCAGATGAAGTCTCTAAGGAATTGGTTAGTAAGTTCAAAAAGGTGCTGGCTGGGTTAAGGGGACTTCCTTCGGTAGAATTTATTACACTGCAACGCTACTTAGAGCGTAATTTGTCGAAGGTGGATTAGTGCAGTTACAACTTTTTTACCCTTCCATCCTTTTCCTTTAGTACATTAATGTTATTATAATACTTCCTTTATTATTTGCTAAGATTTAGTCCGAACGCCACTAGGGTTGCCAAAGATACATAAAGTTTGTCTCAAGCTCTTCCTTCGGTCCAAGAGGGAATGGTAGGGACGTATTACTATAAGCCCCTACATCTTCCAGCCCTCCCTCAAGAGAATAGATGTTGTTCTTATAACCTGCAGGTCTCGTATACATTACAACCCTGGCCTCCGTTAGACCTGCCAGGGACTTGGCCGTTTCAATAGCATCTTCCAGATAACCTATCTGGTCCACAAGTTTTAGTTCCAGGGCCTGTTGTGCGTCGAAAACCCGCCCATCGGTCAGCTCCTTTTTCGACTTTATGTCCACCTCTGGCCTGGATTCCTCTACTGTCATGATAAAACGTTCGTGAAGATAATTTATAACCCCCTGCAGAATCTGCCTCTCCTCCTCAGTCATCGGGCGGAGAGGGAGGACAGAATCCTTCTTATCACCGGCTTTTACCGTCTCATTCGCTATTCCTACCTTTCCCATAAGGCCCTGTATATTTACCTTAATTAGAATCACACCTATACTTCCAGATATAGAGGTGGGCAGTGCCACTATCTTATCAGCTGAAGTGGCTATGTAGTAAGCCCCGGAAGTGCCGAGGCCCATAATACAGGCGACCACCTTGGCAGGTTTTTCTTCCTTAAACTTTTTTATCTCGTGATTGATGATATCACTAGCTGACACTGTTCCGCCTGGGCTGTTTATCCTCAAGACAACTCCCTTTACATGTTCATCCTTACGGGCCTTTTCCAGTTCCTCCTTCACCCGGGTTACCATGCTAGGTCTGCTCCCCAATCCTATAGGGTCGCGCCTTTCCTTGCTGGAAATCATCCCCGAGATGTTTATAATCAGCACCTTGTCCTTACCTTCTCCTGCTACTACCTTCTCTTCGAGGGGCTTTGTGGGTTCACCTACTGGTACAGAAAGAAAGGCGCATCCTGACAAGAGGGGGCATTGAAAGGCTATAAGCAGGCAGGCTGCTAAATATCTCCTTCCTGAGAAATTCATAGTGTCTGTATATGTCATCTGTCAGTAGTCCTCGCAGGTTATTTTGAAGCGGGTGTCTTTCATTTCAAATCCTTAAGTAATTAACTGTCCAAAGAGCGTAAGAGAGGTGACTTCTGCTACTTTTATTTTGACCGATTTGCCTCTGAGGTCACTATCCACCTGAGGCGGGTCAAAGACTACTATCTGATTATGGGAAGTACGGCCAGTTAGCCTCCTTTTATTTGATTTACTAGTCCCCTCTACAAGCACCTCCACAACTTGCCCGATCCTTTTCATATTTTCCTCAAGACTTATCCTGGACTGCACATCCAACAGCCTCTGGTTCCTCTCCTTCTTTACCTCCACAGGGACATTGTCCGGCAGCTCCGCCGCCTTGGTGCCTGGCCTAGGAGAGTATTTAAAGATATAAGCATTCTGGAATCGGGCGGTCTCCATCAACCTTACCGTGTCCTCAAAGTCCTCCTCCGTCTCGCCTGGGAAGCCCACAATGAAGTCACTCGCTATAGCAATATCTGGAACCTGCTTTCGGGCGAGTTCTACAAGTTCCAAGTAGTGCTGGGCCGTGTGTCCCCTTTCCATCCTCTCCAATATTCGGTCTGAACCAGACTGTGCAGGCATGTGTAAATGCTTGCAGACCTTTGGGAGTTCTGCCATGGCCTCCAGCACATTACGTGTCATATCATTAGGGTGAGAGGTAACAAAGCGTATGCGTTCCAATCCCTTTATCTTACTGACAGCCCTTAGAAGAGAGGCAAGGTCGGTGTGCTTTTCCAGGTTCTTTCCGTAAGTGTTTATATTTTGCCCGAGGAGGATGATTTCCTTACAGCCTTCGTGTACCAGGGATTCTGCCTCTGCTACTATCTCCTTTACGGGCCTGCTGATTTCAGAGCCCCTTACATAGGGGACTATACAGTAGGAGCAGTAATTGTCACACCCTCGCATAACAGTTACAAAGGCCTGGTAGGGGTTCTCCCTCGGTGGACGCTGCCTTGGATAACTCAGCACTTTCTCGTCGGATACGGCTAAAAGATAACCGCCGTTGTAACGCAGCCTCTCCAGCAGTTCAGGGAGCTTATCAAACATCCTGGTTCCGCAGACCATGTCCACGTGTGGGTACCTGCGGAAGATTTCTTCCCCTTCTTTCTGGGCCATGCAGCCCAGGACGCCTATTACTAGCCCTGGCCTTCGGGCCTTGTGAGCCTTTAGTTGGGACAGGCGGGAATAGACCCTGTCCTCTGCATGTTGCCGAACGCTGCAGGTATTGAATAATATGACATCAGCAGTGGCTTCATCCCTGGCCATCCGATAGCCCCTCTCCAGGAGAAGACCCAGGGATAGCTCCGAATCTGCCTTATTCATCTGACAGCCAAAGGTGGTGAGGAAGACCGATTTCATCTACATTTTGCTTGAGGCAAAGATTTTTGTAATTTCTTCAAATGTAATTTCTTTGAGCGTTGGAACGCCAAATTTCTCAGCCAAGAAAGAGAGTAATCCCGGGGCCTCCTCAAAATTAAGTATCTCCACCCCCAGGAGCACACCATCTTTATCCAGGTCTATAAAATTCTCTTCGCCTACCTCTTCAGTCCTGGCCACCTCTCCTTCTTTTATGCGGACATAGGCCGCAACCACTTTTTTCTTTTTGTCATCGGTCTGGATTTCTACTCTCATCTTAAGTCCTTTATTTAGGATAAACTGGTACGACCAAAAGGTGGTCTTGATGTTCTTCATATATTACATGAATTGTTCTATCTTTAAAAGATTTTATGGCCCTCTTTCGGCCTAAACGAGCTGGTCGGACTTGGTCAGGATTGGCTAAGATATCTTGCACTTGTGCCTTGCTTACCCTTCTCTCCTTCAGCTTTTGTATAGCATGGTCTAAGTATCTTATCTCCTTTTCCAACTATGTTTTTGTCTTATTCATCTGACAGCCAAAGGTGGTGAGGAAGACAGATCTTGTCATAATTTCTATATTATTTCACTAAAGAATTTAATTTAGAATAAATCAACCTTTGCATAAGCACCTTTTGTTCTTCCACCGAGTACTCGGTATCTTACATTGTTAGTGAACTTATTATTTAGTTTTGCTATTCTCGATTTGAGCTCCCTTTTGGCTTTTGAGCTGCCC
>JAHFOV010000053.1 GCA_023261505.1 Planctomycetota bacterium
AATATATTTAATGCCTTTTTAGGAGACTACTCTCGAACATTCTTTCACGGCCATACCTATACTGGCAACCCGCTAGCCTGTGCCGCCGCCCTGGCCAGTCTGGAGGTGTTTGAAAAGGAGACAGTCCTAAAGAAACTCCAGCCCAAGATAGAATGTCTTCAAGAAAGGCTACAGGATTTTTACCGGCTGCAACACGTGGGAGATGTCCGCCAATGCGGTTTAATTGCAGGGATAGAACTGGTCAGGGATAGGGAGGCCAAGGAACCTTATCCAGCCCAGGAGAGGATAGGCCACAAGGTCATTCTGGAGGCCAGGAACCTAGGCGCCCTGCTCAGGCCCATTGGTGACGTTATAGTGATTATGCCCCCACTATCCATAACCCTGAAACAACTGGAAAGGCTTTTGGATATTGTATGGGGTTCTATAAAAAACATCACCAAATGCTAGCAAAATCGGCGTTGTAAAGATGCTCTTAAGATGCTCCATCTAAGAATATCATTATTGCTGAGTGAGGGCTTTGTATAGAAGATGCTAAACTAAGGAATGCGACGACTTAAAAGATGTATCTTGAACAAGCCTAAGGCTTAAGCTTGGAAAAAGCGTAATGCTCCATGCTTGGTACGAAAAGGTCATTATTCTCCTCATAGTTTGAGGCAAAGCAACCACCTTTGAAATCTGCTGCAATTCCACGGTTTTCACAGGCCGCCCTCAACTGTGTACAACTTGCTAACTCAAAACGATTCTTCGGGTGAGTCAAACCATAGTGGACGTCGCCAAGTTTTCCCAAAAGCCGCCTATTATCCAAGGCCAATACTTTAGAACACGGAGATATTTGCCCATCGACGGATACAGATAAGCTATTTCGACCAGCCCTACACCCAAAATAAGCAGAACCCTTATTGGTGTCATCGAAGTCTGTAATACGCAAATCTTTACTGGATTTTTCCTTATACCATTGAAATAATTCGCTCATTTGATCTCTATACAATTTCTTATCTTCCTCAGACCAGCTTACGCCCGTTGCGTAACCGATGATAAACTGATTAACACCCATTCCATAAAGTCCCAGGACATCCCCAAATAGATTTGAAACATTTTCTGGCATAACAGTTATTTTCACCCCAACCCAACTTTGTGTCCTCTTCAGAATTCTAAACCCTTTCATAACCTGCTCGAAGGTTCCACGTCCATCCTTGTCAACCCGAAATCGATTATGCGTAGGCTCAAGCCCATCAACACTTAAGAGCACATTTATCTTGTGTTGAGCTAAATAATTAGCCATAGTTTCGGTGAGTAAAACTCCATTACTGGTCATATTAAAATTTAGAGACTTTCCCAAAAGCGTGGCTTTCCATTCTGCATATTCTGTAACATACTGGACCGCTGAGAAGTTTAAAAGAGGTTCCCCTCCAAAATAAGTTATGAACAGCTGTGGTTCATTTCGTGAGTAATCAAATAATAAGTTAACAGCGGCTAGGCATATGGCATGAGACATCTGCCGGTACTTTAGCATGTTTTTCTCGAAGCAGTAGGTGCATGCCAGGTTACACCCTTCAGTCAGTACCAGCTCCAGGCTGGTTACTGGAGTAAAATAAGCTGAATTTAACTGCAGTACCACTTGATAAATGAAAATTCTTGCCTCTTCAGGGGAGAGATTTAACGCCTTTTCAACCCGCCCTTGTAGTTTGCTAATATCTGGGTCATCGGAGAGTAAAATTTCCTGCGTTTTATCTGTCAATACTTGCGCTGTGTTCATCGGACCCTACTATTTCAGGTACGCTGGGGACAAAGATTATGGCTTTTCATTGCGAAAAGTAGCTTCCTGGCCCTAAAAAGTTTTAGTAAATCTCAAAAATTCTAAAGAGATCCAGTGGCATGACCTTAAAACTTAAATATGCCCGAGCAAGTGTAGGGTTCTGAGCAACTGAAGTTACCGCAACTGAAATTCTTTCCGCAAGGGTCGGGATTTAGTACCATACCTGGACAACTATATGTGCTTGGGCAGCTGTGCGTAAAAGCTTTACAAGCAGCGTACTGATGGCCACACGTGAAGTCTACTGGGCACATTATAGAAATACCAAATCTAGGCTTCAGAGCTATTTTTTTGGCAACCTCATCGGCTATTTCCCTGGCCAGACGCAACATCTCTGGAGAAAGTTGTTCCTTTTTGCCCTCCCTTTCCTTACCCATATTTTCCTCCTTTTTGTATTAGCCCCCACCGCTTTTCTCTGCCACGGCACTTTACCGTGCTGTTTACCAGATGTCAAGGACAATTTCTTTTAAGAAGGCACTTGTCTTTTGAAAGTTTGGCATTGGAGTCCTTTTTGACCAGACCATCCTTAAGCGGTGTGATAAGTATTTTCACCGTTTTCCTGGCACGATATACTAAGTTCTACGGTCTCCTTTTAGCATTCTCCGTGTCATCTGTACTATCCAGCCCCAGTGCAGTATGAGGTGAAGGGTGAGAAGGCACAATAGGACCACTCCCGCCCATTCATGCAAAAGCCGCCATGTGTTGTGTTCTAGCCCCAGGAAGCTCTCTGGTTTTGCTCCTTCTAATATTGCCCTGCCTCCGCGAAAACCCCTCCCATCTTCCTGGCAGGGGATAACCAGCCACATTATTAGGCCAGAAATGCCCATAAATAGGGGGCATTCAAACCTAGAGCCAGGTCAAGAAAATAATTAAACCAACTTCTCTGCAAGTGTTGACTATCACTTACTGGGTAGTCTATACTTCATTGTTCAGTGAGGTGCTGATGCTTCAATCACCTCAAAAGCAAAGGTGTATGCATTAACATGCCCCTCAATTTCCAGAGGCATTACCAGCTTGAAGCGTGAACCCTTAGCATCCTTAAATGGGTATATAAGTTCGTCCTCCAACCCGATAGGGAAGGGGCGAATATAATCGACATAGGTTTGACCTGATGATACTTCTGTAGGTGCGATATGGGGATGGGCAGGATCGATTATCTTACCACGGTCCTTATAGTGCACCTGCTTATTTATTACCCAGCGGGTTTCCCCTTCGGGGTTAGTAAAGATTATCTCATCCCAGATAATCTTCATGGGCGCCTTGGTCTTATTTTGAAGGGTGAAGGATATAAGTTCATGAGTGGGATAGAAGTTTATGCGGAGCTTTTCATCTTCAAATTGCTTGGTCTCGCTATCGATAGGCTGGCGTAGGACGGTCTGGTAATCTTTGACTTCTTCTCCCGCTAAAATCCCACCTCCACCAGCAACTAAGAATATGGAAATAAGGAGGAATATGCCTCTGTGCATTCCGGCAATCCTAAGGTCCTTCACTGGACCAAAAATTCCTTTATACTTTTCCACCTTCTACCCTCCGGAAAGGAAATAAACCCACTGGACTCGAGCCTAGAACAAACGGATTTAGAGTGTTTCCAAGATTGTATACTAAGTTTTCAGTTCTTTTACAAGTGTTTTGTCTTGTTGTACCTTCGGTGCACATCAAAGGGTAAAGTTATTCTTTTACTTGACTTCAGAAAAATTTTTTTTAGCAAAGGGTAGTTCCAATAATAGTTCCATAACGGTAGAATGTAATACAAAAATCACAAAAGGAGAAAAGGAGGCAGTAGAAATAGGCACTCCAAAAGTAGGTAACTGGCCCCTGCATGTAAGCCTGACAGTTTCCATTGAAGCAAAGCCGGAAGTGGTATGGCAGGTACTTACCGATTACGAACACCTGTCGGAGTTTGTACCTGGTATGAGTAAGAGCAGAGTAATGGAACGGAATGAAGATACAATTACTATCGAACAAGTCTTTAAACACCTTTTCGGGTCTATGGAGCTTTTACTTTCAGTAAAAGAGACTCCTCCCAATAGAATAGATTTCTGGCTAGTGGGTGGCAATATGAAAATTTACGATGGCCATTGGTTAATAAAGCCCTATAATTCTGGTTCTACGCTGTTAACTTTTGAAGTAGATGTGCAACCAGGCTTCTTCGCGCCGATGTGGTTAGTTTCCTGGGTACTTAAAAAGGAAATCCAAAAAGGTTTACTGGCCGTTAGGGAAGAAGCAATAAAAAGACGATAGATATAGTTTCAATACTCTACCCTTTTTACCCCGCTTGGACGCCAGGCGGGGGATATAACGCCTGGGCCAGTGGCAGGCTCTAATAACATTCCCCTTGTAACGGTAAACTCACCGTATCTGTCGTTTATGGAGTCTATTGCGTGCATAAGGTCCATTTTTCTTTGGTCTTTCTTAAAAAGGGGCAGTTGCTCCACTTTGACTAGGTTACTAACGCTTACCCCTACCATCCTTACGGCCCGCCTTAATCTAAAGGACTTAAGTATAGATATGGCCAGGTTGCATATCTCCAGTCCATCATTTATATACTCCCTTACGGTTTTCCTTTTAGAAAAGGTGAAGAAGTCTGAATATCTTATGGTAAGGGCAACGGTTCTCCCGAGGTAGTGTCCCTGTCTGAGCCTCCTGCCGACCATTTCAGACAGTAGAAGTATGTAACGCTCAAGGGTTTCATGGTCACTAATATCCCTTTCCAGGGTCATGCTATGCCCTACGGACTTTGCATCTGGTTCTTGTCCTAAAGGTATTACTAGGCTATCATCAAGACCCTGGGCCATAAAGTGGAGTCTCTCCCCGATTACTCCGAATCTATCTTTAAGTATTCTAATGGGGATCCTGGCTAATTCTCCACAGGTCTTTATGCCCATTTC
Organism: Planctomycetota bacterium; assembly: GCA_023261505.1. GTDB lineage: Bacteria > Planctomycetota > Brocadiia > Brocadiales > Bathyanammoxibiaceae > JAHFOV01. Next base: position 4,702 of record JAHFOV010000053.1, read on the forward strand.
TCCAAGGTGTTTTTCTATCTGTGCCCCTACACCAAGAAGGTCTCCCACCGGTAGGTCTTCAAGAATAGCCCTTGCCTCTTTGTAGTCTTTAATCACCACCAATCCATCGGGCTTTTGCATATCGCTTGCCAGCTTTGCCAAGAGCTTATTAGAGGCAATGCCTATAGAACAAGTAAGGCCAAAGGCTTCCTTGATATGACGTTTTATCCCTAAGGCCGTGTTTGTTGCCCCCTTAAAGAGGTGGACAGTTCCTGTTACATCCAGAAAAGCCTCATCCACTGAGTAGACTTCTACAAACGGGGTGTACTGCTTATATAGGTCAACAAGGCGGGTGCAGGTGTCAATATATCTCTGATTATTGGCTTGAACGAAGATAATCTCTGGGCACAGCCTTTTTGCCTCTACCTTTGTCATGCCAGTTTTTACACCATAGGCCCTGGCCTCGTAGGATGCGGTGTTAATAATAGTCCTCTTTTGAGAGCCGGTAACTGCGATGGGCCTGCCCTTGAGCCTTGGGTTTACCTGCTGTTCTACAGAGGCGAAGAAGGCGTTCATGTCAATGTGCATTGTGACCCTGTTATGCATTTCCGCTTTTCTGGGCTACCGTGGCGGCCCGTAAACTTCAATGCTTTTAGAAAGCTCGCCAGCCGTGAAAGTCACGGTGGCATAGACAGGCCAGGAAAGAAAACCTGTTCCCCGTATATTAAATTTTGCAATACCATTTTTATCGGTCGCAACCTGGTCTCTATCAAAATAGGCAACGTTAGGGCCGTCTAACCTTGCCGTTACCATCGTAGAAGGAAGGGGATTCTTGTCCTTGTCCATCACCTTCACAAAGACAGGGAAATCTCTTCCAGAACTGAGTATTATTCCTGCATAGCTTACATCCATATAGGCAGGCCCCTTATAGCCTTGTGGAAAGGAATCTGGGACTTGCTGGTACTGTGCGCAAGAAATAAAGAGAAGCGCTAACACTACAGAAGTTTTATAGAATAATTTCATCCTTCCACCTCCACCTGGGCAAGCTCCCATACAAAAGTTTCTGTATTGTAGCAAAGTTCGTAGAGATTTGCTCCATCTGTGACATAGAAATGGTACAGGACCGCCCTACCCCGACGGCTAGTCCAGGTGTAGGTTATGCTCTGGATGCGGTGCTGTTTGCCCTGCCACTTAAACCATACTGGCCTTATCTTTCTGCCGTTTCCAAAGACTACTCCTACCTTAACGGGCTCATTGATTGGAGTAATCATGGTACCGCTCTACCCTAACTCTGCCATATTTGCGCAGGCTAAAGCCTGCGGCTACATACCGGGGTAATCATGATGTTACCCTCGATTGGAAGGTTTACTCACGTACTTGCTTCGTTAGTTAACTTAAAAATCCCTTCTTCTGACCATCCGCAACAATAGTTCTCAGTTCATCCAAATATCTACAGCACAGGGTAGGTACGTCCTCAATACCAGCCCAATCGTCAAACCTATATCTGTAAGTTACCTCTGTTGGTTTTTCTTCTTTTTTTATCTTCGGTGGCTCAGGTTTTGATTTGCTCCCATAAGTGATATTGCCGTCTTTATCCCTAATAATAATAGATGCAGAAAGAGATAGAGATAGAGAAACTGGCTGACACGATATATGAGTATCCTTTAGTACCTTCACGGGTTCTTTATGGATATTAATATTTCGTTTGTTTTTAAAGAACGAGACCACTTCATTCTTAACGACCGACTCATACCACCGTTGACCTTCAGGCTTATTTTGAACTTCTTTTTGGGCAAACTGCAAGACAGAACGGGCGGCAGCGAGAAATGCGCTCAAATTGTACTTGAAAGCATCCGAGTCCTCTTGGGCTTTTTTTATCATGCGATTGTAAAAATACTCGGCTTCCTTAATTTTCTCTATCTCGTACATTTTTCAATTTAGAATTACTAATAATAAAGTCATTTAAAAACTAACTAAAAGCTCAGTGTCCTAGATTGTTCCTTCATTATACTTCTTAAAACTGCTATTACCTTACCGACTATGAAAATCTCAAACAGGCCCGGTTTAATTACGATGTCCTTATAGGTCGGGTTTGCGGGCGCCAGCTTTATCTGCCTGCCCTTCCTGTAGAACCTCTTTACCATGGCCTCAGTGTCCACAAGGGCTGCTACTATATCCCCATTTTCGGCGGTGGGCTGGGGCTTTACGACAACATAGTCCCCATCTTTTATGTGGGCCTCAATCATGCTGTCTCCTTTCACCTTCAAGAGGAAGTTACCATCTCCCGAAGTAAAAGACCTATCCACAGCAACGTATCCATGGATATCCTCTATAGCCAGGCTGGGTGCACCCGCCGTAATATGACCAACCAGGGGAAGGGTTACTGACTGGCTTGCTTTGAGTCGCTCACGGAACTCAATGGCCCTGGCCTTACCCGACCTCTTTATGTAACCCTTTTCTTCTAGGGCAGCAAAGTAGCGCTGTACTCCCATGCTGCTGGTTATCCCAAGACCTTCCTTTGTCTCCCTTACCGTAGGTGGATAGCCCTTTTCCTCGTAGAACCTTTTGAGGAAGGAAAGGAATTTGCTTTGGCCAGGCGTTAGCTTTTCAAACATAGGGTATAAATGTACTCTATAAATAAGGTGCTTGTCAAGGGTAAAAGTTAGTGGTTTAATTGCGTTAAGGTAGGGGGAATTTAGGTCTGAGTAGAATACCCTTTAGCCCCTCCCAGATCTGGAGTCAGTAAAAAAATTCAGCCCGGGCCTATGGAAATTTCCGCAGGGGTTTTGTAGTCCCTTTTGGGTGAATTAACTTATTAATTAGCTACGACTTCCTGAACCAAAAAGGTTTTTTGATTTGACCTGTTAACTTTGAAAGCTATAATGAAAGCTTAATTTTTTTACAACCCCTTTCGAAAATGATAGAGAGAAGAAAGACAAGGCCAGTTTGTGTGGGCTGTGTGCAGATAGGTGGCGATGCACCTGTCTCTATACAGTCCATGACCAAGACACACACAGAGGATATAGAGGATACCGTAGCCCAGATAAAGGAGCTAGAAGACCTCGGCTGTGAGATTATCCGTGTGGCAGTGCCCACACCCAAGTCCGCCCGCTGCCTGGGGGAGATAAAGCGGCGTATCTGCATCCCCCTTGTGGCAGACATCCACTTCAGCCCTCAAATAGCCCTGGAGGCCATTGCTCAGGGAGTGGGCAAGATACGCATTAACCCAGGCAATATGAAGGATAAGGCTAAGATAGAGGAAGTGGTCCGGGCTGCTAAGAATAAGGGTATACCTATAAGGATAGGGGTCAACTCCGGCTCAATTAAATCGGGGGTGGTTCCAACCATCGGGCGAGAGCCCAAAGCAAATGTAGCGTGCGACCTTGTGTCGCACGAAACGTGCCAGACAAGCTGGCACGCTACAGGGAATGGTCCTGGTCCAAAAGGTGAACCTCTGGCCAAACTCATGGTGGAGACCATCCTCCGCTACTGCGAACACTTTGAGTCGCTGGGCTTCAGGGATATAGTACTCTCTCTTAAGGCTTCTGATGTCCCAACGACCATGGAGGCCTATAGAGAGGTAGCCAGGCAATGCGATTACCCCCTGCACCTTGGAGTCACTGCGGCAGGGCCAGCCTCCAGCTCCATAATTAAATCTGCCATAGGCATAGGTGGCCTATTATCCGAGGGCATAGGCGACACCTTAAGGGTCAGCATAACTGGCCGGCCGCATGAGGAGGTGAAGGCTGGGTTGGACATTCTGCAAGCCTTAGGGCTGAGGGAACACGAGGGTTGGGAACTCATCTCCTGCCCTGCCTGCGGTCGCTGCGAGATTGACCTTATGAAGATTGTTGAAGAGGTGAAGGCAAAGCTGCCTTCTGAGAAAAAATCGCTCCAGATAGCCATCATGGGCTGTGCTGTTAATGGTCCGGGGGAGGCACAGGAATGTGACATCGGAATAGCAGGAGGCCGCGGCTTCGGACTCCTTTTCAAGAAGGGTGAAAGGGTAAAAAAGATCCCAGAATCAGAGATGGTAAGCCAACTCCTACGCGAGATAGAGAGTATGTCATGAGGTGGCAGGGCCACTCCCAACGAAAAAAGATAGCCATCCTCGGTTCTACAGGCTCTATCGGGAGGAACGCCCTGGAGGTAATACACTTCCTGGGTGAGGACTATCAAGTCGCTGCCCTTTCTACTCACAAAAACTGGGAACTCCTTGCCCAGCAGGTGGAAGCCTTTCACCCCCGAAGGGTGGCGATAGTAGATAAAGAATCCTACCCTCTGCTGAAAGGTAGAATCTCCCGGAACTCTGTGGAGGTGCTTGCGGGGGAGGAGGCTCTGGAGGAACTGGCCTCCGGGGAGGATGTAGACTTTGTATTATCTGCCATTGTTGGGGCAGCTGCCCTTCCTGCCACTCTGGCCGCCATAAAGCAGAGGAAAGCCGTTGCGCTGGCCAATAAGGAGGCCCTGGTAGTAGCTGGAGAAATTGTGACCGCCCTGGCCAGGGAGACGGGTGTAAAACTGCTTCCCGTAGATAGTGAACATTCCGCCATCTTCCAGTCCCTCCTGGCTGGCAAGCGTAGTGAATTAAGAAAAGTAATCCTTACCGCCTCAGGCGGGCCCTTTCGTGAGTATCCAATAGAAAAGCTCCAGAACGTCACCCCGGGACAGGCCCTGAAACACCCCACCTGGCAAATGGGGAAAAAGATAACCATTGACTCTGCGACCCTGATAAACAAGGCCCTGGAGATAATAGAGGCCAAATGGCTCTTCGGGCTAGAGGCCCACCAAATAGAAGTAGTAATCCACCCTCAGTCCATAATACACTCCATGGTAGAATTCCAGGACGGTTCGGTAATAGCACAGATGGGCCTGCCAGACATGAAACTTCCTATCCAATACGCCCTCACTTACCCTCAAAGAAGGCCTGCCCCAGTGGAACCCCTTGAGCTACCTAAACTCGGACAGCTTACTTTCTTTAAACCAGACATGGAAAAGTTTCCCGCCCTCCGCCTGGGTTACCGTGCAGTCTATGAAGGGGGTACAATCCCTGCCGTACTTAACGCCGCCAATGAGGTTGCAGTGGAAGCCTTTCTTGATGGGCGAATAAAGCTCACAGAGATAGTTCCAATCGTGGAGCGTACTATGAACCACCATCAAAACTGTGAGCATCCTTCCATTGAAGAAATATTTGCGGCCGACCAATGGGCCAGAAAAGAGGTTAAGAAAAGCCTTGACTGAAACGTCCACAAATGTACTACTGGTAATCTTGGGCATAGGTACCCTCATATTCGTTCATGAGCTGGGCCACTTTCTGGCCGCCAAATGGATTGGGGTTAAGGTACACGTCTTCTCTCTAGGCTTCGGGCCAGCCCTCTTGAGCAAGGTTTGGAGAGAGACCGACTATAGAATCTCTATCATCCCGCTGGGGGGCTATGTAAAACTTGCAGGTGAACACCCAGAGAAGGATACCCCTTTAGAGCCTTGGGATTTTATGGCAAAACCTGCCCACCTGAGGGCCCTGGTACTACTGGCTGGGGTGGGGCTAAACGCAGTGCTGGCCTTCCTTGTATTCGTCCTGGCATTTCAATTTGGTGTGCCCTTTGTTACCTCTGAGATAGGAGAGGTCATTCATGGCTGGCCAGCCTGGGAGGCGGGCCTAAAACCCGGGGATGAGATAGTTGAAATTGATGGAAAATGCGGTCCAGACTTTGAGGACATATTCACCACCGTGGCCCTGGGAAGCCCCATGGAAGGAATCTCGCTTAAGGTGGAACGGGGTAAAGAGATTTTGAATTTTATTGTCTCACCGAAATACGATGAGACCCAGGGAATACAGCGCATTGGCATAAGTCCAGCCCTTAGCAAGGAGATAGGCCACATCCTCCAGTATCCTGATGGTTCGCCTGCCAGGGAGGCCGGCCTTAAGGTGGACGATGAGATAATTGCTATTAATGGGGAGGCCATTGATACGGGCGATAAAATTAGAGAAATAGAAATGAAAAGCCCGGGCAAAGAGTTGACCTTTACTGTGCTGAGGAAAGGAAAGAAACTCGATGTCAAAGTAACCCCTCTTATTACTACACGATGGATGCTTGGGGTATCCTGCGCCTCTACAAAAATCCAGTCCCTCCAGAAGGAAAGTCCAGCAGCAAAGACCGGGCTTAAAAAAGGAGACATCTTACTTAAAGTAAATGGAAAAGAGGTTACAGGCTGGGCTCTTTTAAAAGCAGCCCTTGAGTCTGCCGTAAGCGAGCAGCCCCCGGGAGGAAAAACCCTAAAAATAACTGTAAAACGAGGGCAGGAAATCCTCTCTTTAGATTTGCCTTTTGAACCAGGCACCTTAAGCGGATTTCTTGAGGGTATTGTACCGGTTATGGGTCTCAGAGTGGACCATGTAGTAGAGGGCTTCCCTGCACACGAGCTTGGTATAAAGCCAGGGGATGAACTCCTCTCTCTCAGTGGAGAAGGCCTGAAAAGATGGGAAGACCTTTTGAGGATTATAGCCACCAGCGAAGGGAAAGAAATGGAGATACATTGGCGGAGGGATGGAGAAACCTTTACTGCTAAGTTTCGTCCAAAGAAGGATGAAGAAGGGGCCGTAGGAAGGCTGGGTATAAGACTTAAAGAAAAATCTGTAGAAAGGCAATATGGATTTATAGGGGCCTGCCAAATGGGGACCTATAAGGCCATTGTCATGACCCAGAGGATATACCTTTCACTGAAGGCGCTCCTCACCCGTCGGGTATCCAGCGAGACGGTAGGGGGTATCATTATGATTGCCCAGGCCACTTATGAGTCAGCGAAGATGGGTATGGGAAAGCTACTTTACTTTATTGGGATCCTCAGCCTGCAGTTAGCCATCCTTAATGTCCTTCCCATCCCCATGCTAGACGGCGGTCATCTTATGTTCCTGGGCATAGAAAAAATAAAAGGATCCCCCCTAAGCGAGCGCACTATGGCCTTCGCCCAGTACGTCGGAATGGCCTTCCTACTTGCCCTCCTACTTTACGCTACCAGGAACGACATAATGAGACTGCTTGCAACGTATCAATAATAATACCTCAATATGCTCTTTTATTATGATGAGCAGTTTCACCATCTTTTAAAAGCTAATTGCTAATTTTGTTTTCTTCCGAAATGGGCTAACTATGGTTGTTTATGCGGCGCTTTTGGGGCTTTGCACAGCAAAAAACTTACGCAATCCTTGCAAAAGTCAGTTTTCAACTTACTGTAATAAACATTTAAACGAAGGGTGTCTCACGTAGAATACGGGCGAATAAACTTGTCTGTAGGATAAAGGGACTGGGCGACAAGAAAGAGACACTAGAGTAAAGTGAGAATAGAGATTAAAGAGTTGCGATTGGTAGTTGAAAACCTGTCCCTTCATGTTCATGCCTAAAAACTACGGTCTGAGGCTGGTATTCTCCATCCAATTAAAAACCCATATAAAGAGGCATGCGCTTCCCAGTCCCAGTATAGCAAGCAAGTTTTTTAGGTTCTTCACGGTTTATCCGCTCCTTTCAGGGCTTTGGATTCCTGGCCTTTTAAGGCTGTGAGTGTTTCCTCAAAGTGCGGTTCCTCTAAATCGGGAAAATATCCAGAATTCACATTGGTGACCTCTTTTCGAAGTGTTACCACACTAATTGGGTCCGTGTGTTCACCCTCGCAAAGCAGGCATACAAAACTTAATCCTAGAACAACAGAAATTTTCTTTATTGTCTTCATCTCTAAAACCTTGACCTTCTCGGAATAAGTCCCTGCCATAAGGAATTAGAAACAATCTATTGGGACATTTAGCAAGCTAAATGCCAATAGGGTGAAGGAGAGGGGCGTTTATGGAAGTGCTTTAAACTAAAACACTTAATGCAATGCTATAGATTGTTAGGCTAATTATTGAAAGTGTTTAGAAAAATTACAAACCTGAAGTAATGAATAAAGGAGTTTAGTCAGAAGGGCGAAAGTAGTGGAGTCCCTCCTAGTATTTAGCCAAGGTTACAAACGTAAAAGAACTTTACACGTTAATCTCATTGATTACAAATATTTACTGGCCACCGTTGAGGATGTGAATAGGAAGGGTATTCTGCCTTGAAGCGACACCCTAAATTGTAAGCTACTGAAAGGCCCGCATCCTGCATATAGTGTTAGGGAAGAACCTTTGCTTGCGTGATTTGCGATCTTATCTTAATTACTAATGAGCCCCTCGTTCCTGGGGAGATTTTTCTAGCCATAAGAAATACCAGAACGCAGGTTGGGACAGGTGCCATGGATATCATAAAGAGTATATATTAAAGGGCAATTACACAGTCATCATTTGAAGGGGTTATATAAGGCTCCAGAGAAGCTTAACAGGAAGATGAGACGGTTAGACGACGTGAAGGAAATAGTAAACGTGAAGAAACTAGTATGGGGAGGCGGCCTGACACTAAGATTGAAAAATACAAGCTAGGGGAACGCTGGCTATTACTTCCTGTTCATGCCCAAAAAACTATGAACTGGGGCTAGAATTTTTCATCCAGTTGTAAACCCATATAAAGAGGCATGCGCTTCCCAGCCCCAGTATAGCAAACAGATTCTTCACGGTTTATCCTCTCCTTTTATAAGCTTAGAGTCCTGGCCGCCTGTTAAGCCCTTCAGCAATTCCTCTAAATTCAGGACATATCTGAAATTCACGTTGGGAGCCTCCTTTTCGAAAGTGGTCACAACGTTTATGCCGTCCGCGCATTCGCCATCAGACTGGCAAACACCACTTGATCCGTGAACATCGAAAATCCTTTTCATGGTTTTCACTTCCTTTCTACAGCTTTAACCTTCTCGGAATTGGGTTCCTACCCCACAGATGGGGTAAAAGCCAGAAGAGAAAGGTTGTAAACTTACACAACGAGATACAGTCCAGCATGGTTTTACCTCCTTTAAGACTGTGCCATTGGAAACCTCTATTAGGATATTTAGCAATCTAAATGCCAAAGGCACTAAGAAAAGAGATACAGATGTAAGTAGTTTAAGTGAAAAGTGTTGTGCGGCAGAAAAGATTGATGGGCTAATTATTCCGAGTGTTTAAAAAAATTACAAAACTCGCAGTAATAGAGAGGGAATATAGTTAGGAGGGCGTAAGTTTTGGAGTTTTAATACTTAGCAAAAGATAGAAGCGTTAAAGAAGTTTACACTAGAAGGCTCGTTGATTACAAATTTACACTGGTGAAGGAAAATGGGCTAACACCGAAATTATGAATATTGTATGGAGTTTAAGAAAATCCTGGTTGCTTACTTCTTGTTTATGTCAAAAACTACAGTCTGGGGCTGGTATTCTCCATCCAATTAAAAACCCATATAAAGAGGCATGCGCTTCCCAGTCCAAGTATAGCAAGCAAGTTTTTTAAGTTCTTCACGGTTTATCCATTCCTTTCAGAGCTTGAGATTCCTGGCCTTTTAAGGCTGTCAATGGTTCCTCAAAATGCGGTTCAGCTAAATCCAGAAAATATCTAGAATTCACGTTGGTGGCTTCTTTCCGAGGGGTTACCGCGCTGATGGAGTCCGTGTGTTCACCCTGATAAAGCAGGCATACAAAGCTTAGCCTCAGAACAACAAAACTCCTCTTCAACGCCTTCATCTCTAAAGCTTTGGCCTTCTCTGAATAACGTTCCTGCCCCATGGATATGGTAGAAGCCAGAGAAAAAAGGCTGCAAAGGCCCGACAGAGAAAGATACAATTCATCATGATTTTTGCCTCCTTTGATTGTAGCCGTTAGCAACTATCTATTAGGATACTTAGCAAGCTAAATGCCAAGGGATGAAGGAAAGGAGTGAAAATGTAAGGTGTGTAGAATGCCGTACTTAAGACAATATTAAAGATTGCTTAGCTAATTGTCCTAGGCGTTCAAAAAATTTACAAAAAAGACGGCAACGAGGAAGGGAGTTTAGTTAGAAGGGCATAAGTCTTAAAGTATTAAGACTTAGCAAAAGGTAGAAGCGTAAAAGAACTTTACACCAGGAGATTCGATGATTACAAGGGTGCGGTAAGAATATCAAAAGGATTTCTAATTAGGGCAAATCAATAAGGTGAGTTTAATAGATTACCTTTATGATAAACACTGTATTTAGGCATTTAAAAGATTAGTTTTCCATCCATCTTAAGCCCATTTAGAAGGTCTGATTCAAAGGATTCTTTTTCACTATAAATCCCCTTAGTCTTATATACTTTACCCTTCAACACCAGTATTTCTACTGTCTTCTCCTTAGGGTCGACTATCCAATATTCCTTCACCTTGTGCTGGGCGTAGAGCTTTTTCTTTAATAAGCGGTCCCGATATTCAATATTCTTTGAGATTATCTCCACCACCAGGTCTGGAGGGCCGCTGATGTTTTTCTCAGTAATGATATGTGAACGCTCTTTGCTTATAAAGAAGATGTCAGGTTGTACTAGATCCACTTCCGTGAGAACCACATCACAAGGGGCTACAAATACCTCCCCGAGATTATGTTTTTCAACAAAGGCACTTAAAAGTTTTGTTGTCTTCAAAACTATTCGTTGATGGTAAGGTATAGGCGCAGGTACCATATATAGCCTCCCGTCAAAAAGTTCGTAACGCTTGTCAGTATTCTGGATGAGGAGGTAATCCTGGTACGTAATCTTTAGGTCTGAGGTCTTCATGGTATATTCCTTATGATGCGCATTAGAGTTGTAGCGTCGGAGCTTGCCTCCTACGTGAGACATGCCAGCAAGCTGGCACGGTACATAAAATGGCTGGGGAGCCAGGATTCGAACCTAGACAGGCAGATCCAGAGTCTGCAGTGCTACCGTTACACTACTCCCCAGGCTGAAATAATTCCTAGCATAAAACACGTTAACAGTCAAGGCATATGGAACAGAAATTCCTTGACACAATGTGGCCGAATTTATACATTTTGTTGCAAAGATTACCAAAAGGAGGAGAATCTAGCTGGAGAAGTGAATCATAAATTTAACACATTTGACCTTCTAAATCTAAATGCTGTTTAGTACTGCGGAACATGCTAACTACAGCAAGGGCGTTGGGTATCCAAAACTTAAATGTTGCTAGAAAGGAGAACGGCGTGGGTCAAATCCGTAAAGTGAGGGACATCTCTACCAAAGAGGAGGCCGAAAGGGTAGCAAACGAAATTAGGGCTCAAGGGGCTAAAGAAGTCGAGGTAGGGAGACAGTACGATGGGAAATATATGGTAACAGCAAAATTTCCTAACGGCCCAGAATCTACCAGCAAATAATCTTCGGTTAAAGAATGCTGTAGCTCGCACCTTAAAAGACTTTGTATAAAATGGCTGAGGAACCAGGGTTCAAGCCTAGAGAGGCAGATCCAGAGCCTGCAGTGCTGTCCCAGTCAAGGTTTTTGAATAGTACTTCTTAGCACCAAAGAATCCCCCTCCCTTCAAGGGAGGGGGAAGGGGGAGGGTGAAAATGTCGCTCATCTCAAGCTATTTTTCTACTCTCACCTCAAAAAGGCTCTCAAGGGGCAATCGCTTACTGGCATCAAAGATTTCTATACCAACTATTTCATCTTTCTCTGTTGTATCAAGCACCACCCCTTCTTCAATCTCGATGGCACCCTCTGGCTTTTTAGTGGAGAACTGGATATAAGCTATGTCATGTTCTTTATCGTAACTTATTTTCATGGAGTTTTCAGTCCTGTCCCAGTCAAGGTGTCTTGATAAAGCAAGGTAGCATCTAAAGTTATTTGTCGTTTGATTCTTTTTCTCTTAGCTTGATTTTTAGTGCTCCCCAAAGCAATCCGAATTCTGTAATTCTCTTCCTAATGCTATCAAGAATTTGGATTCCCCGTCCGCTTATACAGAAAGTAGAATAAAGGAGCAACACCAAAAATAGGACTGAAAGTGCTATAACGTTTTTAGTTTCTTTGTTTTCTAATCTCAAAAGTATGTCTAGAGAAATATATAGCAAAGGGAAGCCTAAGAATTGAAAAATAAAATTCGTAGACGCTTCCCATAATTTCTCCTGCCATGGTATTGGCAAGTCCTCAGGTTTAATCGGTAATTCCTCAGGTTTAATCGGCACTCCCTCGGCTATACCATTTTCTTTCCTGTATTCAAGCTCTATTTGCTTATACTTAAGCTCTTCTTGATCGTAGTACCTCCACTTATATATCCTCCAAAAATTCAACAAAGACACAATTAATCCTATAACAAGCCAGAAGCGGAAAACACATCCACTTTCAAGCAATGGGACCAGCCAAAAATTTGATTCAATATCAGGTGGCATCGGAAATTTCACTCCATCATGATTTTAAGACTTCTACAAAAGTGGCCACTGTCTTTCTTGGTCTGAAACCTTACGGCAAGAACCTCTCCGTGTGTCTCAGCTTTTCCGGCAAATATTTGTCTATCACATAATTAAGCCCGTGTTTGGCGAGGGCCTGCTGTTCTGCACGGACGCCCATCTTTATCAACTGTTTGAAGGCCTCTTGCCACTCCTTATGGTGCAGGATAAAGGGGTCGTTCTTCAGGGCGTCCTGGGCACGCTTGATGTCCACCTCCTTCAGGGGATGGGTGGGGAGCTTATAATCTATGATGTCCTGCGGCGTAACACCCAAATACCTGGCGGTGGGTACACAAAAATATTTGTTAATATGGGCGGCGTTCCCGGAGCCTACCTTTAGGGTGCGGTATATATTGCCAATACCATAAGGGTCGCCATCCACAAATGCATATACAGGTATCTTCTTCTCTTCGGCAAGCCTGCGAACAAAGCGGCGGCAGGCCCGGGTAGGCACTCCTCCCATAGAAACCAGAATGCAGTTGGCCATCTTCCAGTAGGCATGCTTGGCAAGGCGCTGGAACATGCCCGCCGTCTCTATCGCCAGGATAAACTCGGCGTCCGTCTCGAACTTCAGGTGCTCCACTGATATGGGCACAGAGTAGGCCCCTGAACCAAACTTGGTGCAGTCAATCCTGAGGGGTTTGCCTCTTTCATCCTTATCAATGACAATTAGC
>JAHFOV010000054.1 GCA_023261505.1 Planctomycetota bacterium
GCCTCACGGGGGCTTCAGCTCCGGGATTATATCTATCCATGCCTCCTCCACGCTTGAAGCCCCCGTGAGGCCTAACAGTAATGCATCCACCATTTTCCCCACTCTTGCGCCATCTATCCTCCAGTTCTTGTCCACGGAGGAATAGTCTATAACAGAGTATACCTTACTGCTTTGACTGAACTGAGGAGGCGCAATAGTTGGCAGACCAGCTGTTACGTAAGGAATGGACTGGGCACCACAAGTGGTAAATGAGGCGACAGTCCCCACTGCGCCCTTCAGAAAATCACGCCTCGTAATATTCATCGCTCTTTTATACTCTAGCAGACAAAAATAAGACTGAGACCTCTGAAAATCCCGGGCGATTATCATTCTGAGGTGCCAAAAGCACCGAAGAATCTCGGCTAAAAGAGATTCTTCGCTTTGCTCAGAATGACAAGATTGTTAGAATACCTTTTTAAAGTCTCAAACATACCATATAACAAAAAATCCTTCTCGCTTCCACAGAAATCCTATTTGCCCTAGAGAGACCCTCCGAAAGGCATTTTGATTGCATTTTTAATATCATGGTGATTAGAATAGCGAATGAGATATTAGCGAAATATAATCTTTAATATATCCATTTGGAATATCGCGGCCTTTGGTAAATTATATTCCGATCGTCTGACAAGGTCATGGTTGGACTAAAATAGAAAGTAAGTCATGCCGATGGCAGGTCCGCATACGGCATGGCATTCCGTTAACATAATAATTATATAACCAATGCTAAAATCCAAAAACTGTATCATTGCCAAGGGCATAAGGGTCCACAACCTCAAGAATATAGATGTAGAGATACCACTGAAAAAGCTGGTGGTGGTATCGGGGGTTTCTGGTTCGGGCAAGAGCAGCCTGGTCTTTGATACCCTTTATGCTGAAGGACAGCGCCGTTATGTGGAGACCTTTTCCACCTACGCCCGTCAGTTCCTTGAAAGAATGGACAAACCAGAGGTAGACCATATTGAGGGAATCCCCCCTGCCATAGCTATCCAGCAAAAAAATCCAGTAAAGAGCCGCAGGAGCACTGTGGGTACTGCTACAGAGATAAATGACTACCTCAGGCTTCTATACGCCAAGATAGGGCGCACTTATTGCAAGGGCTGCGGACGCCAGGTGGAAAGCGATTCTGTAACACAGGTGGTGGGAAAGGTACTGTCACTTCCGGAGGGGACAAGGTTTCTAGTGCTCTTTCCCCTGCAAATCAGCACCAAGGTGAGTGGCCAGAAGCAGATAGCCCTGCTTAAGGAGCAAGGGCTTATCAGGCTCTGGGCAGGTAACAGGCTAGTGGATATTACAGAGGAGCCTGATTTTGACCTTCTTGCCGGGCCGGCACATGGCGTTGTGGATCGGTTAACGGTGAGGCCAGATATAAGGGACCGTCTGGCAGATGCCCTGGAGACGGCCTTCCGCCTCGGACAAGGGCGATTGAGCATCCTTCTACCCAATGAGAACAAAGAGCTAAAGTTCAGTAATCGCTTCCGGTGTGAGGACTGTGACCTGGAATACCCTGAACCCTCCCCCAATCTCTTCTCCTTTAATAGCCCACTAGGGGCCTGTCCCAGGTGTCAGGGTTTTGGCAACATTATTGAGATAGACAAGAACCTAGTAATCCCTGGCCCGAAGAAAAGTCTAAGTGAGGGGGCGATACAACCCTGGACTACGCCTGCTTACAGCCATCTCCAAGAAGAACTCCTTAGTGGGGCAAGGTGGTGCGGCATTCCCATAGATGTCCCTTTTGAGAAGCTTTCCAAGGAACATGTAAGACTTATCTGGGAAGGTACTGAACATTTCTGCGGTATCAAGGAGTTTTTCCAATGGCTTGAGCAGAAGAAATACAAGATGCATGTCAGGGTTTTCTTGAGTAAGTACAGGGGATATGCAACCTGTCCAGAATGTCGGGGCTCAAGACTCAATTCAAAGGCCTTGAACGTAAAGATAGCCGATAAGACCCTGGCCGATATATGTGCCACGAGCATAGAAGAGGCCCACAGGTTCTTTGAAGGCGTAAGGCTCAAAGATTATGAGGAAGAGGTAGCAAGGCTCATTGTCCAGGAGATTCGGAAGAGGCTTGATTATATGGTACGTATCGGCTTGAGCTATCTCAGCCTTGACCGCCTTACCCGCACACTATCAGGAGGCGAGGCACAGAGGGTAAACCTCACCACCTCTTTAGGTTCTTCTTTGGTGAATGTGCTTTATATACTGGATGAGCCAAGTATAGGGCTACATCCCAGGGATACGGAGCGGCTTATAGGTACCCTAAAACGTCTCAGAGACTTAGGAAACACGGTGGTGGTAGTAGAACATGATATGGATATTATCCGCTCTGCTGACCTTCTCATAGACTTAGGCCCTGGTGCTGGAGAAAGGGGAGGCCAGGTAGTGTATCAGGGAACCTTGCAGGATCTCCCTAAACGGAACGGCTCTCTTACAGTGGAATATCTGCTAGGAAAGAAGTTTATAAATATTCCTGCGGAAAGGCGAAGGCCTGGGAGACAGATAGTACTCAAAGGGGCAAGGCATAATAATTTAAAAAATATAGATGTGTATTTCCCACTTAATATGTTAGTGTGCGTGACAGGTGTTTCTGGGTCAGGTAAAAGTACCTTGATACAGGACACCTTTTACCCAGCCCTAAAAAAGGAATTGGGACACGGTTATTATGGCCCTGTAGGTGGGTATTCTCAACTTCTTGGGGCGAAAAACATCTCGGACGGAGTGCTGGTAGACCAATCCCCTATAGGGCGCACCCCAAGGTCCAACCCTCTTACCTACGTCAAGGCCTTTGATGAGATAAGGAGGCTCTTCGCCTCCACCAGGGAGGCCAGAATAAGAAACCTCGGTCCTGGTTCATTCTCGTTTAATGTGGCTGGTGGGCGGTGTGACTACTGTCAGGGGGAGGGTTACAGGAAGGTTGAGATGCACTTCCTTGCCGACGTGTATGTAACTTGCGAGAAGTGCCACGGCAAGCGCTTCAGGAGGGATATACTAGATATCAGGTACAAGCACAAAAACATCCATGAGGTCATGGAGATGACGGTGGCCGAGTCTCTGAAATTTTTCGAGGACGTACCTTCACTCATGGAAAAGCTAAGCTGCTTACATGCGGTAGGCCTGGGCTATCTTCGCCTGGGCCAGCCTGCCACTACCCTTTCCGGAGGCGAGTCCCAGAGGCTCAAACTGGCCAGTTTCCTTGCAAAAAGGTATTCAGAAGACATACTCTTCCTGTTTGATGAACCTACCACAGGATTACACTTTGAGGATATACGAAAGCTGCTGGACTGCTTCCAATGCCTCCTGCGTGAGGGACATTCTATCATTGTAATAGAGCACAACCTTGAGGTAATAAAGTGTGCAGATTACATCATAGACCTCGGACCCGAAGGAGGCGAAAAAGGTGGGTATATTATGGGTACCGGCACACCAGAGGAGATAGCCAACATCAAGGACTCTTACACAGGCAGATATTTAAAGGAATATCTTACAAAGAATGAGCAAGTAAAGCCTCCACTCTAAATTAGCAACCATTGAGTTTTGCCAGGATATGCGAAAATCTAGGCCCTTTCATATTTGAAGATTGGCAAGAATTTATACTTGAAATTTTCTAAATTTATTTTTATAATGATGTTTTTATACATAGGCCCTCACACAATCCAGGAGGGCTTGCGTTCTATCTACGCTTTATGTTATAGTCTTTCTTTGTGAGGCTTTACCCCGCTTCGTTTTTTTAAAATAAAAGGAGTTGTTCCATGGAGAACAAAAACCCTGCCAGCGATTCAGTATCCCTGAAGCTCTTAGAGCGGATGAAGGCAGAAGGGATAGAAACTATGTACGACCGCTATCAAGCCCAGCAACCCCAGTGCGGCTACGGGCAACTGGCCTTATGCTGTCGTCACTGTAACTGGGGACCCTGTAACATAGACCCCTTCGGGAAAGGTCCTAAGAAGGGCGTTTGCGGGGCAGATGCCAATACCTTTGCAGGAAGACATTTCCTCCGTATGGCAGCCGCCGGTACCGGTTCCCACTCTGACCACGCCAGGGCGGTGGCTTACCTATTTGTAGCGGTCGCAAGGGGTGAGGCGCCAGGTTATAAAATAAAAGACGAAGAAAAACTCATGATGGTGGCCGAGTGCTTTGGAGTAAAGACTGAGGGGAGGAAAATAAATGAGATTGCCGAAGAGGTGGGGGAAATGGCCCTAGCAGAGTTCGGCAAACCCTACGGCAACCAACTCTTTGTTAAAAGGGCACCCGAGACCCGCCAGAAGGTATGGGAAAAACTTGGAATAACCCCTAGGGCAATTGACCGTGAGATTGCCGAGAGTATGCATCGCACCAGTATGGGTACAGACCAGGACTATAGAAACCTTGTAAAACACGCCATGAGGGTGTCACTGGCCGACGGCTGGGGTGGCAGCATGATTGCTACCGAACTGCAGGATATCCTCTTTGGTACGCCTAAGCCTGTACTGGGAAAATCCAATCTCCACGTACTCAAAAAAGACCATGTAAACATCGTAGTCCACGGCCATGAGCCAGCCCTTGCTGAGGCCATTGTAATGGCTGTCAGCGACCCTTCCCTTAGCAAGGCCGCTGAGGCTGTAGGAGCTAAAGGCATTTCAATTGCAGGTATATGCTGTACTGCCAATGAACTCCTGGTAAGGCACGGCATACCCATGGCGGGGCACATGACCATGCAGGAGATGGCAATCGCCACTGGAGCTGTTGAACTCATGGTGGTGGATGTGCAGTGTATCATCCAGGCCCTAGCAGAAACTGTTCAACACTTCCATACCAAACTTATCACGACACTGTCCAAGGGCAAGATTTACGGTGCAGAACATGTAGAAATGACCGATGAAAATGCTCTGGAAACGGCCAAAAAGATAGTGTGGATGGCTATTGATAACTATCCCAACCGTAACCCCTCCAAGGTGTTCATACCGGAGGATGCGGGTGCGGAAGTGGTAGCAGGGTTCAGTCATGAGACCATTAAATACATGCTGGGCGGGAGGTACAGGGCCAGCTACAGACCCCTCAACGATAATATTATAAACGGGCGCATACGAGGGGTAGTAGGCATAGCGGGCTGTACAAGCCCAAAGGTCCCAGCAGATGCAGATAATTATGTTAAGCTCGTAAAAGAGCTTATATCCAATGACTTTCTCGTAGTCGGTACAGGTTGCGCCGCAGGCCAGTGTGCAGCGGCCGGGTTAATGATACCAGAGTTTAAGGATGCCTGCGGCAAAGGATTAAGGGAGGTCTGTGAAGCTGTAGGTATACCGCCCGTACTCCATGCTGGGGCCTGTGTGGACAACAGTCGTATCCTAATCGCCTGCTCAGAGATGGTAAAAGAAGGAGGTTTGGGTAACGACATCAGCGATTTGCCCGTCGCCGGGGTGTGTTTGGAGTGGATGAGCGAAAAAGCCATTGCCATAGGACAATACTTTGTTGCCTCCGGCGTCTTTACAGTCTTTGGTATAAACTCCCCTGTTTCAGGTGCTCCCGATGTGCTTAAACTCTTAACAGAGGGGCTAGAAGAACAGGTAGGGGCCAAGTGGGCCTTTGAGAGAGACATGAAGAAGATACCAAACCTCCTCATGGACCACATAGAAAAGAAACGAGATGCCCTTGGAATAAATGTGGCCAAAGAGAGGAAGCTTTATGACATGGAGGACAGGCGTAAGTTAGAGGTATAGTTTAAAAGGAGACGGATCATGTCCAAGATAATTGCCGCCGCCGCAATAAGAGGTGCTCATAAGATAGTCCAGAAGGCCGAAAACAAATTGGCCGAAACTGTTACCCAAAAGGGTAGAGAATGCCCTGTAGAATTCCCTAACACTGGCTACTACCTACCCATTATTTATTCAATGACAGGAATCCCTGTAAAAACCCTGCGGGATTGCTTCCAAATCCTGGAGGTCGCCAAAGGGATGCTTCCACCAATACCTGAAGAAAGACACTGGCTACCCTATCTGGGCCATGCACTTGACGCAGGGATGGCTACCCTCTTCGCTGAGGAAATAATAGAGGGCTGTAAATACTTGATAGGCCCTCACCCCGTGGAAGGAATATGGTTGGGTGCGGCAGACGATATCATCATGAGAGAGAGGGGCATAGAGTTTGTGGATGGTACGGCCCCTGGCTTTGCCGCAATAGTAGGGGCTGCCCCTGACGCAGACACCGCCGTAAAAATAGCCAGAGAACTACAGGAAAAGAACCTTTACGTTTTCATGTCCGCCAATACACATGGAGTTTCCTTTGCTGAGCAATTAGCCAGTAAGGGGGTACAGTTAGGCTGGAAGACCCGATTGGTACCCTTCGGAAAAGATATAACTGCCACCGTCTACTCCCTGGGTTTTGCCAACCGTGCCGCCCTGTCCTTCGGGAACGTAAAACCGGGAGACTTCCGCAGAAATCTCCTTTACAATAAAAACCGTATCTTTGCCTTCGTAGTGGCCTTGGGGGAGGTAGACGACGAAAAGTACGCCAACGCCGCAGGAGCCATAAACTACGGCTTCCCAGCTATCGCCGATACAGACATACCTGAGATACTACCGACGGGCGTGTGCACTTACGAACATGTTGTATCACAAGTCCCACATGACAAGATAGTAAGCAAGGCCATAGAGGTAAGGGGTTTAAAGATAGCTATACACAAACTAGATATACCAGTACCCTATGGACCAGCCTTTGAAGGGGAAAGAATCCGCAAAGAGGATATGTATGTGGAAATGGGTGGCCCCGGGGCGCCGGGCTTTGAATTTGTGGTCATGAGAGATACCTCCGAGATTGAGGATGGAAAAATAATCATGATTGGGCCTGACCTTGAGGAGTTCAAAGAGGGTACTTCTATACCGGTCGGTATATTTATAGAGGTATCGGGTCGCAAGATGCAAAAGGACTTTGAGCCTATCCTGGAGAGGCAACTTCATAGATTTATTGGGGAGGCCCAGGGCATTTTCCATATGGGACAGAGAGACCAGATTCGCCACCGTATCAGTAAAGAAGGCTTCAAGGCTGGCCTTAGACTACGCCATATCGGCACAATCGTCCATGCCAAATTCCACGAGGAATATGGTGCCATTGTGGACAAGGTACAGGTAACTATTTACACCAACAAGACGGAGGTAGAAAAACACCTGGGAGAGGTGCACAGAGCCTTCGTTGAAAGAGATGAGCGCATCCTGGGCATGACCGACGAGTTAGTGAACACCTTCTATAGTTGCACCCTCTGCCAGAGTTTTGCCCCTACCCACTTGTGCGTTATCTCTCCAGAAAGGTCCGGCCTGTGTGGTTCTGTCAGCTGGCTGGACGGAAAGGCCTCTTTTGAGATTAACCCCAGAGGCCCCAATCAGCCAATAGAGAAAGGAAAAGTCATAGATGAAAATATAGGGCAATGGGAAGGGGTTAACCGCTTCCTTATTGAGAACTCCAGACACAAGGTGGAAAGGGTGAGTATGTACAGCATGATTGCAGACCCTATGACCAGTTGTGGATGCTTTGAATGCATCTCTGTACTCTTACCCATGTGCAATGGTATCATGACCGTGCACAGAGACTTTACTGAGATGACCCCCTGTGGGATGAAGTTCTCCACCCTGGCCGGTTCTGTGGGTGGCGGTTTACAGTCACCAGGCTTTTCTGGCCATAGCAAGTTTTTCATAGGTAGCCGGAAGTTCATGGCCGCTGACGGTGGGTTGGCAAGGCTCGTATGGATGCCTAAGGATTTGAAGGAGGAAGTAGGTCATTTTGTTGAAAAGAGGGCCAAGGAACTGGGTCTGGAAGATTTCCTTAATAAAATAGCTGATGAAACCATAGCCAATACCGAGGAAGAGGTTCTGGCCTACATGCAGCAGGTCAATCATCCTGCCCTGTCCATGGCCTCCCTTATATAAAATAAAAAACGCGTGACGGATTCACTCATACCATACTTTCAAGAAGAGGAAGAAGAGGAGGAAAAGGAGGAGGAACGGCCGAGAGGAGGGCTAGATTTTAATGCCAAGCTCCTCAAGACCCGTACCATTATTCTCGCTGATGTCATCAACAAAAAGATGTCGCAGCGAGTAATCAGTCAACTTCTCCTCCTTGAACAAGAAGACCCAAAAAAGGATATAAAGGTCTTTATAAACTCTCCAGGTGGCGATGCAGACGCAGGATTCGCCATCTACGATATGATGAGATTTATAAAGCCCAAGGTAAAGGCCATTTGTGCTGGTATCACGGCCAGCGCTGCAGTAATTATCCTGTTGGGGGCCCCTAAAGAACACCGCTACAGCCTGCCCAACGCCCGCATCCTCATACATCAGCCCAGCACAGGGGTCATGGGAACTGCGGCAGACATACAGATAGAGGCTAGTGAGATAATCAAGTTCCGGGATAAAATAAACCGCCTAATAGCTCAGGAAACAGGCCAATCTATTGAAAAGGTAGAAAATGACACCCGCAGGAATTTCTGGATGAGCGGAGAAGAGGCCCTGAAATATGGACTGCTAAGTAAAATAGTAGATCGTAGAGAGGAGTTGGAATAAAAAATGGCCCTTACGGGATTGGACATATATAAACTCTTGCCCAAGACCAACTGCAAAAAGTGCGGCAGGCCAACATGTCTTGCCTTTGCTATGCAACTGGCACAGAAGAAGGCCAACATTGACGAATGCCCCGATATTAGCGAACAATCCAAACAAACCCTCGGAGCCGCCTCTGCACCCCCTATAAAGCTAGTAACCATTGGTACAGGAGACCGTGCCCTCAAAGTAGGGGAGGAAAACGTCCTTTTCAGGCATGACGAAAAATTCTACCATCCAGCAGGAGTAGGTGTCTCTTTAAGTGACAGTCTTCCTGAAGGAGAACTGGATAAAAAGCTAGAAGAGATAGCAAAACTCCGCTTCCAAAGGGTGGGAACAGAGATAGCTCTAGACCTGGTGGCTGTACAGAACGACAGCGGTAACAAAGACACCTTCGCCAGGGTAGTCCAGAAAGTGGCCTCTCATACCAACCTGCTCCTTATACTGGTCAGCCAGTCACAAGAGGCCATGGCTCAGGCCCTTTCTGTAAATGGGCTGGCGTCTAAAAGGCCCCTTATCTACGGAGCCAACAGCCAGAACTACGAACCCATGGCTAAACTCGCCAAGGAAAAGAACTGTCCCCTTGGGGTCTATTCCAGCAGCCTGGAAGAAATGGCAGACCTCACGGAAAAGATTAAGGCCCTCGGGGTAAATGAAATGGTGCTCGATTACAGGGGCAAAGGGAGCAAAGATGCCCTGCAGGGGCTAACCAAAATAAGGAGATGTGCCCTGAGGAAAAACTTCCGTCCCCTGGGGCTCCCCACCATCACCTTCTTGAAAGACCAGGACCCTTATGGGGAGATAGTCCAAGCTGCAACCTACTTGTGCAAGTATGCCAGCATTATTGTCCTCAATAGCTACGAACTCTGGCAGGTCTTGCCCCTATTGACTGCCAGACAAAATATATACACTGACCCTCAAAAACCTGTGCAAGTGCAACCCAAGCTATACGAGGTGGGGCAGGTCACACCGGATTCTCCTGTTCTCTTCACCACCAACTTCTCCCTTACCTACTACTCCGTGGAGGGTGAAGTAGAGGCCAGCCGCATCCCCTCCTACATCTTAGCAGTAAATACAGAGGGAACCTCTGTCCTAACAGCCTACTCCGGGGATAAGCTAAATGAAAAAGTAGTAGCTAAGGCCATGAACAACGCCACCGTAGCAGAAAAGGTAAAACATAAAAAACTCATCATCCCTGGATTGGTAGCAGTAATGTCAGCCAAACT
Organism: Planctomycetota bacterium; assembly: GCA_023261505.1. GTDB lineage: Bacteria > Planctomycetota > Brocadiia > Brocadiales > Bathyanammoxibiaceae > JAHFOV01. The sequence goes on from JAHFOV010000054.1 coordinate 9,827, forward strand.
TAAGGATGAGACGGGGTGGGAAATCCTTGTAGGACCTAAAGAGGCCTCCGGACTTCCCTCTTATCTTAAGACTACCTGGGATAGGCACGGCAAAAAGGGCTAATCCCCTTTCGTAATTGTATTATGTCAAAGGAGAATCATTCTTATAAAGTACATTTCCTCCCTCACGACCGTGAGATAGTAGTACAGGAAGGCACCACAGTCCTGGAGGCAGCCCATGAGGCTAACGTCTACATCTCCAGTATCTGCGGCGGAATGGCTACTTGCGGGAAGTGCAAGGTGGTGGTGGAAGAGGGGCATGTAGAAAGCCCCCCTACTATACTCCTCTCTCCCGAAGAACTGACCAATAACTACATCCTGGCCTGCCAGGCCAGGGTGACGAGCAACCTCCTTATCTCCATTCCCCCTGAGACAAGGATTGAGGGGGGCCAAATCCTTCTTTCTTCCGAGGAGACCTTAGGAGTAACTGCAGGAAAGATACACGGCCTCTTGCCAGGGGTAGAATATAAACACGATCCCCTCGTAAAGAAAATTTTCCTGGAACTCGAACCCCCTACTCTTGACGATAACCTCCCCGATTATGAACGCCTCAAGAGGGCGATAATGTTAAAAGAGGGCATCTCCATGGAAGCCCTGGAGGCTGGGCTAGAAATACTCAAGGGGCTGCCAGCATGCCTTAGGCAGAATAGAGAAGACCGTTGGCGGATAACTGCCACAGTAGCCCAGCATGGTCTTATGCAAGAAATTATCCATATTGAACTAGGAGACACTACCCAGGCCGGTTGGGGACTGGCAGTAGACGTTGGTACCACTACTATAGTGACTGAGTTGTTAAACCTGGCAACTGGAAAGGCGCTTGATATTGAAGCCACCTATAATTCCCAGATGAAATGGGGCGAAGACTACATCCAGCGAATTATGTACGCCCAAGAAAGAAACGCCCTGGAAGACCTGCAGAAGTCAGTAATAAAGGACATAAACGGTCTTTTATCCATCTTACTCGCAAGAAACCATCTCAAATCAGAAGATATTAAAGCTATTACATGCTCTGGTAACACGGCCATGATACACTTCCTGCTGGTCCTGGACCCCACCCTTATCCGGAAGGAACCTTACATAGCCACAGCCAACTTCATCCCCACCCTCAAGGCCAATGAATTGGGGATAAAAATTTACAGGCATTCCCCCCTTTACTGCCTGCCCAGCGTTGCAGCGTATGTGGGTGGAGACATCACCGGAGGGGCCATGGCTATAGGACTTGACCAGGAAGAGGTCCTCTGTCTCTTCATAGATATCGGTACTAATGGGGAGGTTGTTCTTGGGAACAAGGAATGGATGGTCTGCTGTTCCGCCTCAGCAGGGCCCTCATTTGAAGGTAGTGGGGTTCGGCATGGCATGAGGGCTTCTTCCGGGGCTATTGAAAGGCTAGACATAGCTGAAGATTTATCTTTAAGCTACAAAATTATAGGGAACGGGCAGCCAAGAGGCATCTGCGGTTCGGGGCTGCTGGATACTATTGCCGCCCTCCTCCGTTCCGGGGCTATTAATAAATCAGGAAAACTACTAAAGGGTAATTCTCCCAGGATTCGGGAGACCGAAGAGGGCCTGGAGTTTCTTATCGTGGAAGCAGCACAAAGCACCACAGGTTCAGACATGGTCATTACCCAGGCCGATATACAAAACCTTATCCGCTCTAAGGCAGCTATATACTCCGCAGTAGCCACTTTGCTAGAGGCTATGCACCTTAAGCCCTCAGACATCCAGAAGGTCTATCTGGCAGGAGGCTTCGGAAGTTATCTGGATATAAGAAATGTTATCACTATTGGAATGCTGCCAGAAATACCCACTGATAGGATTCACTTTGTGGGCAACAGCTCTCTGGCTGGGGCGAGACTAAGCCTCCTCTCGCAGGAGGCCTTTGCCAGAGTTAAAGACATCGCCTCCAAGATGACCTACTTTGACCTGATGAGCAACCCCAGGTATATGGATGAATTTATCTCGGCCAACTTCTTGCCCCATACCAATCCGGACGAGTTTCCATCCGTATATCAGGAACTGGCAGCAAAGCATCCGGCCTTTCGTTAGGCGTTTTACAGTTCGCATGAATTTTGTATACTATAAACTGATAATATATTTAATTTTACTTTATATCTAATTACAGATTGCATAAGGAGTTCTTAATGTCTTTCACTATTGCTCTGGCAGGAAAAGGAGGCACAGGCAAGACCACCCTGGCCGCATTAACTGTCAGATATATAATTGAAACCCTGGGAGAGTCTACCTTAGGCGTGGATGCCGACCCTAACTCTTCCCTTGGGCATGCCCTGGGGGTGGAATATGAAAAAGCCATCTCCGACATACGCGAGGGAGTAATAGAAAAGCGACTGGACCTCCCTGCCGGAATGTCTAAAGAGAGGTACATAGAGTATTGCATTGAGGAATGCATCGTAGAAAGACCCAAGTTTGACCTTCTGGTCATGGGAAGGCCTGAAGGTCCGGGTTGCTATTGTTATGTGAACAACCTGCTTAGAAAGTATCTGGACAAATTGGGTACAAACTACTCCTATGTAGTCCTTGACAACGAGGCTGGCATGGAGCACCTGTCCCGCCGCACCACCAATCGTGTGGACCTAATGCTTGTGGTCTGTGAACCCACCGTAGTGGGCGTACTTACCGCCAAAAGGATAATAAAACTAACGGATACCCTTCCCTTAAGTATAAAAGAAAAAGCCTTCGTACTTAACAAGGTTCCTCATGATATTCTCGACAAGAAAGTAGAGGATAATCTCTTGAAGGAGGGCCTTGCAGCTAAGGCGAGATTTTTTTACGATGATGAGCTTTTTTTTGCCGCTTCTAGTGGAATTTCACTCCTGGAGATTTCTAAGAACAATCCCACCTATCAGGCCCTCGGCCAATTTTTAAGAGAGTACCTACCACAGGGAGGTCTTCAATCAGTAGTAGGACAAAAGGAATCAATTTGAGGTGAGCTTGAAGCGAGGGCGCGGTGAATTTGGCTTGGATATGACTGGAGAGAGTTGATGCAAATACCCAATGTAGCAGAGAAGTGGTCCGGAGAGGTAATAGTGGTCACTATAGGGGCCACTAAAGAGGAAGGCGGTACAAGGCAGAAGGTGGTCAAGGTGGGCGGGGCCAGCTGTATCCCATTCATGGACTTTGAGGGCAATCCTGGCCACAAGCCAGCTATAGCTATGGACGTCCTGGACACACCTCCTGAAGACTTGCCACCAGCCCTTTTGGAACCATTTAAAGATGTTATTTCAAACCCTGCCCTTTGGGCCAAAAAGTGCGTTGAAGAGCACGGTGCCGATTTGATTTGTGTCAAGCTGGATGGAATCCATCCTGATAAAGGCAATAAGAGTGCAGAGGAGGCAGTAAAAGTTGTTCGCTCTATATTACAAGCAGTAGGTGTGCCCCTTATCATCTGGGGTTGCGATGACCCGCAAAGGGATAATGAGGTCATGCCCAAGATAAGTCAGGCCACCAAGGGGGAGCGGTGCCTCCTGGCCGCTGCCACTCAGGATAACTATAAAAACATAGCGGCTAACTGCATGGCCGACGGCCACAACTTAGTAACCCTGGCTCCGGTAGACGTAAATATACAGAAACAAGTTAACATCCTGGTCTCCGACATCGGCTTCCCATTGGATAGGATAGTGATGTTCCAAACTACTGGTGCACTGGGTTACGGCATAGAGTATGCTTACTCCATCCAGGAGAGGGAACGCCTGGCCGCCCTCTCGGGAGACAAATTTCTGGCCATGCCAGTACTTTGCAACGTGGGTTACGAATCCTGGAGGAGCAAGGAGGCCAAGGCTCCAGATGAAGAGGCTCCCGGCTGGGGGCGGGCCGCTGAAAGGGGTCCCTTATGGGAGACCATTACCGCTGCTACCTTGATCCAATCCGGGGTAGATATCCTTAGAATGTACCATCCAAAGGCCGTGGCGGCCATTAAGAAGCACATAGATGCTCTCTACGCCAATGGAAATTAGGGTGTCTGTAGAAAAAGTCAACCAAAAAAATCTGATCAACCTTACAGGAACATAATGATTACACAAAACATTTCGCTTGGTACACGCCAATTATCAAGTCCAGTAGAAAGAACTAACTCATCAAAACATGGGAAGGAATGAGAGGATGATCGCAGTAGCAGAACGTATAAACGGGATGTTTTCTGATGTAAAGAAGGCCATAATAAACCATGACCCGCGTCCCATACAGGAACTAGCCAGGAGACAGTCCGAGTCGGGGGCAAGTTATCTTGACGTAAACGTTGGTACTGCAGCCTCAGACCAGCTATCCGTTATGAAATGGCTCGTCGAGGTCACACAGGAAGTTACCGATACCCCCCTCTCCATAGACAGCCAAAAACTGGAGGTGGTGAAGGCTGGTCTGGAGGCGGCTAAGGGGGCCTGCCTTATCAATTCCTGTAAAGGACAACCTGAAGAGCTTGACAAATACATCCCCCTGGCATTGGAGAAGAACGCTTCACTCGTTTGCCTTACTATAGATAAGCAAGGCATACCCCAGGATATTGACAAACGGGTAGAAATTGCTGCGAGCATCGTTGCCAAAGCCGCAGAATACGGCCTTGATCCCACAAGGCTCCTTATAGACCCCATCCTCTTCCCTCTTAATGTGGACCAAAAACAACCTGCTCTGATGCTAGAAGTCTTCCGCCAGATAAAGTATATCTCAGACCCCCCTCCACGTATCATAGTTGGCCTTAGCAACCTCTCTCAAGGAACAAAAGAACGGTCTTTAGTAAATAGAACCTTCCTTGCAATGGCCCTGGCCGCAGGGCTAGACGCCGCAGTGATGGACGTCCTTGATGAAAACCTTATGAATGTCGCCATCTGTGCGGATATGATACTGAACAAACAGATATATAGCGACTCCTTCCTCAAGGCGGCCAGAAGGGCCGAGATTAAGGCCTAGGGGATAGGGAATAGGGATAGTAGAAATCCAAATGCCAAAATCCAAATGTCAAGTCAATGTCAAACCTCAAATGTCAAAGATTTTATTTAATTTTTGGCATTTGGGCTTTGAATTTCATTTGAACTTTGAACTTTGTAATTTGGATTTTTCCTGTTTTCCCCTGACCCCTAGCCCGCTAATCCCTAACCCCTAACTTATGCAACCGCAGACTATAAAAATCAGGGTCAGATACTCTGAGACTGATAAGATGGGTGTGGTTCACCACTCCAAATATTTTAGCTACTTTGAAATGGCCCGAATTGAATACCTTCGTAACCTGGGGATTAACTACTCTGAGCTAGAAAAAAGAGGCATATATTTGGCAGTCCTTGAGGCCTACTGTAAGTACAAATCTCCTGCCCATTTTGATGATATTCTCACAATAGAAACCTCACTATCCAGACTGACCGCCGCCTCCGTGAAATTCAACTACAAAATTTATAGAGAGGAAAATGAACAGCTTTTAGTGGAAGGCTCCACAACCCTGGTCTGCCTGGATACTAATTTTAAACCTCGCCGCATACCTGAAGAGATACGCAAGGCAATGGGAATGGAGTAATCACTAGTAAATAAAAAGGGATGGGTTTCATGCTAACCCATCCCTTTCACCCAAAGAGCAAGTAGTGTGGAAATGTCTAGAAACTAACCAAAAGCTGTAAGAAGCCCCAATCTGTGTCCTGATTACTAAAAAGACCCGGTTCTGATGTGTCTCTTAGGCTGCTTGATCCAGTCAGTTTATCAATAAAGGTACCAGCAAAGAACCTTGAGTAGCCTGCCATGACACCCACGTTTTTGAACAGGTCATACTTGGCAGCAAAGTCAACCTCTTGACCAAGGAAGTTACCTATATCGGCGGGGTTTGTCGGCCGCTTCCTCAATAGCATTACCTGCTCAGCGTTATACCAGCCATCGTTGCTGTTCTCCACGTCGAAGTGCCAGTAATTTACCCACATGCTGAGCTTGCTGGTGGGATACACCTTGATTTGTCCATTGTGAGCAATTACGTTCTTCCAGCTCATAAGATCTATGTACCCATACTGCTGGTGGTTGTCGGGATAAAAATTAACGAAAGTAGTGTGTTGTTTACTGGCAGGATCATCATTGCCAGGAGACCAATCAAACTCGTAACCTATCCTGGGTCTCCACATGACCTTGTCAAACGTATATCCAAGGTTTAAAGAAGCGGCCTGGGCCTGATGTTTTTGACCGCGAAAATCACCTGCCTGGAAGTGGCCTTCGATCGCATAATCGATGGGCTTCAAAATCTTGCCAGCAACCCTTACGCCTACGTCATTCACGAACAGGCGACCAACGCTCTGGGGTCCGACCGTTTCATCAGTCCCTGGGCGCTCCGTTGGTGTTTCCATCTGGTCATCATCCAGGAGGTACATGAGCTCTACCGTAGAGTTGGGTACAAGCTTCTTGAGGGTTATCTTGGTACCATAAAGCTTCCTGTCGTGCTGGTCTCTTTCACGTACACCACCACTTGGAAAATCGTCTCTTGTACTAGCGTTTAGCAAAGAGGAATGCCTGATGATTGCAGCAAAACCCTCAACTCCATACCTTTCTGTATCCCACATGCCCCTTATGGCATCAAAGGTGATACCTATGTTGGACCAATCAAAGCTGCCAATCATCCTCTGGCCTGGATCGCCGGGGGTAGGTGTACCCCAAACAATCTCCTGGCGTCCAACCCTGAAGGTCAGGTTTGGATTGAAGAGTTTCCTTATATCCACATAGGCCTGGTGCAGGTCTTCCCTGTTATTGTCATCTAAATGGGCAACGTTAAGAAGATTAGCCCCACCAAAATTATCCCCACGGAAGCCCACTACACCGTTTTCAACACCCCAGAACCTGGAGTCTTGAATCTGGACAAAAGTCCTTAGGTGTTCATGGACATCTGCGTCGATGTTAAACCTTACACGGTTTAAGACGAAGAACTGTCTCTGATCCGCACCACCACCGGATTGCGTTGGGCCTATACTCCTACCAACTTCAAAGAAGTCACCGCTTACTGGATGCCTTATTTCATCCTCAAACAACGGATCAAAGCTGTAAACATTAGCCCTATGCCAGTTGTTCTCGAACTCTGCCCTGGTGCGGAGCTCAAACCCCAGGCGAACCCTGTTTGCCAGCTCGTTATATACGTTGGGTACTATCCCCAATTCCTTCTTAATCTGGTCTCTCAGCGTCTCTACCGCCTCAGGATTGGCCTTCCAGTTCCTTACCTCATTGGAAACCTGACTGAACTCTTGCTTGGAGGCCAGGAGCTCATCATCGTGGGCCTTGATTTTATCCTTATCAGCCCTCCTCTCCGCCTTCAAAGACTCCAGTTCTGCCTTGAACGCCTTTATTTCCTCCTGCAGTTGCGCCGTACTATCATCGGCCCAGGCAGTTCCACCTGCGGCAGAATAGAGAAATACTGCAAGAATTCCAAGCCACAATGACGTGCAGGGTCGACCTTTATTACTATTACTCATCATGATATACGGCCTCCTTTCGCAAGTGCCGCTACTATAGAAAAAGCCACAGCCCTAGCAACAGAACTTTCCCTTTGGCGTATAAGCCCGCCCACTAAACCCTTGGTATTTCCTGTCTGATTGCCATAAGGCTACCGCTACAGGGAGAATAAGCATTTCCACCCCTGGCACCAAAGGCTGGCAAATTATATAGCTTCCTTTAGAAATGTCAACATCAAAATATTAAATTGTTGTGGTTCATGCACAATTTCATTTATCGTTCGAGAACTCTGCAAAAGTATTCGCAGCACTATTTGTCATTCTT
>JAHFOV010000055.1 GCA_023261505.1 Planctomycetota bacterium
GGAGTGAGACATGTGCCTCCCCTATTTATAAAGAATGCCCGGCTGCTTGGGATTAAGGGCTGGCGGCTTTATTGGGAAATAATACTCCCTGGAACCCTTCCTGCTATTGTCACAGGGATGAAGCTGGGTTGGGCCTTTGCCTGGAGGGCTTTAATGGGAGGAGAACTCCTCTTCGCAAGTTTCGGTCTGGGCCATATCATCAAATACGCAAGGGACAAAAATGATATGAGCCTACTCTTCGCCGCCATGGTAATTATTGTGGCCATTGGCCTGCTAGTAGACCACCTTATTTTTGCCCCAGTTGAGAGGGGCATCAAGAGGCGCCGGGGGCTTCTTGTAGAAGAACACTAGGGTCAATTGAATTTCCCTCTCCGCCGTAAGCAGTAGTCATAATTAAAAGCATAGAGGGTGACTTTGGAGACAATGCTTAATAACGTGCTGACTGAAAAAGAATTGAGGCAGGTGGCCGTAAGGCCGTAGCAGAGGGGAATCAACAGCTGTCGGGGCACGGCATGCCGCGCCCCGACATGAAAATCAAAAACCTTTGACCCACCCGCAAAAGGCGATATAATTAACTAGGGCTTAGGGGCTAGGGAATAGGGGTTAGGGAAAAGATTGCTAACCCCTGACCCCTATTCCCTAATCCCTGTTCTTAAACGGGCCCGTAGCTCAGTTGGCAGAGCGACGGACTCATAATCCGTTGGTCCCAGGTTCGAGTCCTGGCGGGCCCACTTACCTAAGAAATATCTTGGAAGAAGCTATGAAACTTTCAGAAATAACGCTTGAGGAGCTAAAAACCCTTATTGGTGAAACGGTGGAAGAAAAACTGAAGGAATTTCTTGGGGACCCTGATGCCGACCTTGAGTTAAAGGAAGAAGTAGTAAAAAGGCTCAAAGCCTCGTTACGCTCCAAGAAGAAGGGAATACCCTTTGAGGAGGCCAAGAGGCGGGTCGGACTAAAATAGTGTATAAGGTAGAACTTACCCCAGATGCGTTCAAAGAGTTATCCCAATTAGACCCCGTAATTGCACAGAGAATTTGTAAAAAGATAGGCTGGTTGTCTAAAAACTTTGAGTTTGTGGTACCCGAACCTTTGAAGGGAAATCTTGAAGGGGCTTATAAGTTACGCGTAGGCGCTTGGAGAGTTATATACGATGTAGACACTAAATGTAAACTTATAAGAATACACCTTATAGGACATCGGAAAGACATTTACAAATAATAATCTCGATTGGCAGAGCGACGGACTCCTAATCCGTTGGTCCCAGGTTCGAGTCCTGGCGGGCCCACTTGTCTCTTAAATGATTTGTGAAACCTTTCTTGGTGGCTTTTAAAAACATTCTCTACTAAACAAGATACTCACCGAGCACCCTCATAATTTTCACACGGACGCTTGGTGAGTACCTTTTCTGATAGATCGCTTCTATTTCAGGCTGCCATTTGCGTACAGTAAGCGATTAGCTCATCTAGCTTGGCCTTGTTAAATCCGACTATTATCTTATCTCCGCAGATGACAACAGGGACCGAAAAGTAGCCAAGCCTCTTCAGCTCCTCTGCGGCCTCTCTGCTCTCAACCACGTTACACTCGCAGAATTCTATACCAGCTTTTCTAAGATAATCCTTCACCGCCATGCAATTGCTACAGCCAGTTGCAGTAAATACCTTTATCTCTTCCATGACAGTGCTCCTTCCCCTTAAAATTACCCAAATATCTCTAACTTTATGATATGCAATTTGCATAAGACTGCAAGCCCCGTACCTTACTGAGAGTGGGCAAGCAAATTATAGGCTGGTTCGGCATGAGGTATCTAAAGAACGTAAACCAATTGAAAGGGAGTAGAAAAATTGCTATCATTCCTTTAAATTAAGGACGTTCCTGGGCCTTTTTACAGTGCAATTCATTCAGATAAAAACTTTGACATAAGGGATATAAAGGACAGATAAAAGCCGTGGAAATCGCCTTTGAAGCACTCTCGCTGGTAACAGGCATTACAGCACTGGTCTTCCTACTAATCGCCAAAAGCGGAAAGTCTATACAGCCTGCCATTGTCACATTATACCTTTGCATTGGGTTCAATGTGGCAGAGATAGTGACCAGACGCTTTTTGAAGCTTCAGATAACGGCCAAATCGGCCACTCTAGATACCGTTACTGTTGCCATGGCAGTCACTGCTCTTTGCTACGTCATGCGCTCAAGAAAAAGAGTAAACAAATCCGCACCAAGTGGACTCGGTTTTGCAATTCTATGTAATGTGTGGATTGTTACCATCTTCGCCCTGGAACTTATTTTGCGTTTCGTCCTCGGAAGGTTGGGTGCTCTATAGGAAGTGAATGATATTGCACAGGGTAGGGGGCATGTATATTTTACTGTAGTTTAAAAGTCCACCCATCACCCTTAAAAATCATGACTGAGCAAGAAATCACTAAGAAAAAAGAACCAAAAAAGGCCCTCAAGAAAAAGCCTCAAAAAGGGACAGCCCTTGTTCCTGCAACTGGACCTCAACATGAATGGTACAGGCTCAGCGTGGAAGAGGTAATGAAGAACCTTGACTGCGGCCCCACCGGTTTGAGCAATGCTGAGGCTGCCAAAAGATTAGAGAAGTACGGTCCGAACGAGATTATAGAAAAGAAAAAGACCCCGGCCTGGGTCCAATTTTTAAAGCAATTCACTGAAGTTTTGATAATAATCCTGCTAGTTGCAACCGCTGTATCAGGCGCCCTTGGTGAGTTTATTGATGCATCGGTTATCTTTGCCATCGTTATACTGAGCGCGGTTATGGGCTTCTTGCACGAAAGAGGGGCAGAAAAGGCCGTAGAAGCCCTTAAGAAGATGCTAGTACCAAAGGCTAAGGTTTCGAGGGAAGGTTCTGTTAAGGTGGTGGAGTCGCGCTCGTTGGTTCCAGGCGATATCCTGATTCTTGACACAGGGGAACGTGTAACGGCAGACTGCCGCATTATTGAGGCCTTGAACCTAAAGGTAAATGAGTCCGTCCTTACGGGGGAATCCATGCCGGTGGAGAAGGATACCGCCCTAATAGATGTTCCAGCCACCGTCCCCGAGAGGAAGAACATGCTCTTTTCTGGCACTGCGGTGGTTTATGGTCATTGCAAGGGTATCGTAACATCTACGGGCATGGAGACTGAGTTTGGCAAGATAGCCGAAATGCTCCAGGCCGAGGAAAAGGAAAGTACACCATTACAGAAGCGCCTGGAGAAGCTGGGTAAGCTGCTGGGTATTATTATCCTTGTAATATGCGCTGTAGTTTTTGGTGTTGGGATAGCCCGTTCGGGTCTAGGTAACCGCGAAGAAATAATGACCTTATTTCTCACTGCCGTTGCCTTGGCCGTAGCAGCCATACCTGAGGCCCTTCCTGCCGTTGTGACCATCACCCTGGCTATTGGCCTCACAAGGATGGCAAAGAGAAATGCTATAGTCAGAAAGCTCCCGGCCGTGGAAACCCTGGGGTCAGCAACGGCAATATGTACCGACAAGACGGGCACACTTACCGTAAACGAGATGACTGTCAGGAAGATATTTGTTGACGGCAAAATCCTGGACATTACTGGCAAAGGTTACGACAAGGCTGGTGAGTTTTTAAACAATAGACAAAACGTAGAACCTGATAAGGACGTAAAACTACTCCTGGAAACGGGTTTATTGTGCAACAACGCAATCCTGGATAAAGAACCAATTGGAGACCCCACAGAGATAGCACTCCTAGTATCAGCCGCAAAGGGAGGGTTGCCAGATTTAAGGAAACAGCATGAAAGGATAGATGAAATACCGTTTGATTCAGAAAGAAAGAAGATGTCTGTGATATGCACTGCAAACGGGAAAATTGTAATGCATACAAAGGGTGCCGTAGAAAAGTTATTAGAAAGTTGTACGCACATATACAAAAACGGAAAGATAGAGGAACTCACCAAGAAGGATATTAACCAGATACTGGGAGTAAACCACCTCTTTGCCAGTGACGCCCTGCGTGTCCTGGCCTTTGCCAGAAAGGAATTGAGAGAGGGTGAGCCTCATGAGGAAAAAGGGCTGGTATTCCTGGGATTACAGGGGATGATTGACCCGCCCAGGCCTGAGGTAAAGGAGGCCTATAAAAAGTGTCGTGAGGCCGGATTAAGGGTGGTTATGATAACCGGCGACCACAAAGATACTGCGGCAGCCGTGGCAAAAGAGATAGGTATCTTAGATGAAGGCAAAGTCCTTACCGGAGCAGAACTGGACCTCCTTGACGATACAGAATACGCCCGAATAGCCCCTGATGTCAGAGTTTACGCCAGGGTCTCCCCCCAGCACAAGGTAAGGATAACCGATATGCATAAGAGGATGGGACACATTGTGGCAATGACGGGGGATGGAATCAATGATGCCCCGGCCCTCAAAAGGGCTGATATAGGCGTTGCTATGGGGATAACTGGCACAGATGTTACGAAGGAGGCCAGTGACATGGTACTGGCGGATGATAACTTTGCCACCATAGTCTCCGCCATTGAAGAAGGCAGGGGTATATATGAGAACATAAGGAAATTTGTGTACTATCTCCTCGCCTCCAACTTTGCGGAGGTTCTTACCATCTTTGCCGCTGAACTAGCGAACATGCCCTTGCCTTTATTACCTGTACAACTCCTCTGGATAAACCTTGTTACTGACGGCCTTCCAGCCCTGGCCCTGGGGGTGGAGCCTTATGAACTACAGATAATGAAGCGCCCCCCGAGAGACCCCAAAGAAGGAATCGTCACGAAAGGGGTAATAATTTTTCTTGTTGCCGTTGGGGTTTTAGTGGCCGCCCCAACACTGTTCTTGTGCTACTGTGAAGAGAACGTAGATAGGGCCAGAACCATGGCCTTCACCTTCTTTGTAGTGGTAGAGGCATTCCTATCCTACAACTTCAGGTCTTTTGGCCTTTTTTATAAAGTAAGCTTTATCTCCAATAGACAACTCCTGATAGCCATTGCCATTTCCTTTTCCCTTCAGGCAGCGGTTGTATATGTCCCGTTCCTTAACCCGATATTTCATACTGTACCCCTTTCCTGGTGGGATTGGGTACTAATTGTTGGCGTATCAGCCACAACATTTGGCGCAGTAGAGGGCATAAAGGCCCTGCTTCGCCACTTTGAGAGGCGTCTCGCCAAACCAGCCCCCAAGAAAGTCAAGCTAAAAGTGTCCAAGGAAAGGAGAGAGGAACGGCCAGGAAGTCGCTTGCACTGGTAAAAATTATAGGATATGCAGGGGCACGCTGCAGCGTGCCCCTACAGAAAATAAAGGAGATTTGAATGAGATTGAAATGGTTTTGGTTTCTTGCTGTTTTACTATATGCTTGTATCATCCTGGCAGAGAGCATTACAAACCCCCTAGATTACATAAATCAGAGAGATAGGGAGCGCCTCTCTCAGCTTCTACAGATGGTCTCTAAAAAGTCCAATATGCCTACCAGAGAAGTATACGGCGAATTCTGGGCCATACTTGGAAAGCAACATAAAGACTGGTCAGAAAATGAGGTTGAGACATTGAAGGACCAACTGGTGGGAGCCTCTCTGATTTACATGAAGTATTACTGGGAGGACGCCCTGGGGTCGCTGAAGAAGGGCTCTCCAGAAAAGAGCGCCAAGAGGGCAGGCTACGAAGATAAATTACTAAAACTCGGGGCATTGAGCCAGGAAAAGCTAATGAAAAACGATGAAAACATCAGCAGGATAGCCTTCCGAGAGCCTTTGAGCAGCAGTGAAGGGGGGCCAGGTTACGTGGTTAATGAGCAAGGCATTAATTACGTCCTCTCTAGCCTTGAAGGGGCGACAGACAGGGTATCAAAGTTGTTCACTAAAGAATTCAAGGAGTAGGGGGCACAAAATTTTGTGCCCCTACGGTTGAATTTTCAAACGCTTCAATGCCCTTTCTAGTATTTTAAAAGGTATTCATGTAGTCTATCACTGCCTCTACATCCATAAAGGGTACTTCAGTAAAAGCTGGCATCATAGTTTTTTGGCCGTGGTGCACAACGGGGTCAGTAACGCAGAGGCGAATCCATTCGTAATTGTATTTTTTGGTGAGCCCTCTTAGGGACGGACCGGTAAGACCCCCTTCCCCCTTTATGCCATGGCACGCTAGACACCCTAGCTTATTCCACAGCTTTTTACCCCTTTCTATCCTTTCCAGATTCTCCCGGCCGGGGGTGAGTGTAGCAAGGAAATCCAGAATATCTCTAACCTCATCATCCTTTAGTTCGGTAAAGGCTGGCATAGATGGCTTAGCGCCATGTGAGATGGCAGGGTTGGTTACACTTAGCGCAAGGTACTCCACCCCATACTTCAGTGTTATCCCCTTTAATAACGGTCCTTTTCCTCCCTGCCCTTCCCCTCCATGGCATTCCAAACAGCCTTTACTAATGTATAACTCTTTTCCCCTAGCTATGGAGGCCTTTAAGTGGGCCTCACGTTCTATAACTTGAGGTGGAATCTTTTCACTCAGCTCTTTCAGGGCCTTTTCCAACGCATCTATCGTTGCCTTCTGACTTGCTATTGCTTCTTTCTGTTGTTCAAGCATTTCCTTTGCTTCGTCAAGCTGCTTTTTTAATTCCTCTATAGACTGGGCATATGCCGTACCTGTGAGAAAGAAAAGTAGTACAAGCACTGAACTTATCTTGTTTAACATGAAGAATCCCTCCTATCTTTTCCTTAGAATGGCAAAACAATCTGCGTTTCTTCTAAACCTAAAGTGATTTCTGGACAAGGATTAGAAATCAAATTGTAACCCTAAATTGTAAAAGTTATCCAGCGCTGGTACCCTTTCTCCTTGGATACCATCAGTGAAGACCCCGGAAAGGGTTACCTTGACGTTAGCCCTGATCAGTGCAGTTAGTAGCGCTGTATACCGGTTGAAACTGGGCCAATCTGCCACATCGTAGCGGGGGTTAACATTCTCGAACCTAAAAGAGGGTATCAGCCACGGCAGGGCCACGTAGTCCAGCTTAAAGGTGTAGATATCTGTGTCAAAATTATTGCCAAACACTTTATTCCCTGCACGGTTAAACGCCAAGACGCCTCCAGCAACCTTATCCCTATAGAAGGTAGCTGCACCAGTAGCTTGTATGTTCCACCAGTTTACAGTGGCCTCGCCACCAAAGCGCCAGAAGCGGTTGGCATTCTTACGGAAGTCTCCATTTACTCCAGCGTCAGGGTCAGTTGGGTCTACAGGGGTAATGTCACTAAAGGCCCCGGTTTCACCCCTATAGAAAAATGTACCAAGGGTTACGGAGGGGTCTTGCCAGTTCTGAGTCATCTTTAAACTGGTCTCTGGGGTAGTACTGCCCAGAACCCCCATGCCGCCGATCTTGTATTCCAGACGGGCATAGAAATCTTTGGCGTCATTAACATCCGACTTGCCACTCCACTTATCTTCAACGGCAGCAGAAACGGCGCTTACGCTCATTAGGCCATCCAGCCTGGGAAATGTATTTATTCCACCGAACCCTTCAATAGCCAGATCGGTGGGCGAACCGTTTACCACACCTGCGGCCCAGCGAAGCCCACCTTTCCCACCGGGACCGTTCAAACCACCAAAGAGTTCTATACCCTGCTGATTGGGCCAGAAGGTGGTGAAGTTGCTGGCTGGCACCACCACCCAGGTATTGGCAAGGTCAGGTACTGTACCACTTGTCAACAAGTCTACATGGTCTCTGAAGGGTGCTGCACGGGGGTCAAAACGTCCCACCTGGAAGTTGACACGTCCCAAAGGTAGACCAAATAACTGCGGACTATAAACAAAAAACCATCTATCTATTGCTACCCTGCTGGGAGTAAAATTATTGCTTTCAAAGAGCGCCATAGAACCGAAGAAGCTCAGGCTCTCTCCAAAGGTACCAGAAGTTAAGAGTCCTACCTCCCCTACCCCATCAAAACCGGTTTTCCCGGTGTCTGTACGACGATGGGGATTAAATGTAAAGTTAGAACTTGTATGAATACTCAATGGTGGCAGGCCTGGGATAGCGGCTGGCCAGACGGCGTTGGGGAATAGCTTCTTCCAGGGCTCAACACCCATAGTTACAGGGGTTTCCCTCACATACACATCATCATCAGGGGGTATCCTGTAGCCCCTATCCCTGAAGGCCACACCAAAGGCGTTGAGCTGGGGGAAGGCTCCAAAATGGCAGGTGGTGCAAGCAGTCTGGTACTTTCTAGAGAAGACGGATATGGCCCATGCTTCGCTGGATAGCAGTACAAGGGGTAATGTCAACGCTACCACTAAACCAAACCTAAGAAATTGTAGCATATTCATCTCCTTTCTGCCCTTTGTTGGGCCAATCGTGCCCTCTCTACCGGAGGGAACCGCAAGCTGGATATACAAACGCCACATTTAGGCTATCGCGACGCAAGTTTTAATATAGCTATTTCATGAGAATCTAGTGGAATCTTTACAGCATGGCGTTGCCCTAGTGTTTGGACATCAAAGTTTGATTCCGGTTTCAGTAAGTTTATCATCTTCCTCCCAGCAGGTGTCAAGTTGGAGTCCACGGTTACAAAATCGCTTCTCGGATTAGAATCCAAATTTATGGCAACGAGTATTTCCGTATCATCCAGTATCCTTGAATATGCCAGCGTACACCTGCCATCGATTGGATAACCGAAATCCATACCGTTTCCTGAAATCTCCCTGAAATATTGCCTTCCATAACGAAGAGCGGTCTCTTTCTGCCTTATTTCTGCTATCCGTGAAATTCCTTTGTAAAGAATATTCCCAGAATTAAAGAAATGGTGGCCTGTAGTGTTAAATGCACCCCATTTACCACCAAACATGCACTCTCTTATATATTTATCATGGTCTCCTCCACCATCAAATCCCTGCTCTGTACCGTAGTATATGCATGGGACGCCCATACTGGTAAGCAGATAGCCTATTGCGATAACTGCCTGTTCATAAAACAAATCATTATGGAGAAACCTCCCTCTTGGAGAACGCCCAATCTGGTCATGATTATCAACAAAGGTCACAAAATACTGGCTGGCCTGGCCATGGTCGCTGTAAAGCTCTTTAAATCTGTCATATCTTGCCCTTAATTCAGCAGGATTTGTAAACCCTTTAATAGCTCCCTCCAGAATTCCCCACAACGGGAAATCCAGGGCAGCATCAAGGGAAGGAAAGCGCTCGTTAGTGTCAGGAATACGTGCATTACGGCCTATATACTCATCTATGAACCTGTCATCACCAATAATCTCTCCGAACAAAAAGAAATTATTCTTTCCTATTTTCTGAGCATATTCCCTTATTGCAGAACATAATATTGCGGCGCTTGAGTCTTCAATGTGTTTGACTGCATCAAGGCGGTATCCATCAATATCTGCCACAGCAATCCAGTATTTATACACATCTATTAAACCCTTCAAGACTTCACGATTGGAGGTGTAAATCTCCTTCAGGGAACAGAAATCTCCATCCATTGCCTCGGGGAAGGCATCCCAGTTTCTTATCTCTCCTTCCCTTCTATACCATTCAGGATTTTGAAACTCTACAGGCCAGGCCGCATCATCAGGCCATTGAATCCCTTCTGCAGGGTCGACCTGACGCCAGGAACCGAAGGGGAACCTCATACCTTCTGAATAATAATACGGGTATCCTCCTGGATATGCCCAGTTATCCCCTGTGTGGTTTATTACGATGTCAAGGATAACGTACATGCCCTTTTTATGTGCCTTTTTTACTAAATCCTGGAGGTCTTTTAAAGTCCCAAACCTTGGGTCAATATCTAGAAAATTCTGAATACCATAGCCATGATAAGTGTCTAATTCTTTTCGGTTTTTGAAAACAGGGCTGAGCCATATTGCCGTACAGCCAAGCTCCTTGATGTAATCTAGCTTATCAGTAACCCCCTTCAGCGTTCCACCCTGCCATTTCTCTCCTTCTGAGTCGTCCCTTCCAATAGGAGTGGTCTCAGGGTTAAATGGAGGTATTTCCTTGTCACCATTATTGAACCTGTCAACGAGGAGAAAATAAATAAACTGGTCCCTCCAGTCAGCGGGAGAGAGGAAGACCTTGCCAGCAGGTTTGAAATCTACTTCGGAAAGGCTTTTTGGTGTGTCAGGCATTTCGTTATTACCCCTCAAGATTGGTCGTATAAAAATTATTAGTAAATTTGGCTAACAAGTTTCACTATCACTTTGTCATTCTGAGCGAAGCGAAGAATCTCCTGTTTTTTAGATTCTTCGGTCGTTTCACTCCCTCAGAATGACAGTCAAATGCTAAACCAAGCCTACTTAAAGGCCACTACCTCTACCTCTAATTTATTCTTCCTTGCCATCTCAACTATCCTTTCCAGTTCCTTTGCAACATCGGCCTCAATCCACTCTTCTCCACATTGAGTACAGATTGATGCAGGTACATGTCGAATCACTACAACCCCAAACCCAAGCTCCACACTGTAAGTAGTTTTCCCTTTCTTTTTTTCACCCCCACATATAGCGCAAAGATCCATAATCTATTTCCTCCTGCTTTTAAAATCTGGCTCAAATTTATCAAGAGATGGTTCGTAGGCTGTTATTATGTAAGCCATAAAACCCTCTAAATCTAGAGCAATTACCACATGATAAGGCCTGCCCTGAACCCATCCTAAAATGAGACAACTTGGAAAAGGCTTATCTTCTGGGTAATCTTCTATAATCTCTCCCTTATCTACGACTTCTAGTATAATATCTTGTGAAATCTCTCTTTGTGCCAATCTAAGGAGCGTATGCTTTCTCCATTGATATTGACCTTCCCTTATGCATCTTCTGAGTTTTTCTAAGTCCATTTGCTGACCTTACGTGAGACTTTAATCTCAGATGGGAGCCACATAGTGAGTTCAGTAAAAGACCGCTCATTCCGCTTTTCCGGTAATGTGCTCCAGCGCTTTTTGGAACAACGGCAAGAACGTTTTCACCTTCGTCTTTGAAGGGTCAATCTTGTAAACTGCTTGCTTCCACTGGTCATCGTATCTATCCATCTTCAAGCCATTGGGTCGGGTTTTCTCCGCTACTGACTTTGGAAGTTTGAAAAAGAATGCAAATGACTTTGAGCTAGACCACTGTATGCCAAAGGCATTGAAAAAACCATGTTTAAAACCGCAATAATGCTTGTTAAATTTCGTTTCTAGAGGCCAACCTTTGGCTTTAATAAGTTGTTCCGTTTCTTGAGCGAAAGCAAGAAAGGCTTTGACACTTTGTTTATTATAATGGCTTTCATAGAACTCAGGGTCATAGACTCCTAAACCACGAGCAGTTTTCACCTTTTTGGGACGTTCAGGTTCCAGCTTGTTAACAAGAAGGAAATGATTTGGACCCTCAACCCACCTCTTAATTTCTACTAAGTCAACAGGGTAGTTAATAGTGTTAACTAGTTCAAGTGTAGATGATTCAATTGACGGAGCAATGATAATTATACGGACTTCATAATTGTCCCAATTGACGGCTATATCTTCGGGCTGTTCAGGTGCTTCAAGCCAGAGATTTTTGATGGAGTCTGGATTTTTCTGTGCCCAGATGGCGTAAGCCAGAACTTGAGGAATTACCGAGGCATCTATAGAGACGTTTTTCATTTCTACAATGCAAACGTTGCCATCATTGTCTATGCCGATGATATCTGGTATGCCTGCTTTTTTTCCACCACGGATTTGTCGCTTAATAAGAAATACGTCCTCAAGTATCTCTTTTGTTTCAAAAATTACCCTTTCAAACTCTTCCTCAGAAACAAATGGGGTTGAGAGGAGGTTAAGGGTTTTCTTGTCTTTTTGCTTCCAAAAAAGATTTGCCATTATAATTTTTCCTCCCCTTGTACGGGCGATTACAATGAACTTGCTGTTCTTACTTTATTTTAAAAACCCACAACCGATGCCCTTGCTGACAAACCCCACAAAGCTCACTTCCTGACTATAATTATTGACATATACCCCCTCCCGCTTCCCTTTAGTTCGGTAAGGTTTCGAGTGAGGTATTCGTCCTTTAGACCCACATGGGAGGCAAAGAGGGAGTGTTGGGTGAGGTGCATTTCCTCAAGGAGATTTATTACCTGGTCTAGCCTCTTGGCTACCTTCATTAAAATTATGGTATCAAAGGTCTCCAGGATGGGGCGCAGATTCTCTACTTCATCGGGGACGGGGATAATCGCAACCTTTTCATCACGCTGGGCTAAAGAAAGGTTGGCAAGGCTGGCGGCGGCATTAAAGGAGGTGACCCCCGGGATGGTGTGAATCTTTTCTTCTGGAATCATCTCCCTAAGGCACCTCAGGAGATACACATAAGTGCTGAAGGTCAGGGGGTCTCCTATGGTCAGGAAGCCAACGCTACTACCCTTTTCCAGTTCTTCTTTAATAGCCAGTGCGGCCTCCCTCCAGTGAGATTCAAGCCTCTCAGTCTCTTTTATCATGGGGAAGACTTTCTCCACCACCCTCTTGCCATCCAGTAAGGGTCTGGCTATATCCAGGGCCATACTCTCCTCTTTGATGCCCGCCTTGGGTACAAAGATAACATCTACCTCTTTAATGATACGGGCCGCCTTAAGGGTGAGGAGTTCCGGGTCACCTGGTCCTATACCTATTCCATAGAAATCGCCTAAGGTCATAATAGAAGAATTACAAATTAAACAAACTTACCTCCCCTCTTCCCCCTCCTTCAGAAGGAGGGGATAAAGGGGTGGTGAATAATTTATAATCTGTGATTTGTAATCTGTAGTCTGTAATTATGTGTTAAATCTATCACTCCGAGAGGAATATCATTACATTCATCCCCTCCGCCTCTATCTCTTCCAGGGAGGAAAAGTCAAGTTCTCTTACACGCTCTTTCTCCAGGGAGAGGTTCTCGCATAAATAGATTTTCTTCCCTTTGATACCTTCCTTCCGCAGGAACTCACAGAGGAGACCTGGACTAACTGCATTATCGTTAAGCACTGCCACCGTATCTCTGGTTTTCAGGGCTTCTACTAGTCTCGGCAGTGCTGTCTTTCGGCCGTGCAGGCTAACAAAGCAGGCATCGTTCCAGGATCTTCCTATTGCGGCAAAGGCCAGTTGTATGCAGCTTATCCCCGGGACTATCTCGCAGGTTTCTTTACCTAATTTGTTTATTAATAAACTGGCATAGCTGAAGAATCCAGGGTCTCCGCTTACCAGGACAACGACTCTTTTCCTCATGCTGAGGGAAGCTATCTTGTTCAGCAGTGGACGATAATTTTTCCCCCCAAGGGCGAGTTTTTCTGCCTGCACCTCAGGGAAAAGACTTAAAAGCCTTCGGCTGCCTACCAGGACGTCCGCCTCCTGAATGCGCCTTAGGGCCTTCAGTGTTATGTAGCCCAAAGAGCCAGGCCCGCAACCCACAATAACTACCTTGTTGCCAATCCTCCTTGCCACTTTCTCGCTCCCCTGGAAAGACCTGCGATGCCTAGTTCCATATCAAAAAGTATTACCCCCATTTCTACTTTCCCATGGAGCAGTGTCTCAGCCGCAAATTCTATCCTATCAGCAACACAGTCAATAAGTTTCAGTTTATTCAAGAGCTTAAGTCCCTGCAATATGCCCTCCACGGTTGGAGAGTCCTTTAAAGTTTTAAGGGTTTCCTCTTCTAGGCCCTCCTCTTCTAATATCTTCTCCATAATATCCGTTGCTGGTGCGGACTTCAAGCTGTGAGTGTCCAGGTCTCCACGAATGAGCTTTGCTAATTTACCTGGGTGACCGGCCAATATTATCCTGCTAAAGTTCCTTAAGGCCGCCTCCACAAGCATAAATCCAAGAAAATTCCCCATCTGTACCACCTGCTCCTGAGGAAGATTAAAGTGTCTTCGGCAGGCCCTTTCTCCTAGGTTGCCCGGCACGAGGACAATGGTTTCATAACCCAGGGCCTTGGCCACATCCAGGCAAGCTGTTAAAGAGTCCTTTAACGCCTCCTGGGACATGGGCCTCACTATTCCAGAAGTGCCAATTATGGAGATGCCTCCGAGGATGCCCAACCTGGGGTTGAAGGTCTGCTTTGCCAGTTCTTCCCCACCCGGTACCGAGATGGTAACCTTTAGTCCACTCCACTCCTTCAAAAGTGGCGCTACGGCACATTTAATCATGTCTCGTGGTGTTGGGTTAATAGCGGCCTGACCAGGAGAAACCCTGAGGCCTGGCTTGGTCACCCTGCCCACCCCTTCGCCGCCCTCAATAAGAATCTTCTCCTTGTTAGATTTTGAAGATTCTTCGCTTCGCTCAGAATGACAAGCAGGATAATACGGCGTAATGCGTGCAAAGACCAGACACCCATGTGTTACATCAGGGTCACTCCCGGCATCTTTCCTTATGGCACAGGAGGCATAATCTTTTCCCAAAGATTTCTCTAATATCTCTAACTTCAGAGAAATTCCTGAGGGGGTGGGTAGTTCCACTCTGTCAGGTATCGCCCCGGTCAGGAGGCCCTGTGTTGCAGCCAGGGCGGCACCCGCCGCACAACTACCAGTAGTATATCCATACCGTAAATTACTCATAATCATTATGTAGCGTGCCAGTTCGTCTGGCACGTTGTTAAATCGTGCGACATCCGCCTGAGGCGGATCGCACGCTACCCTGATTGGGCCGACCTTAAGAGTGCATTTACAATGGCGGCGGCCACTGTACTTCCCCCCTTCGTGCCCCTGTTGGTGATAAAGGGGATAGAGAGTTTCTCAAGTTCTGACTTGGACTCTGCCGCTCCCACAAAACCTACTGGAATGCCAATGATAAGGGCAGGTCTGGCCTTCCCCTCCCCTATAAGCCTTATAGTCTCCCTTAGGGCTGTAGGTGCGTTACCTATGGCTACTATCCCCCCGGAGAGGGCTGGGGCTGAAGCTCTGATAGCCACTGAGGCACGGGTCTTGCCCTCCTCCTCTGCCTTCTTCCTTACGCTGGGGCTAGCTACTCTACATATTACCTTCCCGCCGAAATGGGCCAGTATCTTTTTATCTATACCAGTTTTGACCATGTTAACGTCTGTAAAGATGTTCCTGCCTTTTTTTATGGCCTCCATCCCGGCGGAGACAGCCTCCGGATGAAAAACAAGAGTCCCAACAAAATCAGGATCCCCTGTAGTATGCACCACTCTTTTTATTATGGGTCTAAAGGCCTCAGGAAAGGGACTTAAATCTAATAAGGTCTCAATAATTCTGAAACTCTCAACCTCAATCTCATCTGGACGAAGGATCTTTGCTGGCTTCGCTGTCCCATCGCCTAATGTTTCCTCTACCCTTTCTATAACCATCTGTGCAAGACGCTCATCTATACCCAGATGTCTTGTTAGCGAGATTTCTACTTGGGGATATTTTTTGCGTAGTGTCGCCACCTCTTCGGGTATGTCCCTTTGCAGGTGATTCCCGGGAAACAGTAGGAAAGGCACAAGGACTATCTTGTCAGCCCCTTGGTTGAGTGCGTGCTCTACTGCTTGTGGGAGGTTCGGCTCTTCAAACTGCAAGAAGCAGGGATCTACTATTTCCCATCTATCTACGGCCCTGAGCCATCGCACTATACCGTAGAGGTCTTCATTGGCTGCCTTTAGTCGGCTCCCATGGGCTATCACCAAGACTGCCGTCTTCATATAGATTCGCTCCGCTCACTACAGGCTTTTACCCTCCAGGTAGAGGATAGAAGATTGGATGCCAGGGCCGTGTTTTGGGCAAAATGTACATGCACATAGGAGGCAAGGACATTGTCCTTCTGAAGACCATCCAGACCAACGCTAGTGATGCCCTCTGCCGTAGCCTTTTCTAGCTGATAAGCGAAGGCGGTATCCTTTGGCACATCAACCAGTCTAGACCAATGAAAGACGTGACCTCTTAGAGTCTCTCCCTTTTTGCAAAGGAGGTTGTCCTGCCTTGCCTGTACAGTAACATAACCCAGGGCCTGTCTCCTTTTTTCCATGCGGCTGGTGCCATTAAAAACACCACACATTTTATATGAACCGCCTTCAAAATCTAGCAGTCGTTCCATGAGGTACATCAACCCGCCACACTCGGCATAAATAGTAACTCCCTTCTCAGCCGCTTGCCTTATGGCCTCCCTAATAGGAAAGTTGGCCTCCAGTTGATAAGCATAAAGCTCAGGAAAGCCACCTCCAATGTAAATCAATTCAGCCCCTGAGGGTAGGGCGCTGTCTTTTAAAGGGCTAAAGGGCAGAATCTTTGCTCCCAGCGTTTCCAGTAAGTCCAGATTATCCTGGTAGTAAAAATGGAAGGCCTCGTCCTGGGCCAGGGCTATGCGCGTAGGGCCGACCTGGCGGGTCGCCCCTACAGAAAACGCCTTAGGCGTTTGTGGTGCAATCCCCCTGGCAAAGCCGGCAATCTCCTGAGGCCCTTTTTTACCTACCCAGATAAGCTTCTCCGCCAGGCTTGTATAATAGTCAGGATTCATTGACTCCTGGGATGAGACAAGGCCCAGGTGCCTTTCGGGTATACTTAAGCTCGCGTCCTTCTTCATATAAGCTAGCACTGGTAGCCCGACCTTTTCTTCTATGGGTTTCTTTAAATATTCCAGATGGGACTCGCTGGCTACATTGTTGAGGATGATGCCTGCGAGAAAGACTTCCGGGTCAAAGAGTTTGTACCCCAACGCCATAGCAGCGGCACTTTGCCCAAGTCCTTTTGCATCCATGACAAGTATAACAGGCACTCCGAGCAGCTTGGCAAGGTGGGCAGAACTGCCTGCCCCAGTGCCGTCACTGTGCCCGTCGTAAAGCCCCATCACCCCTTCTATCACCGATACATCGGCACGAGAGGCCGCCCTGGCAAAGAGTTCCAGGCAGGCTTCTGTACCCATCATCCATGTGTCCAGGTTCCTTGAGGGTAAGCCTGTAGCAAGGGTGTGGTGGCTGGGGTCAATATAATCAGGACCCACCTTGAACCCTTGAACCCTTAAACCCTTCTTCCTTAGGGCAGACATAAGGGCCAGGGTAACGGTAGTCTTGCCTACTCCGCTATGCGTACCAGCAATAAGTAAAGAAGGATAAATAGGCATATTTGTTAAACCTCTATGGAAACCCTAAGGATGGCCTTTGGGTAGCCGCAGGCTTTAGCCTGCGAAAATAACATCTTTGCTAGACCTTTACTACTGTTCTGACAATGCCTCCAAGGGCCAGGCCCAGAAAAGAGGTGATATAAGCAAGTTTTACCGCTTCGCTAATCTTTTGAGTTGTCATAGGCTCTACGGGCTCTCCGAGGAGGGGTTTTTCGGATAGAATGCCTCCGTAGGTGCTAGGCCCGCCTAGTTGAACCCCCAGTGCCCCTGCAAAGGCGGCCTCTGGGATACCGCTATTGGGGCTGGGATGCTTTCTACCGTCCCGTATCGTAAAAAAGTAACATTCCTTGTATCTCAGGCCAACAAGTAATGAGGCCAGTGGGATGAGACGAGAGGCAAACCTGGCAGGTACGTAATTAGCCAGATCATCCAGACGGGCCGACGCCCAGCCAAAGTGCAAGTACCTGTCATTTTTGTAACCAATCATGGAGTCGAG
>JAHFOV010000056.1 GCA_023261505.1 Planctomycetota bacterium
GCGGAACTCGTGACCTTGATCAACGACGTTCAGACAGCACTAAATACTGTTTAACTTAAATTACTCAACGGTATGAGCGGTCCACAAAATTAGCACAAAGCAAAATGATCGCCTAACATTGGGTTGCCGACTTCGCTCAGCCTCGCACAAATTGTTTTTGGCGGCTTCGGCAACCCTAATACAACAGAAACCTTGTAGTATTTTAAAATAGCATGAAAAGATTTGTTATTCTTAATAAATTTTCCATTATAAAAATGTTCCTTTCCGAAAAGTTCGAAAAGAAAAAGCCGAAGGAATGAATTTAAAGAATAAACATGCCTTCCAAACATTCCCCCTCAGTCCTCCTTCTTGAACACCCCAGGCCACTTGACCCCTCCAGATTCCAGGAGGTGGTCAATGCACCATTATCGGCCTGTCTGTTCAGCCCTTACATAGTCTCCTTACTCCGCTCCAAAGGCATAGAGGCCGAACTCCTGGATGCCCACCTCCTGGGCCTATCTATCCAAGATACCCTAAAAGAATTGGTAGGGGCGTATTGTTCGCCACAGCGAATTCCTGGTAAGTCCGCCGAAGGAGGATGCCTCAGGCATGACAATACGCCCCTACTGGGTGTTCATCTGGTTTACTTATGGGAAAAGACGGAGGAAGTCTTCAACTTACTTTCCCAGCTTCGTACCCACAAAAAACATATCCACATTAACCTTTATGGATACTACCCTACCTTTGCCTTCCGTGAGATTCTCAAGCGTTTCCCTTTTGTGGACTCTGTGACCCTGGGCGAGCCAGAGTATACCTTTCTGGAACTTGCGCAGGCTTTAATCCCCCTTAATCCCCCTTTAGAAAAGGGGGAATGGGGCATTCAGTGGGAAAGAAAAGCACCTGACCTATCTCACATAAAAGGCCTCGCCTTCAGAAAAGGTGAGGAGATTGTGGCTAACTATAGGGATGAAGGCAACGAACCTGACAACCTCCCCTTTCCTGACCGTTCTCTATTACCGCTTTACCAGGAAAAAGGGTTGACCACTTATATCCTGGGCAGTAGGGGTTGTTACGGAAGATGCACGTTCTGTTATGTAGGCCCTTTTTATGGGTGGCGGGGCCACTCCCATAGATGGCGGGGTAGAAGCCCTGAAAATATCTGTCAAGAAATAAAGAATTTATACGCAAAGGGGATGCGCTACTTTTATTTTGCCGATGCCAATTTCTTCGGCCCAGGTAGGGCAGGAAAAGAGAGGGCAAAGAATCTGGCAGATATTCTCCTGAAGGAGCGACTCAACATCCGTTTCGGAATGGAGTGTAGGGCCAACGACCTGGAAAAAGTATCTTTATCAAGACTCGTTTCGGCAGGGCTAAGGGAGGTGTTCCTGGGTGCGGAAAATGCTTGTGACCATAACTTAGAGAAGTTCAAAAAAGGCACCACTAGAGAGATTAATAGAAGGGCAATAAATCTCCTGAGACACTTCGGGATAGAACCAAACCTGGGGTTTATCATGTTTGAACCTCAAACCAGCCTTGAGGACATAAGAACCAACCTTGAATTCCTTAAAGATACTCAACTTCTACGCTCCCCAGCCATTACTGCCCACCTGCTGTCTCACAAACAGACGCTCTTCATGGGTACACCCGATTATTACCGATGTAGGGACAGGGCTTCAGCCCTGTCCGATAGGGACAGACCTTCAGGTCTGTCCCTACGTCTGGGCAATTATGAATTACAGTACGATTTTGAAAATCCAGAGGTGCAGTCTTTCTATGACGTTGTAAGTCGGTTGTGCCACGGTGTCCTCTCCATACTCAAACCCAAAGATGCCCAATCCTGCTGTATTCCCCAATCTGATAATGACTGTTTATTGAAAATAAATAGAATTTTAATAAATAGCTACGAGGAGATTCTCAGTCTTTACGAGCAAGAAAACGGGCAGAAAAAGGCTCGAAAAATTGCAGAGGAGACACTGCGAATTTGTAGGGGCGTATTGTCATGCCGAAGGCATCCTCCTTCGGCGGACTTGCCAGGAATTCGCCGTGGCGAACAATACGCCCCTACCACCTCAACTATACCATGAAAAAAGACCTTGATTTTCTGCTGGAGCTGGGTTGGGCCTACTGGAAGTCCCAGGTAGTCTTTGCAGGGGTAGAATTAGGGGTTTTTGAACTCCTAAAGAAAGGGGACAAAGAATCCGCGGAGATAGCCAAGAGGCTTGGCACCGACCCCAGGGCCACCGGGATGTTACTTAACGCCCTGGTGGCGCTAAAGCTTTTGTACAAAAAGGCAAACCGGTATCAGAATACCCCTATCGCCTCCCAATACCTGATAAAAGGTGCACCTAACTATCAGGGTGACCGCATACACCACCTTCATAACCTATGGGTGCGGTGGGAAAGGCTACAAGAGGCAATCCGCACTGGGCGCTCAGTAGTAGAGGAAACAGAAAAAGAGCCTGACCCGCAGAAAGTACGGGATTTCATGACCTCCATGCATAACCTGGCCAGGATGAAGGTCAAAATCTTATTAAAAAAACTGGGTGTCAAACCCTTTCACCGTCTACTTGACTTGGGAGGTGGGCCTGGGACTTATGCCATCGCAATTGCCCAAAAGAATCCCAACCTCACAGCCGTAGTATATGACCTCGCTCCTAACCTGGAGATAGCCAGGGAGTTTATTAAAGAGGCAGGTCTTGAGGATAGAGTCACCACACAAGTGGGAAACTTCCTTGAAGAAGACCTTCCTGAAGAGGCTTTTGATGCCGTGCTGGTATCCAACATCCTCCATATATATGACCCCCCTACCAATGTCTCCATATTGAAGAAGTGCCACAAGGCCCTAGAGCCTGAGGGCCTGATAATTGTACATGACATGGTTTTGGACAAATCAGGTTGTGCTCCACTGTTCCCCACCTTTTTTAGTCTAAACATGCTCCTGGGTACATGCAGTGGAGCCTCCTACAGAGAGGAAGAGATTAAGGAATGGCTCTCTAAGGCTGGCTTCTCAAGAATTAAGACACGCTTCCTTGATAAAGACTCTGCCATAATAATTGGGGCAAAGTTGTAAGGGCAATTCATGAATTGCCCCTACATTTTTAGGATTATATGTTACTTTAAGACAACCCACTGTATGGCTTTATAACTACTTTCCAATCTTCCATTCAATTTCATTTGACGCAAAAGAGGTTTTGTTTTACAATTTATCTACATTGTCTAATACTTAATCAAGAATAATATCTGAGCATAGCGAAGAATGAAACTATCCAGTCAGACAGAATATGCCATCCTTGCCTTGATGGAATTAGGTCAACGGTACGGGAAGGGATATGTCCTGAGTCGGGAGATAGCCCAATCAAGGGAGATACCAATATCATTTTTAGAGAGGATTCTGCTAACTCTCAGAAATTCTGGGGTGGTAGTGAGTGTAAGGGGTGCGAGGGGTGGCCACAGCCTTGCAAGGGACCCTAAAGATGTAAATATAAAATCTGTTATAGAGATTTTTGAAGGCGGGTCTTTGGCGCCTTCTGATTGTGTGGATGAGCGATTGGCTCCCACCCTGCACTGCCCACTGGAAGCCTCCTGTGTAATAAGGGACCTCTGGAAAAATATGTACAGTGCCATGCTCCAAAGTGTTGAAAATGTAACGCTTAATATTTTGCTAGAGCAAGAAAGGATTCATCAGCCATTGTTTAATTTAGAGTTCAAATGCCAAAATCCAAATTTCAAATGAATGCCAAGTGCCAAAGTTCAAAATTATTTTGGACTTTGAGCTTTGAAATTTATTTGGATTTTGGGCTTTGAACTTTGGATTTTTCATTTATGGAAATAGTTAGAAAAGACACAGACCTCTTGATAATTGGCGGGGGGGCGGCTGGCTGCTATGCGGCAGTGGAGGCAAAGACCCAGTCGCCAAGCCTAAGGTGCCTGATAGTAGAAAAGGCCCATATAGACCGCAGTGGGTGCCTGGCTATGGGGCTGAATGCTATAAATGCCTATATCAACCCTGGGGAAAGCCCGGAGTCTTACTTAAATTATGTAAAACAAGACTTCATGGGGGTAGTAAGGGAAGACCTGGTGCTAAGCATAGCTAGAGGCTTGAACGATACTGTTAAAAAGGTAGAAGAATGGGGATTACCGATAGAGAAGAGGCCTGACGGGAGTTATAAGCCGAGGGGACGGCGAGGCGTAAGGGTACTCGGCGAAAGACTTAAGCCCATATTGGCAGAGGCAGTTAGAAAACACAGGGTTGAGGTGTTGAACCGCGTTGCGGTTACTAATCTTATCAAACAGGAAGATAGGATAGTTGGGGCTTTCGGCCTTGGCATAAGGGATGGAAATCTTTATGTAATAAGGGCCAAGGCTCTAATTGTCTGCACGGGAGGTGCCTCTGGCCTCCATAAACCTCCTAATCCAGG
The DNA here is from genome assembly GCA_023261505.1 of Planctomycetota bacterium. Classification (GTDB taxonomy): domain Bacteria; phylum Planctomycetota; class Brocadiia; order Brocadiales; family Bathyanammoxibiaceae; genus JAHFOV01. The sequence goes on from JAHFOV010000056.1 coordinate 4,398, forward strand.
CAGCGGACGTCATCTAATGTGGTACTGCCCCTGGAATGTAGGAACCGGTTATGCAATCGGCCTGAGGGCCGGGGCCGAAATGACCTCTTTTGAAAACCGCTTTATTGCCCTGAGGGTGAAGGACGTCCAGGCCCCTACTGGGACCCTTGCTCTAGGCGCAGGAGCCAAGCAGATAAATGCCAGGGGAGAGCCTTATCTGGAGAAATACCATAAAGATTCTCCAGTAAGAGAGAGTTCAACTTACTTCAGGCTTCTTAGCGCAGTGCTGGAAAATCAAGCAGGAAGGGGACCCTGTTACCTTGACCTCAGTCATATAGATGCCCAAACCTTGAGGCAGTTTAAGGTGGACCTCTTAAACATGAGCCCTGCCATGCTACTGATGCTGGCAGGTAGAGAGATTGGGGACTATCGCTTTGAGATAGCAGGGAGCGAACCTTATGTGGTGGGTGGACACGGCGAGGCAGGTTATTGGGTGGACGTGGAAAGGCGAACTACATTGAAGGGGCTTTACGCTGCAGGGGACGTGGCAGGTGGCGCGCCCAAAAAGTATGTAAGTGGGTGCTGGGTGGAGGGACAGATAGCCACAAGAAGCGCATTACAAGAGATTACACCAGGGTCACTACCCTCAATAGATGAAGACTTGATAAAAAAGGAACAGTCGCGGACAGAAATGCCTCTTAAGCGGAGGGACGGGCTCTCGCCTCAGGAAGCTGAGGAGTGGCTGCAGAAGATAATGGATGAATATGCGGGAGGTCTTTCTACCCGCTATGAACTTAATGAAGAGAAGCTTCTGATGGGTAGAACCTTACTAAAGGATTTGAAGTCTAATGTGCCTTATCTTAAGGCAGAGAATTATCATGAATTGGTGGCCTGTATGGAGGTAGTTGATAGGATAGACGTGGCCCGGACGGTGGTGGAGCACCTCCTTTACAGGAAAGAGACCCGATGGCCTTGTTCACAGAGCAGGCTTGATTATCCTCAGAGAGACGATGCCCATTGGCTTAAATTTGTTAACTCCGTTATGGACGTAGACACCGCTGAAATAAAGATTCTAGAGAAAGGACTACATGGTCAGGATTGATTATAAAGTTTGCAACCGCTGCGGGGGGGCTAAAGAGAAGCGCTGCGAACGCATCTGTCCTGGAGACCTTATCGGGGTAAACCCTGAAGATGACCGGCCTGTGGTTCTTTACCCCCAAGATTGTTGGGCCTGTACAGCATGTGTCAAGGATTGTCCTGTGTCAGCTATCAGCCTCCGGTTGCCCTTTCAGATATTGGGAAAAGAGACCTCCCTTAAAGCCTCTGTTAAAGGCAGGAAGACCTACTGCGTTGTGGAAGGGGAAGGGGGAAAAAAGGAGGAGTTTGAGATAGAAGTCATTCAAAATGGAACTTTAAGGAGGAAAGACTAAGTGACCAAAGGCATAACACCTCATGGAGGCAGATTGATAAACAGGATACTCCAGGGAGAGGAGAGGCAGGAAGCCCTGGAAAAGTCAAAAGGCGTGAAGCACATTGAGCTTACTCCGTGGGAAATCTCTGACCTGGAGATGATAGCCGTTGGGGCTTGTAGCCCCCTTGAGGGCTTTATGTGTAAGAAAGATTTTGAACCAGTTGTAGACACAATGAGGCTTTCCAATGGCCTCCCTTGGTCCTTGCCTGTGGTACTGTCAGCGAGGGAGGGAGAGGCAAAATCCTTTAAGGAGGGAGAATACATAGCCCTGGAAGACAGCACCCATACAGTACTGGCCCTGCTGCAACTAGAGGAAAAATATTGTTACGATAAAGAAAAAACTGCCCTGGAGGTTTATGGCACCCTGGAGGATAAGCACCCTGGGGTGAAACGCCTTTACGAGAGCGGTGAAATACTTCTTGGTGGGAATATAAGCGTGGTTAACCGCCCCAAACATATAGACTTTTTAAAGTACAGGATGGACCCTTCCGAGACAAGGGAGCTATTTCACAAGAAGGGCTGGAAGCGGGTAGTAGGGTTTCAGACCCGTAATCCCGTGCACAGGGCCCATGAGTATATACAGAAGTGCGCCCTGGAGGTGGTGGATGGCCTCCTTCTTCACCCCCTGGTTGGAGAGACAAAAGGGGACGATATCCCTGCCCATGTAAGAATGAGATGTTATGAAGTACTTCTGGAAAAGTATTATCCTAAAGACAGGGTGGTGCTGTCTGTATTTCCTGCGTCCATGCGTTACGCCGGCCCTAGAGAGGCCATCTTTCATGCCCTAGTCAGAAAGAACTACGGCTGTACCCACTTCATTGTGGGAAGAGACCACGCCGGGGTGGGAAGCTATTACGGCAGTTTCGACGCCCACTACATCTTTGACGAGTTTGAGCCCGAGGAGATAGGGATAGCCCCCCTCTTCTTTGATTACACCTTCTATTGTAAGGAGTGCTTCGGCATGGCCTCTTACAAGACCTGCCCCCACGATTCATCTAATCATGTCTCTTTAAGTGGCACAGAACTAAGGCGGCAGCTGAGCGAGGGAAAAATTCCTCCTCCATCCTTTACCAGAACTGAAATAGCGCAGATTCTCAGCGAGTACTATCACGGAGAGGAAGCTGGTGGCGGCGAATCTGCCAGAGGCAAGACGTCCCGTCAGTCATCCATCCCCAAGTCCTAGGGGGTTTCTACTTCAGTACCCTTTACCAGAGTGGGCTTACTGCTTACAACAAAGCTCCGCGAGTAAGTAAGTCCATCATTATCTCTAGCCACGATGGTTACCGTGTTAGGTCCCTCCTTCAGAGGGATTTCACTGGTGAAGGTGACTTCCCTGGACTTCTCCCCTTTCTTTTGAGATTTGAAGAAGACCTTTTTGTTGTTTACTATTATGAAGAGGTATTTGACCGTTTGGTCGTCTCTGGCACTGCCTGATAGTACCATTCTGCTCGAGGGAAGGCTGAGAGTGGGCCTCTCAAACTCAATTACTGGGGGCATATACTGTAATTGAAGGGCAATGGTTTCCTCTTTTGCTACCGTCGTCTCAGTGACATCTGTAGCGGCTATCCAACCCCTACCCCCATTAGGTAAGCTTATTCTATACCAGCCCGCTACCCAACCATCGGCCTTCTCTATGCTTCCCTTTTTTAGTAAGGCCATGACAGGAGATTCCGTTGACCTTCCCCCATAAACAAATGTTGCACGCGTGGACTGGACGTGTTTGGCCACCTCTACCACAGGAGGGGAGACCCTGGAGGCCATTACAGGGAAGGTCAATTTCTGCGTGAGATAGACACCGAAATTAAGGTCTGTTACTACCAGGTCCATGCTGAATTCCTTAGCCTCGAGGGCCTCTTTTACCAGGAAGCGTAGACGTACGGTCTTTTCTTCCTCCGGGGCAAGTTCTCCTAACTCCTTACTGCCCTCTTCTATGAAAACTTCCTTCTGGCTCAGGTTCCTTATAGTAACCATGTTTTTGGAGCTAGCGCCCTTTCCAATGTTTCGTACTGTCACCAGCAGATTGAGGAGTTCTCCTTTTTGAACCAGCCCATCGTCATCGGGCCTACGCCCCTCCGTATTAGCCTCTACTATTTGATAAGAAAAGGCAAACTCTGGCCTGGGCAGTGCTTCAACTGTTAAGGTGTTTGTGATGTCCTTTGGGCTGTTTCCATTTAGCTCAGAGAATTTAACCGTAAACCCATCAGCCCTATCAAACATATTTTTGGGTAACTCTATCTTTTGCGTATAGCTCTTAGAGCTACCCCCCTCTATCTTGCCCAGAGGAAATTCTAGTTTGTCCATAAGGGGGTCTTTAGACTCTGTAATGCCATACATCCTGTAAAGGGATCCTTCTCCCTGATTATGAACTGTGAGGGTAACGTTAACCGTCTCTCCTGCGTTCCATTTCTCTTTCCAGGGTTGGAACGTAAAGGAGGCTACGGGTTTTGGAGTTTTGGTATCTTTTCCAGTAGACCAATCTATTCCCAGTTCAGCCAAGGCCTTAATAATCTTTCCTTCCTCGGTATTCCTCAGCGTTTGAAAGTGAGGCCAGAGGTCGTTCAGCATTTCTTCCCTTGCATGGACTGTTGTGGCCTTCACCAGTTCAAGAGCAATCTGCACCTGTTTATCTTTAGAGAGGTCCTTTTGTTGGTAAAGGGTTTCTTCTTCAACCTCAGGGGTTTCCACTTGAGCAGCAAGATACTTTAAGGTGACAAGAGCGGGCTCTGGAGGGGTAACCTCTCCGTGCAAGTGCCCTCTCAGATCTTCTTCCCTCAGGACACCTGCTGTACCCTTTTCCAGTACGATATTTTCCTTTCCCAGTATTACCGGCACTAGATTAACATCAGGAGTTACCCCCAGGGTCTGAATGTCTCTATAAAGGGGTGTAAGATATTTGGCGACAGTAAGCTTCAAGGCCGAAGTACCAGATAGTTCATATAGTTGCTGGACACTACCCTTGCCAAAGCTTCTGTCCCCGATAACAAGGGCACGCTCGTTCTCCTTCAGGGCGGCGGCCACAATCTCCGAGCCTGAGGCGCTACCAGAATCTATTATTGTTATCATAGGACAAAAAGTTAAGTCCTTTTCGGAGTAACGGGCCCGCTGCACATCCCGCTGTCTCTTGCCCGGACCAACTGTTACCACGATAATTCCTTCTTCCAGGAACCTATCAGATACCCCCACCGCCTGGTCCAGAAGCCCGCCTGAATTATTCCTCATGTCCAGGATTACACCCCTTAACCCCGTGGAGGCCTTTTGAAGCTGCTGGATGTTCTTGTCCAGATCTTCCACTGTATCTTCCTGAAAACTCCTGATTTTTATATAGCCTATATTTCCCTCCAGAAGCTGCGACTCTACGCTGGGTAATGAAATCATTTCTCTCTTAAGGGTTACCATTTTTGGTTCTGCCGCTTTCCCGGCCACGACATAGATGGTGACCTTTGTACCTGGTTCTCCCCGCAGCTTACTGACGGCCTCTTGCAGTGACATATTTACCGTGGATTCCCCATCTATCTCCAAAATCTTGTCTCCGGCCTTTAAACCTGCCCTGTAGGCTGGAGTACCCTCTATGGGCGAGATTACCGTCAGGGTCATATCCTTCATACCTACTACCATCCCCAATCCACCGAACCTACCAGAGGTGCCGATCATAAACTCCTTGTACTCCTTTGGTGGGAAGAGGACCGAGTGTGGGTCAAGGTCACTCAGCATGCCATTAATAGCGGCGTATTCTATTTCGCTGGCTTTTGATGTATCTTCCAGGTTATTTTGTATGAAAAAAAGGCCCTCCTTTATCAGGGTAAGGGTATCGTCCAGGCTTTGAACCTTCGACATATCTAACCTCTTTTTCCCCTCCCCTACAGTGATATCCAGGGTACCTTGAGTTTCATTGGGCTCTACCTGAACCTCTGGCAGAAGCCTCTCCAGCCCCTGGAGGCCCTCAACGAGCATATGTTGGGAGTGAATCCTTTCCTGCTCTACATAGAACCTGTCTACGTAGGAGCAAACCGTACCAGTAAGAAGGTATTTGGGTGCCTTTTCCCCTGTATACCAGTCCAGAAATAGGGCTTGGCCGGATTCGGGTAAGGTAAGGAAAATCAACAGGAAGGGGATTAATAATGCAAAAAATACTGATAAGACCCCCTTACGGAACTTTTCTGTATAATGGAACATTTCTATTCTCTAATCAATAATTATCTAATCAACACACCTGCCATACCAGGTAGGTCATTGAACCTTCCCAGCAGGTTCACCTGAATAAAAGATGAGAACTTCGGAAAGACTTAATTTATACTAAATAAATTTACTTTTTTGTCAAGAGTAGAGACATAGAGAGTTTAGCATTGGTATTAAACTATATCCATCCTGGACCACCTGCTAGCCTACATATAAATCTATGGAATTCCTACACTTATACAATTCCTGTTACTCAGGTTAGGATATTTATTCCGTGTTTGAAGACCCCTGGCCTGTATTCTTTGCCTCTTTCGTTTCCTTTGGTATGTCTGAGGCAGGTGTCGCAACAGTACGTATATAGACATCTTGCTGAGGAAAGGGTATGGTAATGTTATGTTCCCTGAAGGTTTTGTCTATGGCAAAATTTAGTTCACTCAAGGTTATCCACCTTTCGTAGGGACCGTCCACCCAGTATATGAGCTCAAAGTTGAGCGAACTGTCACCAAACTTATCAAATCTCACCATGGGTTCAGGGTATTTTCTTACCATGTGATGTTCTCTTGCCACCTCAAGAAGGCACTTCTTCACCAGCTCTAGGTCTGAACCGTAGGCTACACCAACGAAGATGTGCACCCGCAACATCTTTGAAGGCTGACTCCAGTTTACAATCTCGGAGTCCATCAATTTGGAGTTAGGGACAACTACCGCAACATTATCCGCCGTGACGATAGTTGTACTCCTGGGGCCTATCCTTTCCACTGTACCCCCAAGCTCTGGACTGAGTATAACAATATCTCCCACCCTCACGGGCCTTTCGAAAAGGATGATAATGCCACTGACAAAGTTGTTAATGATGTTTTGCAGACCAAAACCAATACCAATACCCAATGCACCAGCAAAGAAGGCCAGGCTTCTAAGAGGTACCCCAGCTACACTCATTGCAAAGAGTATTGAAAAGGCAATAATGACGTAAGTAATTATAGAAGAAATAGTGGCCTCTATGCCCCTCTCCAGGCCTAACTTTGTCAAAAGCCTCCTCTGGAAGAGTCGCTTTATAGCGGCGGCTACAAGGAAGGATATGCCTACCAGAATAAGCCCGATAATTATCTTAAAGGGCGTAGTGTATCCCCCCTCGCCCAGGCCCAATTGGTATCCTAACACTCCTGCCGTTATCTTCAGGACACGCCCCACCTCCGAAGCGAAGTCCTTTAGAGGTTCCGGGGCTGCAGGCGTACTGGCAAAGTCCGCAAGGGTAGCTATCCATAAGCTCACTATAACTATAATAGATACAATAATTGAAGAGTAATCCACAACGGCCCTGGTAACCTTAAAAACTGGTACACCTTCGGTGCCTGTCTCGGATTCACTGCCACTGACTTTCTCTTCGTTGACCCTTTTACGAGCAAGCCTATCCAATATAAAAGCCGTTATCAGCTTCCTTGCTACTGCAACCGACACAACGGTAATCACACAACTTATAGAGGTGCCGATAAGGGCATAAGTCATGGTGACGTAGCCCATGCTATTCAAAACTATGACAAATACAAGAAAGGCTATAACGAGAGGATGGGCAACATGAATACAACCCCTTTGAAACTTTTTCAGCCTGGTTACGGGGTCAGCTAAAAGGGCTAGAAACACAGGTTTTGGGGCAACAAACCAGATAAAGAGGCCAGGGACACTGAGGGAATACACCCTCAATAGTATTTCCCCGGTTTTTGGTCCAAAAGAACCCAGAACCCCTGTAAGGGTGATAAAAATGGCTGAGTAAAGCAAGATTACATGGAGGGTAAGATAGCTGTGCTGGGCCAGAGAAGGAGGTAAGGCCAACAAGGGCTTACCCCACCCCCTGAACCCTACAGCCTCTACAAGAAAACTATGGAGTACCTTATAGATGGAGAAAACTATAAGCCCATACTTCACGGAGTCGATAAGGGGGCCTTTAATCTCAAATAGCGCCGCTATACCGAAACACAAACCCAGAACTAGCCATAAAGTAACCCCCTCTTGCAAGACCCTAAAGAGGGCAGGCAGGAGGCTGGCCTTTACGTAGTTCTGTTGACCAGCCTTTTCTAACCTCTTAAGATTTAGGCGGCACCATCTCTTACAATAATACCAGGCAAAAATTGCTGCCGCCAGGAGGGTCAAAACACCTGCTCCAGATAGTGATATGCGCACATTCCTCTGGGCAGGATTTTCTATGAAGGTAACAACATCTGAACCCCTTTTGATGGAGAGAAGTTTTTCCATACCCTCCTTCATAGGTAACCAGCTGGCCATCCATTCCCGCCTGGCCCATATATTGGCGGCCCTCACCTCTGAGAGTTCCTTCATGGCCTTATTGAGAAGGCTGAGCGCATCGTGGATGATTCCTTTCCTCTCCTCTATCCTTGCGACCCATGCGGTTATAAGCTGTCCTTCCTCTTCCAGAAGTTTAACCTTTTCCTGGGAATGGGTTATTAACTTACTAGCCAGGGCCTTATCTACAAAGGTTTCAGCCTCCTTCGCAATTTTAGAGCTTTCACCGGGTGGTGCAGCAAGCTCAGAACGGGCTTGTTGTAACTGCTCTGCTAATAGTGTCCCCTCTTTTTGAGCCGCCTCTTCAAGGCTCTCCACCGCCTTTAACTTTTTCTTCCACTTCTCAGCCTCACCCCCTAATTGGAGCATTTCATTTTGGACCTCGGAAGGGGTTTTCTCTCCTCCAGCCAACGTAGTGTGTATATCTCTGGCCAATTTTTTATACTCAGTGTTATCCTCATATCGACTTGTTCCCTCGGTGATGAGGGTATCCTTTCTCTTAGCTACTTCTCCATGGAGTGCAAAGACCTGAGACTCTAATTCTAGCACCCTTTTTTGCTCCGGGGAGGCGGCGGCCTGTTGTTGTTGGGTCAACTCTTCGGCCTTTCTTAAGGCCTCCTCCTTCTCCTTCTGAACAATCGCCTTTTCTAGCCCCGCCGTCTTCTTTTTTTCTTCCTCGGCCCTCTCGGCTGTTTTGGCCTCCTCCTCCTTTTTCTGGAATTCTTCTGCTTTCAGCCTTTCTTCAAGGAGTGACGCCCTCTCCTCTAACAACGCTACCCGGAGCTGGGCATTGGAGGTCTCTATTTTTGCCCTTTCCAGTTCAGCCTCTGCTAACTCTACACGCTCCTCAGCTATTTTTGTGTTATCGTTTATATTAGCCAGGTGTATTTGAAGCAGAAGTTTACTTAGATAAACAAAGCGTTGGGGCCCCTCCTCTTTTCGGAACGGTAACTCTTCAAGGGTCTTTAGTTCCTTTTTAAGCCGCTCCCTTTCCACTTCGACCTTCTGCTGAACCTCTTTAAACTCCTCCTTAAGCCCCTTTAAATAGGCCTCCTTCTCCTTTAGTTTGGCATCTGCGGCCTGGAGATAGGCCTCCGCAACCCCTACCTCCTTCAGGGCCGTGGCTGCCTTTTCCGCAGGAGTGGCCGCCACCTCTTCTGCCAGCTTTGCTTTTCTCTCCAACAGTGTTACGGCGTTATCCCTTGTCTTCTGGAGTTCTTCCTCCGATACTAGCCTTTCTCTTAATACCTGAAGCTTATCACCTAAAATCTGAACCCTTTCCTTTGTTGCCTCCTCTAGCTGAGAGGTTACAACCGATTCCAACCCTACTGCCTTCCTTGCAAACAGGGCTTCTCTCTCGGTCATTGCCTGAATGGATTCTTCCTCAGCCTTTCGGAGTTCCATCTCCAGGTCCTTTATGGACTTTTTTATAGTAGCCATAAAAGACTCCGCCTGGGGTCTAGCCTCCTCAGCCTTAGCCCGTGCCTTCTCTATTTCTGAAAGGACCTCCTGCGGCGGGCTTTTTGGGGGCAATCCGCCTAAGGCGGACTCTTGTGCTTCAGCAGAATTGCAAGCAGTCAAGAACGTATATAATAAGAACAGTACGAATAACTCTCTCATGAAATCAGCTAACTAAATAAACTGTTTAAGCCTTTCTCTAAATTTTTTAAGGGCCTGTGCCCTGTGGCTAATCTGGTTCTTCACCGTGGGGCCAAGCTCGGCGAAGGTTTTCCCGTAATCAGGCAGGTAGAAAACAGGGTCGTAGCCGAAACCATGCTCACCTTTGGGTTCTTGAGATACGAAACCTTCACACTGTCCTTCAACCACAAAAAGGAGCCCCTCAGGGTTAGCAAGTGCCAGGGTACAGCAGAACCTCGCCGTGCGCCTCTCAAGAGGTGTGCCCTCCATAGCCTTCAGGCGCTTTCTATTATTTTCTTCATAAGTTGCCTTTTCCCCAGCATATCGGGCGGAACGCACGCCTGGAACCCCGTTGAGGGCATCTACCTCCAGGCCAGAGTCCTCTCCCATAACCAATTCTCCTGCAAGTCTGGCTATTGTGGCGGCCTTCTTTACGGCATTCTCACGGAAGGTTTTTCCATCCTCCTCCACTTCAGGAAGGCCCGGATAATCTTCAATGCTACGGATGTCCAAGGGAAGTCCTTCAAGGAGTTTTACAAGTTCTTCCCTTTTTTTGGGGTTCCTTGTTCCTATAATAAGTTTTTTCATTGAGACTTAGAATTGGAGAGTCCGCCTGAGGCGGATAGGAAGTAGACAGTAGAGAGTAAAAGACAACACAGTGGGCGGGTGAATGCTACTGTATGCTTCTAATAGGACCGTAAAGCATTCTTCCTGTTTCCTCAGCCGAATCAAGCCACTTTTTATTTTCCTTCATAAACCCCAAATCCTTTGCCAAGACAAAGCAGTATCTTAACTCCTCAAGAGAGCCTTGAGCAATATTATAAAAGTGCGATTTGTCTCTTAATGTACCCCGCCTAAGGCGGACTTCAAACCTATTCGCCTTTACAAGTCCTTTCATTTCCCTATTCACACCTACCATCTAGAATTTTACGTCTACTCCCTACTGCCTACTGAGACCTATGCAAAAGTCCCATCTGTAGGTTTTACTCCTGCAATCCCTCCCCCTTGATGGGGGAGGGTAGGGAGGGGGAAAATTAGTCCGCCTGAGGCGGATCATAGAGTTTTTCAGAGCTCTCCTACTCTCTACTGTCTACTCTCTACTGTCTACTGGTTTACTCAGCTTACAACAACGGTTCCCCAAGGGCCTCCCTCTGGAACCTGAAGAGCTCTACCACCCCCTTTTTAGCAAGGGAGAGCATCTCCTGGAGTTGTACCTCTGAAAAGGTATTTTCCTCCCCAGCGCCCTGGACCTCAACAAAATGCCCATTTCCCGTCATAACGATATTCATATCTACCTCGGCACTGACGTCTTCACTATAATTGAGGTCCAAAACTGCTTCCCCATCTACAATTCCCACGCTGACGGCGGCAACGCTATCCTTTAGGGGGGAAACTGTAAAAATACCTTTTTGCTTCATACTACGTAATGCGTCCACCAGGGCCACAAAACCCCCTGTGATAGCGGCAGTCCGTGTACCCCCATCGGCCTGAAGGACATCGCAGTCTATCCATATAGTCCTCTCTCCCAACTGAGAGAGGTCCACAACTGCCCTCATGCAACGCCCTATGAGGCGCTGGATTTCCTGGGTGCGACCATCTATTTTGCCACGGCTGATTTCCCTTGTTGTGCGGGTGGAGGTTGAGCCTGGTAGCAAGGAGTACTCTGCCGTAATCCAGCCCTGTCCAGCTCCCAGAAGGTGGCGGGGCACTCCATCTTCTACACTAGCCGTACAGAGCACCTTAGTATCGCCCGTCTGTATCAGCACGGATCCGGCTGCAAATTTGGTGTACCCTCTTTGCATTATTACTGGTCTTAGCTCGTCCGGTCTCCTGCCATTCGTCCTCATCTTTAATCCCTCAAGAGAAATTTTAATATGGCCTTCTGAACATGCAAACGGTTCTCTGCCTGGTCAAATACAATAGAGTGTGGCCCATCTAGGACTTCATCGGTTATTTCTTCCCCTCGGTGGGCAGGCAAACAATGCATTACTAGAACCCTTTCCTTCGCCAGGCGTAATAAGGAGGAGTTTACCTGATAATCTTTGAAAACTTTGCGCCTTACTTCTGCCTCATTTTCCTGGCCCATGCTTACCCAGGTATCCGTATAGAGCACGTCAGCCCCTTTGGCTGCCTCTTGCGGGTCATCGGTCTGATAAATTGCTTTCCTCTGGGCCCGTTTCTCCACCTCTTCCATAAAGGTGGGGCTTAACTGGTAGCCCGCAGGAGAAGCTATCCGGAAGTTAACCCCAAGCCTAGCAGAAAGGCACGCAAGGCTTCTGGCTACATTGTTGGCATCCCCTACATAAGCAAGGGTCATACCCTCTAACTTTCCAAGTTTCTCCCTTAGCGTAAAAAGGTCAGTAAGGGCTTGACAGGGGTGGTAGGCATCAGAGAGGGCATTTATGACAGGGACTGAGGAGTATCTGGTCATCTCCTCAATGACCTCCTGGCCGAAGGTCCTCAAGGCTACAACATGGACGTACCTTGAAATGGTGTGTGCCACGTCCTTGACGGCCTCCCTCTGGCCGAGTTCTATATCGTGCTTGCTTAGGTAAATACTGTCTCCCCCTAATTGATGCATGGCTACCTCAAAGGATACCCTGGTCCTCAAAGAGCTCTTCTCAAATATAAGGGCCAGTGTCTTGCCTTTCAGGAAACTATCCCTTTTACCTTTAGTAAGGGCCTTTTTTAGCCTTTGCGCTATAGAAAATATCTCCTCTATCTCTTGGGGGGAGAGGTCTGCTGTGCATGTTAGATGTCGGAGGCCCCTCATTCAAGCTCCACAAGCACTTCTTCTAGTATACTGATGCCCTTGTCCAGGTGTGCCTTACGGACGCCTAGAGGGGGCAGGAATCTTATAACCTTCCCGTGGGTACAATTGAGGATAAGCCCCCTCTCCAGACACATCCTCACAAGCTGGGCACCCTCTTTATGGAGTTCTATCCCTATCATCAGTCCCAACCCTCTTACCTCTTTTATATGTTGAGGAAATTTTTGCTGTAAGGTGCGGAGGCGCTCCAGGGAGTAGTTGCCCATCGTGGCGGCATTTTTCAGTA
>JAHFOV010000057.1 GCA_023261505.1 Planctomycetota bacterium
AACTCCAGCGTCTGCAACGACGATTTCTTCCCCCAGGGGCCGTGGGATAAACTCCCCCACGGCCCCACTGGAGTTCTTAGTTAGGGACCAGGGGTTAGCCCTCTTTTCCCTAATCTCTATTCCCTATTCGCTATCCCCTATTCCCTTGACTTCCCCGCCACAAAAGGCTATCCTTTGACCGCAAATTGCGGGTTTCCCAGTTGTGAATTTCAGGTTTATGATTTCTAAGAGGCAATTTCTAATTCCTATGGCTCGCTACTATAGAGAAAAAATATGAAGAGTTTTATCCTGGCGGCAGACGTGGGTGGTACAAACATTCGCACTGCCCTCTTGAATAAAGAAGGGGAGGTTCTCAGGAGTTTAAAGAGGCCCACCCTGGCCCAAAGGGGTAGGGAAGCGCTTATTAATCGTCTGGTACAGATGTTTAATGATACCCTCAAAGAGGGTGGAGTAGGTCTAAATGAAGTTAGAGGCATTGGTGTAGGCTTCCCAGGTCCTATGGACGTTGAGAGGGGCATAGTGTTCAATCCTCCCAATCTAAAGGGTTGGCAGGAAGTGCCTTTGAAGGACGTCCTTGAGAAGGAGATGAACAGGCCGGTAGTCCTGGAGAATGACGCCAATGCCGCTGCCCTCGGGGAATACTGGAAGGGTGCAGGCAGGGGTACGGGGAGCCTTGTTTGCTTGACACTGGGAACGGGGGTGGGAGGGGGGGTGGTGCTGGATGGAAAGGTGTGGCACGGGGCTAAAGGTATTGCCGGGGAGATAGGCCACATGACCCTGGTCAAAAATGGTCGCAGTTGTGGCTGTGGCAACAGGGGTTGCTTGGAGGCTTACGGCTCTTCTAGAGGTGTAATTGCCACTATGCAGGAACTGCTTGAAAGGCACCGTATAAAGCCAAAGGAGGCAATTACCGTAGAGGCCATGGGCAAATGGGCCAGGGCAGGGGATTCGGGCTTAGGCGGCTTGGCCCAGAGGGCTATCAGGGAGGCAGGGATTAGCCTTGGAATAGCCATTGCCAATGTAGCTAATCTCCTTAACCCAGAGATTTTTGTCCTTAGCGGAGGGGTAACCAACCTTGGAGAATACCTCTTTGGCCCGCTCAGAGACGAGGTAAATAAGAGAGCCCTTCCTAAGGCAGTGGAAGGGCTCAAGATTGTAAAAGCAGTGCTTGGTGATAACGCCGGCGTTACAGGCGCCGCCCGGGCCTTGCTCCTTCGAAGCGGCCGTTCGTAAGGACGTTCAATTGAATGCCCCCACAGCTTTACGGCTGTATAATAACGTAACGGGTAAAGTTGCCTCTCTTTACCAGTAGAAGCAGTCCCTTGTCAGCTGGTGCCTTTGAAACTATGGAATTGTAATCTTGGAGGTTGTGTAAGCGTTCTTTGTTCACCTCCTTGATTAAATCCCCAGCCTGGATTCCTGCACGCTCAGCTACGCTACCTGGCTCAACATCCATAACCACTACACCCATCTCCCCTTCATAACCAAAGCGTCTGGCCATTTCAGGGGTAAGGGTATCAAGGGTCATACCAAAGTTCTTGGTAGCTTCTGCTGGCCCTCCGCCTCCCCTGGCGAAGAGTTCAGTAGGCTGTTCCCCAATAGTAACGGTAAGTTCTACTGGCTTGCCACTTCTCAAGACTTTTACCTTGGCTTCCTTTCCCACAAGGGTCTGGGCCACCGTATTACGCAGATGGCTAATGTCCCTTATCTCTTTGCCTTCAAATTCCACAATTACGTCACCCCTCTGCATGCCAGCCTTTTCGGCGGGACTGTTTGGTGTAACATCACTGACCAGGGCTCCGGTGGTGGTAGGTATGTTAAAGGACTTTGCTAACTCCTCCGTTATGTCTTGAATGGCCACTCCAAGCCAACCTCTTGTCACCTTTCCAGTCTCTATAAGGGACTTCATAACCGTCTTGGCCATATTTATGGGTATGGCAAAGCCTATGCCCTGGTAGCCGCCGGTGCGGGTAAAAATGGCAGTGTTAATACCAATAACCTCGCCCTTTAGGTTCAACAGTGGGCCACCGCTATTACCAGGGTTAATGGCGGCGTCGGTCTGTAGAAAGTCCTCATAATCAGCGATTCCTACCTGAGAGCGACCCACGGCGCTTATAATGCCGGCCGTTACAGTAAGATTAAGGCCAAAAGGATTTCCTATGGCAATGGCCCAATCTCCTACCTTAATCTTGTCGGAATCTCCTAACACGGCTGCTGGTAGGTTCTCTGCCTCTATCTTTATAACAGCCACATCAGTGGGAGCGTCTCTTCCTATTACCTTGGCTTTAGACTCTTTTTTATCTGCCGTAGTAACGTATATCTCGTCTGCCTCTTCCACTACGTGGTTATTGGTGAGGATGTAGCCCTTGGGGTCAACAATTACCCCTGAGCCAAAGCCCTGCTGGCGGAACTCCTTTGGCATCCTTGGACGAAAGAATTTATCAAAGGGCTCCTCTCCAAAGGGAGATTCTCTCCCTCCAAAGGGGGGGTGGAATCGCTCAAACTCTTCTCCCTTCATTATCTTTACAGCCTTTACGTTTACCACCGCAGGTTTCACCTTCTCTGCCACCTGGTTAAAGAGCACTTCAAAGGCATGTGCAGTCTCTTCCAGCTTGGCATCTGCCGCCAGGGCTGTAGCACCGGAGGCCTCAGAGACTGCGAGAGGCAGCAATCCAGTTAAGGAAGGCCTCTCGACAGAAAAGGTAGTAATACTTACAAGGCCTGTTAGCAGTGCTGCTGCACCTACGGCCAGGCCCAAAGACCTAAAAACTCTTATCATTGTTTTCTCCTTCAGCATGCAAAAAATATCGTTATTTATCCAAGTCTTTTCATCTTAAGAAAAGTTGGTAACAAATTTTGGCTATCTTATCAAAATTAGTTTAAAAAAGGTAGAGCATTTTCAATTTTTTGTACAGTAAGAGATGGATTATTAACGCCCAATGACGCTTATCTAATTGCACTTAACCTTGGCTGAGGTTGCCCTCAGACCCACTAGAGAAAGACTTACCTCTGGTTAGAATCTCCTTTATCTTCATCAATCTTGATATATGAAAGCGTTCTGCCTCGTCTAGTTTAGCCTTGATAAATTTTATTGCATCCCTCAGCTCCGGCAGGAGGATGTATTCAAGGGCATTAACCCTTCGTCGGGTCTCCTCCACCTCCCTGGCCAGGAGCCTTATGGCATGCTCCAGTTCGGCAAGTGTAAGTATCTTGTTTAAGTAATCTCTGAGGGCTACCACTGCTGTATCCAATTCGTCAGCGGTATCCAGCAGACTGTAACCCGCTGGAGTTTTTCGCCTCTTTGCTTCCAGGCGGGTTAGAACCACATTCAGTATCCTCCAGTGGGTAGTGGTGATTTGTAGGGGCACGGCGCGCCGTGCCCCTACCTGCTCAAGGGCCGTTTCCACAGCGCCCCTGGGAGAGCCCATCCTCGCCAGCAGGAAGGGCCTGAGGAGCTGAGGTAATTCTTTGTCCACTGCGATTCTGGCATCCCGATATTGTCTGGCCAGGGGCAGAAATTCCTTTACCAGGCCGTCCAGCTTGTCCTTAAGCATCTTGTGCCCCCTCAAGGCAAGGGCATATCGACGCCGAAGCCTGAGGAGTTCCATCCTGTTGGGGTTTACCTTTAGTCTCATCCTTTGCCCTTTCCTCTGCCTGTCATTGCGAGGGGCGAAGCCCCGAAGTCCGCCAAACAAATTGGCAGATCCGCCTCCGGAGGACAATCTCATTTTGCTCGCTACAGGGATTGCTTCGCTTTGCTCGCAATGACACCACTGGCCAAAGGCGATAGTCCCTAGCCCCTGGTCCCTGGTTTATAATATTTCTCCAGATATTCTGGCCTAATCCTCTTGAGTTCCTTCCTGGGAAGCAGTCCCAGCAGCCTCCAGCCTATATTTAGCGTCTCCTCTACGCTTCTATTCTCGGTTTCACCCTGCTGGACAAACTCCCTATCAAACCTTTCTGAGAACTCCACATAAAGGCGGTCTGTAGGGCTGAGGGCCCCTTCTCCGAGGATGACGGCTAACTCCTTGGCGCTATTACCTCTTGCGTAGGCGGCGTATAATTGATTGGATATATCCGCATGGTCCTCCCTGGTCTTGCCTTTCCCTATTCCCTTGTCCTTCAGGCGGGAGAGGGAGGGAAGGATGTCTACGGGGGGCGATATACCCCGATTGTGTAGGGTGCGGCTGAGGATAAGCTGGCCTTCTGTGATGTATCCTGTGAGGTCGGGGACGGGGTGCGTCTTGTCATCTTCGGGCATGGTCAGGATAGGTATCTGGGTAATGGATCCCTTTTTACCCTTAAGGCGGCCAGCCCTCTCATAGATAGTGGCCAGGTCTGTATAAAGGTAACCCGGGTAACCCCTCCTGCCAGGCACCTCTCTTCTAGCGGCAGAGACCTCTCTAAGGGCCTCGCTGTAGTTGGTCATGTCAGTAAGAATTACAAGGACGTGCATATCTAGCTCAAAGGCCAAGTATTCTGCAGCAGTAAGTGCCATTCTGGGTACTGCCAGGCGTTCTATTGGGGGGTCTTCTGCCAGGTTAATAAACAGTACTGCCCTCTCCATGGCCCCTGTCTTGCGGAATTCTGAGATGAAGTAATCAGCCTCCTCAAAGGTTATACCCATAGCGGCAAAGACCACAGCGAATCCACTTAAAGCTGTAGCGCCACCACCCACCTTCTCTTCCCCGGCAGCTATAAGTCGGGCCTGGCGGGCTATCTGAGCGGCCAGTCTAGCATGGGGTAAACCTGCACCTGAAAATATGGGCAGCTTCTGCCCCCTTACCAGGGTATTAAGCCCATCTATAGTGGAGATGCCTGTCTGAATAAATTCATTGGGGTAATCCCTCGCACAGGGATTAATCGGGCTTCCGTTTATATTGAGCCTTTTTTCTGGAATTATGGGTGGCCCACCGTCAGCCACCCTCCCTTCTCCATCAAAGACCCTGCCCAGCATATCCCTGGAGACAGGAATCTCCTGTCCTTTCCCAAGAAATCTGACCCTGACATTGTCCGTCCCTATGCCAAGGGTACCCTCAAAGACCTGAACGAGCACTGTGGAATCAGAAATCTCCAGTACCCTGCCCCTCCTAATGTCTCCAGTGGGGAGCCTTACCTCGGTCAACTCCCCGTAGGTAACCCCCTCTACAGCTTCCACCAGCATGAGAGGGCCGAAGATATCTTTTACCCCAAATACGTCTTTTACAGTTAGATATTCCTTAAGAGGCAATCTAAATACCCTCCCACTGATGTCATTGCGAGGGGCGAAGCCCCGAAGCAATCCCATTTCCTTGCTGGGAGATTGCTTCGCTCCGCTCGCAATGACCGGTTAGCTCAAATTTGAAATCTATAATTGCTCACTAATCTTGTCTATTACTCTTTGAAAAACCTCTTTCTGGGTTAGAGGTATGTACCTGAGCTTGGCTATCTCTTCCCTCACTGGGAGGTCAATTATCCTGGCCAGTTCTACTCCCCTCTTTAAGGCCTCCTGAGCCTGAGTGTAAAATTTAAGGATAACCTCAAGTAAAAGGTATTGCTTTTCCAGGGGCGTGTAGGTGTCCACCTCGTGGAAGGCATTCTGGTGCAGGAAGTCTTCTCTAATCATCCTGGCCACTTCCATAATGAGCCTATCTTCAGGAGAAAGGGCCTCTACACCCACAAGTCTTACCAGTTCTTCCAGCTCCGCCTCCCTCTGGAGAATTCGGTGGGTCTCCTTGCGGTTCTCCTTCCAACCTGGAGCAATCCTTTTGCCGGCGTATGCATCTACAGCGGGTTGATAAAGTGAATAACTGGTAAGCCAGTTAACGGCAGGAAAGTGCCTCTGTGAGGCCAGCCTATCGTCTAGGCTCCAGAAGACCTTAACCACCCGCAGGGTGGCCTGGGTAACAGGCTCCGAGAGGTCTCCCCCTGGAGGGGAGACGGAACCAATAACGCTCAGTGTCCCCTTTCGGCCCTGGGAACCCAGGCAGAGGATGCTCCCTGACCTTTCGTAAAAGGTGGCAAGGCGGCTACCCAAGTAAGGCGGGAATCCCTCTTCCCCCGGCATCTCTTCCAGACGCCCGGAGATTTCCCTCATGGCCTCAGCCCAGCGGCTGGTGGAATCCGCCATAAGGGCAACATGGTAGCCCATGTCCCTGTAGTATTCCGCAATGGTTATGCCAGTGAAGATAGAGGCCTCCCTGGCTGCTACTGGCATGTTAGAGGTGTTGGCCACCAGGACTGTCCGCTCCATCAAGGGCCGCCCGCTTTTGGGGTCTTTTAGTTCGGGGAAGGAAAGGAGTACGTCGGCCATCTCATTGCCCCTCTCCCCACAGCCTACGTAGATGATAATATCAGCGTCAGCCCACTTGGCAAGCTGCTGTTGAATCACCGTCTTACCGCTGCCAAACGGCCCTGGCACGCAGGCAGTACCTCCTTTTACCACTGGAAACAGGGTATCAAGTATCCTTTGTCCTGTTACAAGGGGATCCTCAGGCGGCAGCTTCTGACGGGGTGGTCTTGCTTGTCTTACAGGCCAGCGCTGCAGCATAGTGATTTCTGTAGGGGCGTATTGCGATACGCCCCTACCATTTATCCTTGCAATGACTTCCTCCAGGGTGGCCTCCTTTTCCTCAATATAGGTCAACTCCCCCTCTATCCCTAGGGGTACCATAATCCTCTGTACTACCAGGGGAGACTCCCTGACAACGCCAAGGACATCTCCAGGAACAACCCTATCTCCCTTCTTTGCCGTGGGTTGAAAGTGCCACTTCTTATCCCTGGGCAAGGATGGATACTCAACTCCCCTGACTATATATGCTCCCATGCGAGCTTCGATCACATCCAGGGGCCTCTGGACGCCGTCAAAGATAGCACCAATAAGACCCGGGCCTAGCTCCACGCTGAGGGGTTCTCCGGAGGGATAAACGGGCTGCCCGGGCCCTATGCCCTCTGTCTCCTCGTATACCTGAATGGAATAGTTTTCACCCCGAATTTCTATAACCTCTCCCATTAGTTTCAGGTGGCCCACCTTGACCATGTCAAAGATTTTAGTCTCTTTAAGACCCCTGGCAACTACTAATGGTCCAGCTACCCTTGTAATTATTCCTTCCATATTCACCGCCAATTACAAATTTCAAATTACAAATCCCCCTTACTCCCCCTTTGCTAAAGGGGGACAGGGGGGATTTCTAAATTGCTTTGCTCAGAATGAATCTTGGAGTCCCCGCCTGCGGCGTCCTCCCAAAAAATGGCGGACTTCCAGGATTTTCAATCCTCCCAAAACATGGCGGACTTCCAGGATTTTCAATCCTCCCAAAACATGGCGGACTTTCAGCATTGACCGTGTCAATGGTCCAGCGATCCGCCTAAGGCGGACTGGACTCCATAACCTACTCTATCTTCGCCTCCACTAAATAGATGCCGTTACCTTTTTGTGCAAGGTAATGGAGGGTATTAGGTGAGTCAAATATGATTTTTGCTCCCACACCGATGCCATCGTATGGGCCATCCTCTTTTCCATCTACGACTACAACCCACTTATTGCCCATTAAAGCAAAATAGGCTGCCCGCTTGTTGTCAGGACTGAAGTAGATGATAGGAGTACTTGTCGCGATTCCATCGTATGGCGCATCCTCTTTTCCATCGACTACAACAATCCACTTATTACCCGCTCTGGCCAAATAGGCCACCCGCTTGCTGTCAGGGCTGAAGATGGGAGTGCCTAAACCGATGCCATCGTATTGCTTCTCCTCTTTTCCATCGACTGCTATAAACCACTTATTGCCTGCGTCAGCTACATAGGCTAACCGCTTGCTGTTAGGGCTGAAGATTGGGCCAGATGTCCCTATTGCATCGTATTGCTTCTCCTCTTTTCCATCAACTACCATAAACCACTTATTCCCTACTTTAGCCGCATAAGCCACCCGCTTGCTGTCAGGGCTGAAAACGGGAGAGCCTTCCATGATGGCATCGTATCGCTTCTCCTCTTTCCCATCCACTACAACAAACCACTTATCTCCTTCTTTAGCCAAATAGGCCGCCCGCTTGTTGTCTGGGCTTACTATGAAAGCCCCCTGTATCTTTGAAGAATCAACTTGAGCAATGAGGTTTTCTGATACCACCTTTTTTGGAGATTTTTCCTTTGCCCAGGCTGACACGCCAATGCAAACAAGAAGAACAGCCAAACATAAGGCTAGGCCTGTTTTAGACATTATATTATAGTCTCCTTTCTAAAGGTCTTGCCCGAGGCAGACCATAATCGTGTATTTGCCTTGCAGTGAAAGATGCGTTGCTAGCAGGAGCTGTAGGGGCAGGTTTAAACCTGCCTCTGGCATGACCTGCGGCTACCATTGTATATTAAGCGCCTTCCAGTATATCTACACCTATGGCCTTCTTGATTATGCCTGCTGTTTCGCGGAGGCTTGTACCATAACTTCCACGATGGGTGGGCAATACAAGGATAGGGATGGGGCCTTTGGCCATGTAAGCATGAAGGATAGCTGAAGGGGCAGGTTTCAAACCTGCCTCTACAACTACGGCCTCGCTGACGACCACCAGGGCTAAGGTGGTATCCTCGAACGCCCTATCAAGGGCAGGGATAAGTTCATCGGCAGAAGCGATAGGCATAAGTTCCATCCCCCATACCCCAAAGGGCAGTATATCATCTCTGTATCCTATAGCTACGGCCTTAGACATAAACTTTGCGTAGTCTCCTGTTTATTTGCTCGGAGGGGATGCCGTTAAGCCTTCCCCCGATGGCTAACCTCAGGTTAAGGACCTCAATTTCCAAAGCTTTAAGGTATCCGAACACCCTTTCGGGACCGAAGGCAAAATATTTGGCGTCCTTTAGTATTTCCATGAGTGTATCTTCTACCGCCTTTTCATACCTGTGCGGGGGCAATTCATGAATTGCCCCTACAATTCTCTCGGGAAGGGTCTCTTCAAGTACCTTCTCAAAATCCCTCGCTATCTCATCGCCTTTCACAGGGAAGGTTATAGGAGGGGTGAACAAGGGACTGGTGATGTATCTCTGTAGGTCTTGCATTCCAGTTATGCCTAATGCAGATAAGTTTTTGCTTACTCTCCACAAGAATAGGATACCCACAAGTTTTTGATATTCAAGGTAGTAATTCAAAATGAATGCAGAGTTAGTCCTTTTTGCTAACTCTGGCAGGCTCCAGATATAGGTCCCGTCCAGGATAAGGTCAAGGAGGCCGGGGTTATTTAAAATTTCTCCCAGATGCCTTTTCAGGTCATTTATGGCCGTTTGGTACATCCCCGTCTGCCATGTAAAAAGACGTAGGGACAGACCTTCAGGTCTGTCCATCTCGGACAGGGCTAAAGCCCTGTCCCTACTTACGGCCGAACCTTCCCAGAGAGCCTCCCATGTCTCATCCCCATAGGGACCTGGAAAGGGGGTGGGACGCTTGAGACTGAGCAGCTTTTCTTTGAGAAAATTCTTCAGGTTTATAAGGTCATATAGGGTTTGAAGGAGTTCCCATACGTCAAGTGTGGGTGACAAATCCTTTGCTTCCTGGAGCAGGCGGAAGAGCCGCCGCTCCAGGATTTCCTCAAAATTTACTACGTCTTCAGGTGTGAGAAAATCCCCCCTGAGGGGTGAGTCCTTCAGGCAGGAAAGTATTGCCTCCGGTTTTTCTAGCGGGAGGAGATTTTCGAAGAAATCTCTTCTAAGGAGATTATTCTCCAGGGCACATATCCTGCCGGAGAGGAAGCACCATGTATGTGGGTCTATCTTTTGCATTTATATATACCAGTAAGACCTATACAAAACTGCTACCTGTAGAGTTGCCCGCCTAAGGCGGATTTCCCGCCCCCTTGATGGGGGAGGGAAGTCCGCCAAAAAGATAGGCGGATTCGCATCGCACCTTATCTGTGCGGGGTCCGCTGATTGCGGATTCGCCAATTTTTGTGGCGAAGGTGGGGGTGATTACTAATCTACTCCAGACGGCAAGGTGGTCACCCTCCCCCGTACCCCCTCCCATCAAGGGAGGAGGAATATTGGGGTTGTTCCCACCAAAGTATGATGAAACTGAGTTTGCTCCCATCAAGAGGGCCCTTTAAAGACCTCGTAGACCTTTTATGCGGTCTAACCGAAGAGTTCCTTCGCCAGTTCCGGGATCGATGTCTCTTTAAGTTGCTTTAAAACGGTCTCCACACTATTGTCTATCTCAAACTTCTTTGTCTTTAGTATAAACCCTCCTTTGATAGGGGCAGGTTCAGGGTCAAGCGAGAGTATCTCACCTTTTTTTGAGGAATTTATTCTTCTTACAAGCTCTTGTCCAATACGCTTTGCGTCTTCGGGAGAGAGCCTCAAGTAACTCTTTTCTTTTAGTTCCAGCCTGTTAATCCAGCCTTCGAGGAGGGCCAGGTAATCTTCGGCAGGGAGGGATAATAGGTGATTCAAGACCCGCTGAAAGATGTCTTCTATTAGCTGATTTTTTAGCTCAAGGAGTTTCAGTTGATTTTTTACCCGAAGTGCTGAGAGGGCACGGGTATTTTCCTCTTTTAGTTCCTTGTCCAGGGCGTTCAATCTCCTCTCCATTTCTTCTCTGAAAGACGTCCTGGCCCTAGAGAGTCTAAGTTCAAGCCCCTCTTTGGCCGCTTTCAATAACTGTTCGGCCTCACTTTTGGCCTGCTCAAGGATATGGGCCTTGATACGCTCCAGGCTCACTATTACCTCCTCCTAGCTTCGTATAGTATAATCCCCCTTAGTCCCCCTTTAGTAAAGGGGGATTTAGGGGGATTATTTTGGGGCTTGAGAACTTAGAAAAACAAGGCCAGGCTGGGTGAGCCACATAATCATCAGTATTGCCATCAGCAGGGCCAGCACGGCATAGGTCTCTACCAGGGCTGGTAAAAGGATGGCCCTTCCACTTTCTTCAGGTTTTTTGGCCGTCCAGTTGATGGCGGCTGCAGAGACCTCTCCCTGATATACGGCACTCTTCCAGAGGACTATCCCCATGGAGAGGCCTGTAAAGAAAATGCCCATCCCTATGACAGGAGGTATGTGTACTGCTCCGGCAATCAAGCCGCACTTCATAGCAATTGTTACTGCGCAGATAAAGCCGTAAAAGCCCTGGGTGCCGGGCAGGGCCATAAGGATCAATAGCTTGCCGAAGAGTTCTGGCCTTTCCGAGAGCACTCCTGAGGCTTGGGCGGTAGCTATGCGTATACCCCTGGCAGAGCCCATACCACCAAACATCACCACCAAAAGGGCCCCAGTCCCTGCCCAGCCCAGGCCAGTCTTAACAAAGTGAGTGGTAATAAATTCATCCATAGGCTGTTATTCCCTCAAAATTTGTATCTTTGTAGATTGGAATCCATACGGTCGGAACCGCAGCCCTCCGACTTCGTAAAATCTTCCAAAAAACTCCAGAAATATTAATCTAGCAGGGTGCACAAATGCGCCTATTATGCTTATAAAGAAGTTCAGGGTATGGCCAAAGATCAGGGTAAGGATAAAAAACACTATACTGGCCGAACCCACTAACCCTGCTATTATATTAAATGACATCCCTATAATGGTAGTGGTAAGTCCCAGGGCCAGGAGCCTGGAATAAGAGATTATGTCACCTATAAAAGAGGTGCATCCATAAGTGCCCATTATCCCGTAGAGGCTTACTAACCCTGTAAGTAATTTGGGGACAAGGCCCTTCTCCCTCCTGCCCTGGGTTAGTATCAGCCCTACGGCACAAACCATCACTAAAACCCTGGCTAGCTTCTTAAGTTCGGCGGATACAGGGAAAAAGACGGAACATGCCAGGATTATAATACCTGGCAGGAAGAGTAGCCATAGACCTCCGTCTAGTAAGGCGTCAATTGGCCTTCCCATGCGATATTCCTTGTATGCCAGGAGAAAAAGGGCATAAAACTGGTTCAGCACACCAAGTGCCAGGACGCAGACCAAAGCCACGAGTATATCTGTAAGAGGGTCAATGACACAAAGAGATTCTTTGAGCCTGAGGAGTAAGTTACCCTTACCCAGGTATTCAGGTTTATAAAGGTCTCCAGCCCAGCCTCCCGTCAGGGCGCCAAAAATGGTGGTACTTATCCCGGCGTAGAAAAAAAGGGAGAAAAAATCCCTTGCAGTGGGATTTGTCTTAAGTCTCCTCATGAACCAGTAAGAAAGCCCAATGAGGGCGAGTCCATATACAACGTCACTAAAACATAAGCCAAAGAAGATGAAGAAATTAAGAACGATAAAGGGGGTGGGGTCAAAGGTAAAATAGTTGGGCAGACCAAACATATCTACCAGGAATTTGGCGGGTCGAAAGGCCCTGCTCAGGGCTAAAGAGACTGGCACTGCCTCTCCAGGCTGGGGGTCACGATAAAAAGCACACGCCCTGGGGGACTTTTTTTGCAGCGTGGCCTCCAGGGTGGGAAGATCCTTCTCTCGTATGTACCCACTTATAAACATTAGCCTCTTTGAACAGTTTAAACTGCCCTCTTGAAGGAGCTTATTTCTTTGAGCTTCCCAGTATCCCGATAGGACTTCAAGCTTCGTGATAATTGGAGTTAGTGCTATCAGACGGCTTTTTAAAACCCTCTGCTTTTCTAAAATGGATTTTCTCTGAGACTCCAATTCCTTCAACCTGTCCTCTATCCTTCCTGAGAATGCAGGGAGGGTAATCTCCTGGAAGTGATATAAGTTTAGCACCCTCATTACCTCCTCTTCCTCTTGAGGGAGGAAGGCAAGGAGAACCCTTACCCTCTTTTTATCCTCTATGGGTATCTCTTGCCAGGCAAGTCCAGATGCTGCGGATGTAGCCCCTGGGTCCATAGTCAGAGCTTCCCAATAAATCCTCGGGAATAAGACCATTCTTAATTTAACCTTTTTTAGCCTCCGCAATTTGTCCAGTGGCCAGGGCAGCCCCAGGAGGTCTTTCATTGACTGGATTTCTTGCTCAGTGTCTCTGAGTGCTGCCTCTAATGACCTCCTCTGGAATTCTATGTCCTTGCCCTCCTCATAGAAGCGGTCCAGAGGAAAAGAGGTCAGGAGTTCCTCTAACTCTGCTTCTCTTATCTGAATAGGGAGAGGAAAGAAGTCTTCTATAAAAGGCCTCTTTGTGGTAGAGACAGGCTTGAGGATGGAGAGTAAAAATTCTAGTTTCTGGAGTTTTTCTTCGGCCTCTTTTGACGAGACAGTTGGTTTTTTAAGGTGAGCTAGAGCTGATGGGAAATGGGTCGCTATATCTATCAAATGGAGGATACCGAGGTGGTAAAGCTCGTCAGTGAGAAGTTTACCTTCACTATTGGGGACTAACAGAGTGGCCCTTTTTAGCCGCTCAATAGCCATTTTAAACGTTCATGGAGTTTGCCTGAGGCCGATTCACTTACCCTGGGCAAGTAGAATTCTCCTGAGGATAGATTTCACTGCCTCTTCCACCCTCCTTTCACCTAGTTCCATTAGTTTAGCCTGAGCCTCTGCCAGTTCTTCTTCCAGCCGAGCCTCGCCCTCGTTCCTTTCCTTTTCCCTGAGTTGCTTTAATTCTTCTGCCCTGGCCTTGAACCCCTCCTCCAGCGTCAGTTTAAATTGATTTAGGGCCTCTTCTGCCTCTTTTTCTAACGCTTTTGCCCTCTCCCTTGAGTGCTTGAGCATGTCTTCTGCCCCGGCCTCAGCCTTTGCTATCTCCTCCACGATATCCGGTTCCATAAGAGTCCGCCTCAGGCGGATTGCCCGTTACTTTTTAAGGGTCTTACCGATGGCCTGTTCAACGGCCTTTACCTTGTCCCCGAGGTGGACAACCTTATCTTTGCGGTCGTCTATGGTGATTGTAAGGGCCACTCTATCTGCAGTTTCTAACACCTTTTGATAACACTGCTTCATCAACTTCATGATAGAATCCCAATCCCCCTCCACGGTAGTGGTCATATCATTAACTGCATAATGCAGCTTGCTTGCTTCTACCAGCTTCATCACCTCTACTATTTGGGGGGTAAGATGGGTGCCCTTTCCTATAGGAATTATCCTGAAATCGGCAAGCATGGCGGCTTCCTCCTAGTTAAAGGTAAAAAAAGTTAGATTGCTTTTGGCCGAAATTATACAAGAATCAGTTTAAAATGTAAACGAAATGTGTTCCCGGATACTCATCATCTCTGCTAGAAAAAGAAAAGGGCTTCAGCCTTGCGTAATACATGCATTGATGTAGGGCAGAGACCTTCAGATTTTTCACTGAACTTTGCAGTTTTAAAAGCAGTTTTAAAAAAGGGGAAAAAGGGGTAGAATAACTTTGGGTTTGCGAGTTTTAAGTGTGAGGGTAAAGGGTTGTGAGTATAAAAGGCGTTATCTTTGATATGGATGGAACTATTACGGAGTGTGATGTGGACTTTGAGGCCATAAGGAGGGAGGCAAGAATTCCTAATGTACCTATCCTTGAGTACATTGAGGGATTGGAAGAGCAAAAGCGGGGAGAGGTCTTTGCAGTTCTTGAAAGGCACGAGGCCAGAGCGGCTGTAAATTCAAGGCTCAGGAAAGGGGTAATGGAGGTACTGGAGAATCTGAGGAAGAAAGGTATAAAGACCGCGCTCCTTACCCGCAACTCCCGCCGTTCCGTAGAGACTATCCTTAAGAGGCATAACCTGAAGTTCGATGTAGTAGTGTCCAGGGATGACGCCCCCCCAAAACCCTCCCCTCAACCTGTACTGCTCATCGGAAAGAAACTGGGTTTGAAACCAGAGGAATTGTTGGTGGTTGGAGATTTTCATTTCGATGTCCAGGCAGGCAAGGCTGCTGGGGCCAGGACGGCCTTCCTGCTTAATGACAATTATCATCCCCCTCAAGAGGCAGATTACCAACTGCACAACCTGGCAGAGTTACTACAAATCCTGGGAGCTTAGGAATGACTAAAATTCTATTACCTTTCTTTGTGGTGTGGGCCGTTCTTGCGTCCTTTTTACTCCTTGAGGCTCAGTCCTCCTCAGGTGGAAAAGACCTGGAGTCTGTATTGGATGAGATAGAGAGGGCTAGCGGAAACTTTACGAGCATGGAGGCGGAAGTCACATACACCAGGAGCATCGTTCTGCTGGACGAAGAAGACGTTTCCTATGGAAAGGTGCAATACAAGAAGCCGAAGAAGCTCCGCATGGAATTTAAGTCACCCAAGGATGAGGTGGACATAGCAGATGGGGAATGCCTCTGGATATACCATCCCCAGGGCAAACAAGTAGAAAAGTATCGTCTGGCTAAAGGGGACACTAAGGAGTTGGATTTCTTTCAGTTCGGCTACGAAGGTTCTGTAAAAACGGCCAAAGAAAATTACGTTATAGAGCTTGTCTCTGGAGGTGGGGGAGATATGCCTTATATCCTCAAACTCACCCCAAAGGAGATGAACCCGCCTCCACAATATTCGGAGATAAGACTATGGATAGAGGAAGGGCCTTGGCTCCCTGTTAGGATGGAACTATACGAGAGTGGCGGAGAGGTTATAAACCGCATAGAATTACGGGATATAAAGCTGAACAAGACTCTCAAGGAGTCACTCTTTCAGTTCACCGTACCAGAAGGTGTAGAAGTGGTAGAGCCTTTTTAGAGTTTATATTCGCAGGCTAAAGTTCGCCATAGGCTGAAAGCCCGCCAGTTAGTTTGGAGGGCGAATCTGCCTCTGGCATGACCTGCGGCTACCCAGTCTCTGAAAAAGGTGGGTTAATATTCTCCCCCCCTTCCCCCTCCCATCAAGGGAGGGGGAAAAGTTAGTCTAAATAGTGTAATGGCCAGACCCGCAATAGAAGATAATGCCCGGTTCGGTGTGGCGGGTTGCCCTCCCAACTTTTGGAAATCCCCCTTCAAGGAAGATAGCGCGAATAATCCCCTGTGGTTGGATAGTATTGGGCTGGATGCCTACGAAGTGCAGTTTACACATGGGATAAGGATGGATAGGGAAAAGGCCCTCAGGGTGGCAGAGAATGCCCGGAAAGGAGGGATTTCCCTTTCTATTCATGCCCCTTATTTTGTTGTCCTAACCAGCCTTGATGACACTGTAGTGAAGAATTCCATTGATTTAATGACCCGCTGTATAGATTTTGCCCAGTATTTGGGTACCAGCAGGCTTGTATTTCATCCCGGCCCTCATCACGGTAATCCGAATGAGGCATTAAAGCGCTGCCTCAAGAACCTTGAGACCGTAGGCAGAAATATCCCGAAGGGTGTCTACATTTATCCTGAGACTATTGGGCGGAAAGAGTTCCTGGGTACACTGGAAGAGGTAGTAAAGTTGTGTAGAGAACTAGATTTTCTAAGGCCCTGTATAGACTTTGCCCATGTATACGCCCGAAATGGGGGCAACCTTGTTACACCTGAAGATTACATAAGGGTGTTTGACTACATTGCACAAGTGATAGGAAAAGAGGTGCTTAGCAATTTACACTGTCATTTTTATCCAGTCGAGTTTGATAGTAAGGGCGAAAAATGCCACAGGAACTTTAAGGAGTCCGCCTCAGGCGGATATGGCCCCAGGTTTGAACCCTTTTTGGAAGCAATAGTTGAGTATAATCTCAGCCCAACAATAATATGCGAGAGCAAACAGGTGCAGGATGAAGATGCACTTACTATGAAGCGTTATTATGAGGTTATTAGAAACAAAAAAGGCTGGAAACTGGTTAATGCTACATAAACAACACCGAACTACATATAGTCTGACCAGCTTCCAGCCAATACTAATATTACTGACAGAACGCTTGCGAGCTAAAAAAGGCCAGAAACTGGGTAAATCTACGTAAAGCATTTCAATACTTTACATCATCTAACCAGTTTCCAACCAAATCCTTAACTGCCGTTACTCCAAGTTTTGGCTGGGAGTTAGCTTCCAAACGGGTTTGGGTTTTTAAACCCTCTTATCTGGCCTCTAGCTCCCAGCCAAATTCCTTAACCACCTTCACCCCCTTCAATGCTAATAAAAGGTTCAAACCAGGCTCTTTAGCTTCTTCCCCTGGAGCTCATTGGGAAGCGAAATTCTTATGGAATTTCTTAGCATCGCACATGCCTTAACCTTTTATTAGCAGACACCTTT
>JAHFOV010000058.1:0-10890 GCA_023261505.1 Planctomycetota bacterium
AAACAGGTTAACGCCCAGTGGGCCAGTGGCTACTACTACAGCAACTAGGAGACCTGCAACAAGAACCAATCTCTTAAGCATTTAAATCCTCCATTAAGATTTGGAAATTAAAAACATAAACGGAATCTAACACAACCGAAGGGCATTAGTAACCCTTCTTCTGGCAATCTGGGCACTTAGAGCAATCGCCAGGACACTTATCGTGCTTGCACTTATCGCACTTGCTGGCGGCCACTGCTGAATTACCAGTAAACAGGTTAACGCCCAGTGGGCCAGTGGCTACTACTACAGCAACCAGAAGGCCGGTCGCAAGGACCAGTCTCTTAAGCATTTTCGTCCTCCTAAAAATTAAAGACATACACAAATTTAGCTCTCCTGAAAGGGAATTAGTGAGCCTTCTTCTGGCAATCAGGGCACTTAGAGCAGTCGCCAGGACACTTATCGTGCCCGCACTTATCACACTTGCTGGCGGCCACTGCTGAATTATCAGTAAACAGGTTAACGCCCAGTGGGCCAGTGGCTACTACTACAGCAACCAGAAGGCCTGCTACCAGAACTAATCTCTTAAGCATCTTAATCCTCCATTAGGATTTAGAAATAAAGAATACACCAACATTAAACCCTTGTTAGACGCTTTTGCTCCACTCCCTCTTTTTCTCCTCCTTTCCTCCCTTTAGGTTATAGACGTAAGGGAAGCCCAAAAACCTCAGGATATTGGAGTTTTAACGAAGAGCCGAAACGACAGGCCTCTCTAGATAGGAGTTATCATTACGAGGCAATCTTTGTAGATTTTATTCATAAGTTACCTGAGCTCACGTTCAGGAATCTTAAAACACCAAAGAATCTAGCAAAAACCTGGCTATATGTCAAGAGAAAAATTTCAATCAATAGTTTATGTATATATCAAGACTTTAGATACAATTCGCAGAGCAAACTTCGTCAGGGGTACGGTACTTTTATTACGCCTGTCTAATCTGGTATGTACCTGATTAATTTCACATCTTAGAATTTTACTACTTGTTTCTTACCATAAATAAAACCACACCTCCAAGAAGCGTTAAAGAACCCGCATATATAAAGCCTATTGATGGTGAAACCTGTGCCCATAAAAGACCTACTATAAAACTTGACACGAAATCTCCAACCCCATTTACCATTGATAAGACACCATACCCTGTTCCCCTCAAATGTGCTGGTAAAAGGTCTCCTGCCAGTGCCCTTTCCATTGAATCAACGAGTGCAATGTAGACGCCGGCCATAGAGAAAAGTATTACCATAGCCCAAAGTTTCGGTGGTTCAAGGATAAACCCAAGACACATTAAAGCAAATAAAACGTAGCCAATGCTAAGTAGTGTTCGTTTGCCGAACCTTTCGCTTAATATCCCTGCTGGAAAAGCGAACCCTGCATAAAGTACGTTATGAAGTGTATAAAGACCAATCGCTGTACTGTTCGCAACCACTTTTCCATACTCAGGAGTAAGTATATCTACTGCCCTCAAAATCAATAAGGTATGTGCAAAATTGCCGAGCCCAAAGATACCGGCACTAAGTACAAAAAGTTTAAAATTTGAAGGGAGATCGTTAATATTTTTCCAGAAATTGGCATTTTTGTCGTGCTTTTTTCTCCTTTCTTCAACTAGAAACACAAAACATGCAACAGAGAGAAAGCCAGGTATGAATGAAATGAGAAATAATTGTCTGTAGCTTAAGATACCAACGAGTGCAAACGCAATCGCAGGCCCAATAATTGCGCCAATGGTGTCCATAGCGGTATGAAATCCAAACGCCCTTCCATAGTAGGCAGGCTCTAAGAGGTCAACCATAAGTGCATCTCTTACTGGCCCTCTTGCGCCTCTACCCATCCATGCAACTGCTCTTATAACAAGCACTTGATACCAGTTTGTGGTAAAGGCAAGTAAACCTTTTAAGGCAGTAACAACGTAACCTGCAACTGCTATTGGTTTTCTTTTGCCAATCTTATCACTGTAATAACCCATCCATAGTTTGATTAAGCTCGATAATGCATCCGATATGCCTTCAATAAGCCCTAATGTTGCCGCAGTACCTCCTATGCTAGTGAGAAACATTGGGAGCAATGCAGTGTTCATTTCGTGCCCCATATCGCTAAAAAGGCTTGTAAGACCAATACCGAGGATACTTTTTGTCAGCCAATTATTTTTTATCAGAATTTATTTTCCTATTTTTATTAGTTCTTGGGCCTTTCTTTTAACAATGCCCACATCTGAATCAATCACCGTAATTATAAATTCCTTAGCTTCTTGCACCCCAATCTCATTAAGGGCTTTAAGAATTTCTATCTTTAAAAAGATATTGTCTGTCTGCTTAAAGAGCGCCAAAAGAGGCTGTACAGCTTTAACACTTTTTAGTTTACCAAGGATAAAAACAGCCCTCCGAACCGTTTCTCGCTCTGGATGTCTTAGTGCATTTATTAACTTTTCCTCAAAATCTTTGTTTTCAAATTCTGATATATTAGCGCTACAGTAAGGGCAAACTTTATCAACCGCCTTTATCTCCTTCCAGCATCTAGGGCAGAAAAATGTCATGCCAGGCTACGTAGGTAACGGGTTTTCAATGTAGTTCTAGAAGGCTAGACAGAGCACAACAGCTCGGCTATTTCACCACGAGTACGGAACAAGGGGCATGTAATATTATTTGGTTTGCCGTTCTGCCTAAAAGTTTCTTAAAAATCCTTGAATGGGTTGCCCTGCCGACTACGATTAAATCAAAGTTGCCTCTTTCTGCGTAATGAATTATAGTCTCTACAGCATGTCCTGGAAGTACATTTGCATTTAAAGTAACGCCCTGCTCTAAGGCCAACTGTTTTGCCTCTTCTATAAGCTCTTTAAATAGAGAGTTTCTCTCCCTCTTTGACTCTAATACCTCTGTAACAGTGCTGGCATAGTGGGGCAGATGTTCTTCTACGGATAAAGAATGTAACTCGGCGCCGGCCAATTTTGCCAGTTCTATTGCTGCCTTTAGAGCCGTTTTAGATGGTTCTGAGCCGTCGTAGGCTATCAGTATTTTCTTATACATTTTCTATTCTCCTGCACAAAAGTTATTTCAAAGATTTCTTTACCTCCAAACTACCTCCCTCTTCTGAACGATCGGGCTGGAGGGTTGGCTGGAACCATAGCTGTGCTATGATAGTGGGTACTATTGCACTCATAACCACAACACCCACCAGTACCGAAAATTGTGCCTGATCAATTCTGCCTGTTGAAAGACCAAACGTTGAGGCAATAGTCCCCATAGTTAACCCCGTACTCATCAAGAGGGTTGTATATATAGATGCCTTGGGGACAAATTTCCTTGCCAGGGGATATACCCCCATAAACTTTGTAGCTATTTTTATCCCGAACAATATCCCAAAGACTGCGGCATTTAGAATGAGTAACTTAAGGGAGATGTTCATTCCGCTATTTATAAAAAAGAAGGGTGTAATAATTGCGAAAGAAACACTTGCGAGTCTTCTCCGAAGGGTCTGATTTGTTGAAAAAGTCTTAGACAAAAGTAGACCCAGGATAAAGGCTGGCAGTAAGGCTTCTGTCGCTCCAAGTTTTGAAAAATAGACAAATACAAGTAAGACTGCAAATAAGAATTTAATCTCTGGTTCAATAATTCGCTGACCGTATCTTTTAAATATCCAGGGGGCAAAGATAACAGTTAGAGCTATAACGGCTGCCGAAACGCCCATGAAAATGAGGGTATACCAGCTTAGTTCGGCAAAAAAGCCGCTCAATGCTAAGACTACACCAAAATCTGTGACAAAGGTCGAGGCCATGATAATCTTACCTATTTCACTGTTTGTTAAGCCTGTCTCTACCAAGACTGCATACACCACTGCTAGAGACGTAGTGGAAAGGGCTATCCCTGCGATGACCGAGGCATCATAGGGCCATCCCCATAAAAAATAGCAGAAAGAAAAAACCCCAAGGAAGGGGAGAAGGAAAGAGAGGATGCCGATAAGAAGGGTCTCTTTAAGCATTCTTCTTATAGTAGCTGAATCCACCTCTGCACCCGCAAGAAAGGTAAGCACAATCCCTCCAAAGCCGCCGAGGAACATCATCCATGGAGCAGGTCTTATACCCAAAAAATTTCCCACTAGGGTCCCAAGAAATATTTCTATAATTGCTACTGAAAGGCCTACTTCCACAGAGATAACTGCTGCAGCAGAAATTATCAGCAAAAGTACCATAGAGATAAGTTCTTCTTTAAAGGTTCGAAACTTTGAAAAGAAGGACAGGTTCTTATGGTGCTTTTCTGTCTTTTCAAGGAGAGTGGCCCTTATTAGCATCGGGCTAGCAGGCCATTCCATTATCAACATGGCATCCTCAGGTGAGGCTCTCAAGATAACATGTTTGTCCAGAATTATCCTAGGAAAAATGCCCCAAATTTTGATTTTCTTCCCCAATATATATTCTCCATCGTCGGCAAAGTAGGTAATCTTCTTTGTGATCTTATTTAGTTTTACCTCCTGGGGGAGAATGAAATCTGACTGAATCCAGTCTTTGTTGGCATTTGTAAACTTGGCTCGTATAATGAACCTTTCATTTTTTAACTTTAGGGTGTATTTAACAAGACTGTAAGGCTCGCCACCAGTATAATTTTTCCTGTTTTCAGTTAAACCTGTCTCCAATTCTTTAGCTATTGGGCTACAACAGCAAAGAACAGAACAAAGGTAGAAAAAGATTAATAATAAGAACAGGCTTTTAATAAACATTTCTAGTTTCTTAGCGCAGAACCTATTAAAGAAAATACCAACAAAAAAACCTCTACACAGCAATACTGAGTAGAGGTTATCAGCCCTTAAATAATGGCGGTTCGGTTTGTGGGTGAACCTCATCACCCGCACTAACTTTTTACTTTAAATTGTTATCTTTTCCCTGTCAAGCAACAATCCTGCGGGAATATGGGATATATAAATATGAACAATCCGCCTAGGTACTTAATAGCGTACCACTAATCTGGTATGTACTGGTATGTACCTGATGAGCTTTACGTCCTCAAGTGTAACTGCACCTTCTTAAGGTAATGTTAAGCAAACGACTTATGAGCTGTCAGTCAGCATGCATAATACCGCCGTGACAGAAGCGATTGGCCAATACACGAATCTTTTAAGTACAAACAAAAAAGGCGTGGAAGACATCCACGCCCTTTTTGCGAAAACCTCTATTAATTTAGTGCCTTACTCGGCAGAGTCGCCGTCCTTAAGGTTCGAATAAGTGTCGACCCCTGGTTTCCAATCGACGCAGCTAAAATTAGCCTCACCACTACCCTTAACGACGAGTAGCCTCTTCTCTACCTGTGGGGGATGGTGGCCTGTGTTTACCTGGGTCAAGCTGGTATCTACAAGACCAAACTCACTGTTCCATGGGAAGCACCTTACCTCGTATACAGCACTAGGGTCTGGCACCTTTATGGTACAGCCATTCCCTGTTGTATCTACACAGGCATAAAGTTTGTCAATGGTATCTTTTACCCTGGCGCTAAACTCAGCGGGAACTCCCTTGCCAGTAGCCTTGTGTACCAGCTTGCACTTGATGTCAGCCATGGCCTGTTCAGAGCCAACGTAGGAAACTCCCACAAAAAAGGCGAAACTCACAAGGCAGATTACACCTACCCTCCCCAACCAACGTTTCATAGCAAAAAACCCTCCTTTCGAAATTGGTCCTTCCAAGCCTTGAACTACGGATTGTGGATTTGAGATATTACATATAAATGATTTACATGTCAAGAAAATTTTGGGCCGGAAAAGAACTGTTCAAAACCATAGTGTTCCGATTTGGGCGGATTATTAAGTTGACCTCCTTGAGGTGGAGACCGTTTACGCTTCCACGATAGAGGGAAGCTGGTATTTCACCCCACCCTATCCTCTACCAAGGAAAGGCGGAAGTAGTGGCATATCGCAATACGCCCCTACTTTTTATAAAAAAGCGATGTCCGAACCAATATTTAAAGAATTTAAGGGCCTGGGGATTTTATCCTTGACCTAGGGGTATTCATTTGTTATATCCTTTGTTGTATTTTTCCTTTCAAGACGAAGTCTCCTATAAATTTACCTAAGGTGGTAGAGGGGTGGCAAGGGCTTAGGTATTTTGGGAGTTTTTGTGTCCACTGTAAGCAAGGCCGCTATAGGCGGAAAGGCCCTTCCAGGAATAGTCCTTTTTCTGGCCTTTGTCGTGGGATGTACCTCTGCAGAAAAACGCAGTAAAGATGCTATTACATCAACATCCTCCATTACAAAAGACCTTCCTAGGAAAACAGGGCTTGAGGAGTTACCTGTATTACAGTTGGAGGAAGAAGTAAAGAGGCCCGAGCCTCCCAGGTTTTACGGCCTTTCTACTGGAAAAGCTAGCATAAGGGACGTTCTCCTGAGTTTTTCTAAGGAAAGCAAGATGAATATTATTGTAGACCCAGACGTGTCTGGGTATGTAAAGGATGTGGACTTAAAAGATGTGACTTTGGCCCAGGCTATGGATGCCCTACTAACTCCCATGGGGCTGGAATACAAGGTGGAGGATGGCTTTGTAAGGGTGTCCAGACCCAAACCTATTTCAAGGATATTTCATTTTAACTACATTATTACTCACAGGAGTGGTGAAAGAGCGCTTTCTACAAGTTCAGGTGTGGGGACGGGGGCAGGAGGTATTGGAGGCAATGTAGGTGTAGGGGGCGTGGGAGGCGTTTCGGGAGCAGCGGGTTTTGGCGGTGTTTCAGGTGTAACGGGCGTTGGAGGCGTCACAGGCTTTGGGGGCACAACAGGGCTTGGAACCGGAGGGGTAGGGACTGCGGGTGTAGGGTTTGCGGCGGGTTTTAACTCGGTGAGTGGAAGAGATATACAGGACGTATTTGAGGAGATAGAATTGGCTCTGAAGGCCATGGGGTTGCAGACCACCGGAACGGTCGAGCCTACTGGAATATACGGCAGAAGGCGTGGGGTGGAAAGGGAGACGACCACTCAAACGACAGTTATAGGTGGAGTACCCATAACTACTGAGAAAGAATCCCCAGTTCCTGGGCTACCCCCGGGCGCCACGGGGGTATTCTCTATTAATCGTCAGGCCGGCATAATTCTTGTTACTGCCTACCCTGATGTTATTGCTAAGGTAGCTGAGTTACTTGAGGCCGTAGAGGGTACTATTCAGAGACAGGTACTCATCCATGCAAAGATAGTAGAGGTTACACTCAGGGACGAATTTCGCTACGGCATTAACTATGACTTGCTCTTTGGATTATTTAAGAAAGGGCAGACTGCCGCCGCTGGGCAGGGTCTTGATGAAGCGTCCAGGAGGCTTTTACCTAAAGTTACAAGGGATATAAAACAGGTAGAAGGATTTTTCCAGTTTACCGTAAAGACTGGAGATATGGAGACCATCTTAGAGGCCCTATCTTTTCAGGGAGATGTAAACGTTATCTCTAGCCCCAAGATTTCTACCCTGAACAACCAGACGGCCATAATAAAAGTGGGGACTCAAAAGACCTTTTTCACCGTTTCCACTGTCGTTATACCCGCTACACCTAGTCCTATTACCCAGGAAAGTGTAGGTACCAATACTATTACAATCGGCGTAACCCTGGATGTTACGCCCCAGGTAAGCCCAGATGGATTTATTACAATGAATATACACCCAAGTGTCACTGATCAAACAGGTACTACCAAGTCGCGCCTTGGAGACGAGGCACCTATTTTGGATGTGAGGGAGACTGACACTGTTATCAGGGTGAAAGACGGTGAGACCATCGCTATCGGTGGGCTTATGCAAGATAAGAAGACATTGGAGCAAAATATGACCCCTTTGTTGAGTAAAATTCCTGCGATAGGTTTTCTCTTTAAGCAAGTGGATAAAAGGAAACAAAAGACTGACCTGGTGATCTTCCTTACTCCAACCATATTATTGGGGGACAGGATAGAAGACCTCTCAACAGATGAACTCCAGAGGCTGAAACTTTATAGAGAGGTAAAGTAGATGTATCTAGAATTTTTTGGTCTAAAGGAAAAGCCCTTCAGTCTCACCCCGGACCCTAAGTTTTTCTTCCAGAGTGAAACCCATAAGACTAATTTAGAGCAGGCCGTTTATGGCATAAGGCAAAGGGAGGGCTTCATAGTGGTGACGGGCGCCATAGGTACAGGGAAGACTACACTTTGCCGAGCTATCCATGAGAAAATGGATAGAAAGGTCCACACTGCTGTGGTACTGAACCCCTTCCTCTCAGAGGAGGAACTTTTGGAGTCCATTCTTCTGGAATTTGGTGTCCTGCAGAAGGGTGGCCAACGACCTTCCAAGAAGGAGATGCTGGACAGGCTAAACGAATTCTTATTGAATACCCTTAAAGAAGGTGAAAATGCCCTACTTATTATAGACGAGGCCCAGAACCTGCCCATGCCAGCCCTGGAGCAAATTCGCATCGTATCTAACCTGGAAACAGACAAGGAAAAGCTCCTGCAGATTATTCTGGTGGGACAGTTAGGGCTATTACGGCTCTTGAAGTCGCCAGAGTTACAACAGCTAGACCAGAGGATCTCTGTAAAATGTCAGATTAATCCATTAAAAAAGGAAGAGGTTCAGAGGTATATCGAATACCGCCTGACGGTCGCTGGTTCTTCCGGGGGGATTGCCTTTGCCCCAGAGGCCCTGGACCTCATTTATGAATACTCCCTGGGAATCCCAAGGGTGATAAACCTTATATGTGACAGGTCCCTCCTTGGGGCCTACACCCTCAAGACTACCAATGTCAACAAAGCGCTTGTACAAAAGGCTGTGGAGCAACTGAAGCTGGAAAAGCCAGGGGTGACAAAGCGGAAGGTGGCCGATTTAACCACTAGCGCTGCTTCTGGTATGAGCTTTTCTAAGATTAGATTACCCTTCGTTATAGGTGGCATTACAGTCATTACAGGTGCTTTAGCGTTTCTTATTTTTGATAATGTCAGAAGTAAGACAGTTAAGACAAAACTGGAGAGGCAGTACAGTCAGGAA
The DNA here is from genome assembly GCA_023261505.1 of Planctomycetota bacterium. Lineage (GTDB taxonomy): Bacteria > Planctomycetota > Brocadiia > Brocadiales > Bathyanammoxibiaceae > JAHFOV01. The sequence goes on from JAHFOV010000058.1 coordinate 8,997, forward strand.
GCAAGGACCTGGCAGATAGAGAAGGCCCGAATGGATGAACAGCTAGCAAGCCTCGAAGAGCGGGTAGAGGCAGTAAGTGCCAGGTCTTCTGTTACTGGCTCTTTAGCCGTTCCTGAGGACCTCAAGGATTCTTTTACTATATTTTTGGGTACTTTTAAAGATAAGGACTCTGCCATACAGAAAAGCACTAACCTTAGGAGTCTTGGGTACAGAGTTTATCTCATAAGCTTGAATGGCACCTTACCAGGAAAGCAGTATCACCTGGTTCTAGGCAGTTTTAAGGAGAGGAAAGAGGCGGAAGATGTTCTGGTAAAACTCCACGAGAGGTCGGAGCTCTCAGAGGCCCGCGTGGTTCCCTTTTCCGAGACCCTCACGGTGAACTAAACGACGTGAGTAAAATCTTTGACGAACTCAGAAAATTAAAAAAATCAAAGTCAGAATCTCCTCCACCTAACAAGACTCCTCCGTCCTCCATAGAATCCCCAGGTCTGCAATTAGACCCCGAATTAGCGAAGCCTAAAAACAGCCTCAAGCTCCTCATAATAATAACTTCTATTGCTGTCCCCCTTAGCTTAATAACCGCTTTTTTAATACCCATGCTCATATTGAAACCCTCGGGGAAGGAGGTTCCAAGGCTTGTATTACCCCGAAAGGTACGACCAGCACCTGAAAAAGTCACAAAAAAACCCAGTTTGGAATTCCTTATAGAGGATGTAACGCCTTCCGAACCCGGCGTTAAGGAAATTGTTGAGATACCTACAGAGCCAACTGGAAAAGCCCCGAAGATAGTAATGGGTGAAGCCTCGCCTATTACTGCAGGTGTGATTAAGCCGGCAGAACCTTCTGCGGAAGTGATAGAGCTGGCTCCTACTGTACCGCTGACCTCAGGGGAGAAAACTCAAACAGAAAATAAAGGTCAGCTCACAATGCCTAAACAGGAGAAACCTTTGGTGGAAGAGGCTCCCATGGCTGTACGAGAGGAAGGCCCCAAAGAACCCAACGTAGAGGTGAAGGCTGTTCCAAGAAAAGAGCCCCCTGCTCAAAAAGGAGAGGTTATTACTTCTGGGGCATCAGAAGCAGCAAAAGAGCGGGTTACTTCCTTTGAAGAAACCACCAAAGACCGGGCACCCATCGTATCTCCTGAAGAGGAAATAACTGCCGGCCTGAGAAGCCAAAAGAGAGCGGAAAAATTTAAGCAGGCCATATTTTATCAAAAGAGCGATGAGCTTAAAAAAGCGGAGGCTCAGTATAGGGAACTCTTGAAGGAAGACCCCCTGGATGCAGAGGTCTACAATAACCTTGGCTCTATTTACCAGGAGTTGGGTCAATATGAAAAAGCCGAAGCGGAGTTCCGGAAGGCCGTGCTCTTAAAACCTGATTACCTTAAGGCCCGTAACAACTGGGGGGTTTCCCTCTACAAGATGGGAAACCTGGAGGGTGCTCTAAGGGAGCTTCAGGCCGTTCTGGAGATTAATCCAAGGGATATACAAAGCCTTACCAACCTCGGCGTTGTGGCGAAAAAACTAGGTGACCTTTCAAAGGCCAGTGAGGCGTTTCAAAAGGTTTTACAAATAGATGCCACCCATGCAGAGGCGCATTACAACCTGGCTATCCTTCTAGAGGAAGAAGGAGAGGTAGCCAAGGCCGTCTACCATTACCAGAAATTCATAGAGTTTTCCAGGGGCAAATATGCCTCTCTTACCGAGGAAGTGAGGCATCACCTGGAAAACCTTTCACAAAAAAGATGGAGATAAAAAACTTGACAATTGACTCTGTTTTATGTATTCTTTATTCAGTAAAATAAGACTCACCAAAGATTAAAGTCTTTGTACCAAAAAATAAACCCTTCCTGGGAAAATCATTCATAACCCTATATTAGGTTTGCTTTGAATTT
>JAHFOV010000058.1:10990-16503 GCA_023261505.1 Planctomycetota bacterium
ATACCGGTAAACGCTGTATATGGTTTCACTAATATGCTAAGGAGGCTTTTGAAGGAGCAGAACCCGGAGTATCTTGCTGCGGTTTTTGACTCAGAAGGCCCCACGTTTCGCCATGCCCAGTATAGTGCCTATAAGGCTCAAAGAAAAGAGACGCCAAGTGACTTCTCTATTCAGCTGCCATTTATTTGTAGGGTCTTAAAGGCTTATGAAATACCAATTTATGTGTGCGAAGGTTACGAAGCAGATGATTTAATAGGCACCATTGCCAAACAAGTCTCTCAGAAAGGTTTGGAGGTTTATATTATTACTGCGGATAAGGACCTGGAACAACTTATAGGCCCCCATATAAAGATTTATAACGCTAGAAAAGATATGGTGTTAGACCTGGAGACGCTAAAAAGTGAAAAAGGTATTACTCCGGAGCAGTTAACAGACCTATTGGCCTTGATAGGAGACAGTATAGATAACATTCCTGGTGTGCCAGGAATAGGCCCGAAGACTGCCCTGGAACTCATCAATCGTTTTGGCTCTCTGGAGGCCTTACTGGACAACATTGATAAGATAAGTGGTGGAAAGCGAGAAGAAAGGCTAAAGGAAGGATTAAAGGCCTTTTCAGCCCAGGCAAGACTTGCTAAGGAACTGGTTACTCTTGATACCAATGCCCCTGTAGAAATAGACCTGGAGGCATGTCGTAGAGACCGTATAAATGAGAAGGAACTTAGAAGCCTATTCTCCGAATTAGGTTTCAAAAGCTTCCTTGCCCAGATGGGCCCAGCCGAAGAAAAAAAAGAGGTTGACTACCGTATAGTAAATACCCAGGAGGCATTTAGGGCCTTCATGGAAGAGTTAAAGCAAGTAGATGAGTTTGCCCTGGATCTGGAGACTACCAGCCTGCAGGTTACAGAGGCCAGGATTGTAGGGCTATCCTTCTCCTGGAAAGAAGGGCAGGCCTGGTATATCCCCCTTATGGCACCCCTGGGCGAGACATCCCTTGATGCTACTGTCATTGAAGAACTGAGGCCAATACTGGAAGACCCAAAGATAAAAAAGATAGGACAAAATCTTAAATACGACTACGCAGTCTTAAAAAACTACAGTATAAGGCTTAAAGGCATCGTCTTCGATACCATGGTAGCCTCTTATCTATTGAGCCCCACTAGAAGGCGACACAACCTTGACGAGCTAGCCATGGAATACCTATCGCATTCCATGACCCCTATCACTGAACTTATTGGACATGGAAAGTCTCAGCTCACCATGGATAAGGTAGAACTCCAGAAAATAGCCAATTATGCCTGCGAGGATGCAGATATTGCCTACCGCCTTGCCCAAGTCTTACGCCCCTTACTTGAAAGGGAAGGGCTTCTAAAATTATTTGAGGGGGTGGAGATACCGCTTGTCACCATCCTTGCAGAGATGGAGTACAATGGGGTAAAAGTGGATACTCATCTCCTTAAAGAGATGTCCTTCTCTGTGGAAAAGAGGATAAAATCTCTGGAGGAAGACATCTTCAGGCAGGCAGGCGAGCACTTTAACATCGACTCTCCAAGGCAGATAGCTCATATCCTATTTGGCAAGATAGGATTAGAACCTAGCAGGCATACTAAGACAGGCCCCTCCACGGTAGCAGGGGTGCTGGAATCCCTGGCAAGACAACATCCACTTCCAGCCCTGCTTGTTGAACGCAGGCAGCTGAGTAAACTGAAATCTACTTATATGGACGCCTTGCCCAGGACTGTGAGCAACGGAAAGGTACACGCCTCCTTTAACCAGACGGTAACGGCTACCGGGAGACTATCCTCCAGCGACCCAAATTTACAAAACATACCTATAAGGTCTGAACTGGGCAGGCAGATAAGGCGCGCCTTTATCCCTTCACAAGAGGGCTTTGTTTTTTTGAGCCTGGACTACTCTCAGATAGAACTAAGGATATTGGCCCATTACTCAGAAGACCCTGCCCTTTGTAAGGCCTTCCATGAGGATCAAGACATTCATGCCTGGGTAGCTCATAAGCTATATGGGGTAAAAGCCGAGGAGGTGAGTCCTGAGATGAGGCGTACTGCCAAGGCGGTAAACTTTGGCATCATCTACGGCCTGAGCCCAATGGGCCTATCCAGAGAGATCGGCATATCCTTAGAAGAAGCCAGGAGTTTTATAGAGGCCTATTTCAATCTCTTCCAGGGGGTAAGGCAATTCAGGGAGAAGGCCATACAGGAGGCCCGGCAGAGGGGCTGGGTTAGTACCCTACTGGGAAGGAAGCGTCCAATAACAGGTATAAGCTCTGCTAATAAGCAAAAGAGGACTCAGGCGGAAAGGGTGGCAATAAACACAATAATTCAGGGTTCGGCAGCTGACCTTATAAAAGTGGCTATGGTCAAGGCCCACAGGCAACTAGAAGAGACAGGCTCCCAGGCAATACTTCTCATCCAGATACATGACGAGCTACTCTTAGAACTGCCTGAGCAAGAACTAGCCGCCACCACTCAGGTCCTCCGGGAAGTAATGACCCAGGCCCTACTTCTTCGGGTACCAATAAAGGTGAATGTCAAGGTAGGGAAGAACTGGATGGAGGTGGAGTAATACGCCTAAAGCATGCGGCACATGAGGCCAAGGGTTATAGGAATAATGGGTGGTGTTGTCAGTGGTAAGAGTACAGTGGCAGAGATGTTGGGTTCACTGGGGGCAAAAGTGATTGATGCTGATAGGATGGCGCACGAACTCCTTGAAAAACCAGAGGTAAAAGAAAAGGTCTTAGAAAGGTGGGGAAAGGGGATTTTAGACACAGAGGGAAGGATAGACCGTGCGAAACTGGCCGATATTGTATTTTCAGATGGGAAGGCCCTGAAGGAACTAACCGGCCTCCTGCACCCACCTCTCCTGGAGACCATTCGAAAGGAGGCAGAGCGAAACGAGTCTAGGCCTCTTGTCCTGGATGCAGCACTTTTGCTGGAGACAGGACTTGATGAGGTTTGTGACCTATTAGTTTTTGTAGAAACGGGGCAAGAACTAAAAGAAGAAAGGGCCCGGCTCAGGGGATGGCCCCGTGGCGAGGTGCAGAGGCGTGAAGGCTTCCAGTCTCCTGAGTCCCAGAAGAGAAAGAAGGCCCATTTTGTGGTAAATAACGATTCCTCAAAAGAGGAGACCTTTAGACAACTAAAGGATTTTTGGAATAAATTCATTTTATAGGTTATTCGGAGGAAAATCATGGCAGTTAGAAAGACACCAGTAGAGCAGACAACACTTGAAGAGCCTAAAAAGGCAGAAAAGGTCGAAAGGACCGAAAGGGTAGAAAAGGCAGAGGAACTGAATATAAGGCAGCTACAGAAGATGACCATAAAGGAGCTTCAGGACCTTGCCAAAAAAGAAGGGGTGAAGGAGTATCATGGCCTAAAGAAACAGGAACTCATCTTCAAGATACTAAAGGATAGGGTCACCCAAAATGGCCTTATGTATGGGGAAGGAGTAGTGGAGGTACTGTCGGAAGGTTTTGGCTTCTTACGATCCCCTGACTACAACTACCTTCCTGGGCCAGATGACATATACATCTCCCCCTCACAAATACGAAGGTTTGGTATAAAGACCGGGGTCGTCGTCTCCGGGCAGATACGACCTCCCAAGGAGGGAGAGCGGTACTTCGCCCTGTTGAAGGTAGAGGCCATTAACTACGAAGACCCTGAGGTTATGGCTGAAAGGGTGGTCTTTGATGACCTTACCCCTCTTCATCCCACAGAGAGGGTCATCCTGGAAACTACTTCAGAAGAAATCAACATGAGGATAATGGACCTTGTTACCCCAATAGGAAAGGGCCAGAGGGGGCTGATCGTCTCCCCACCCAGGGCTGGCAAGACTGTCCTCCTTCAAAAGATTGCTAATTCTGTGGCCAAAACCCATCCAGAGGTATACCTCATTATTCTTCTTATTGATGAAAGGCCTGAGGAAGTAACTGAGATGGAGAGGGCCACCACTGCGGAGGTGATTAGCTCTACGTTTGATGAACCTGCAAGCCGGCACGTTCAGGTCACAGAGATGGTCCTTGAGAAGGCCAAGAGGATGGTGGAGTGCGGTAAGGATGTAATGATACTCCTTGACTCCATAACCCGACTTGCCAGGGCCTATAACACTGAGGTGCCTCACAGTGGGAAAATACTCTCCGGTGGTATAGACGCTAACGCATTACAGAAGCCCAAACGCTTCTTCGGAGCGGCAAGGAACGTAGAAGAGGGCGGGAGCTTAACCATTGTTGCTACGGCCTTAGTTGATACAGGTAGCAGGATGGACGATGTAATCTTTGAAGAGTTCAAGGGTACTGGCAATATGGAGCTTCACCTTGACAGGCGGCTGGCCGATCGCAGGCTCTTCCCTGCAATTGACATCACCCGTTCTGGAACCCGTAAGGAAGAGCTTCTGTTAGACCCGGAGGAGTTAAAAAGGGTGTGGCTACTTAGAAAGGCACTTAATGAGACCAAGCCTGAAGAGGCGATTGAACTCCTTAGGAGCCGTCTGGCTAAGTTTAAAACCAACGCTGAGTTCCTGATGAACCTTAATGTTTAAGCTCATTCCACCTGAGGCGGATCAATCAGCATTTGGTGCAAGATGTTGGCCCTTTGAGGTGAGATATATCATCAGAATGGAGATGTCTGCAGGGGATACCCCTGAGATGCGGGAGGCCTGACCCAGAGAAGCCGGCCTTATCTGAACCAATTTTTGACGGGCCTCTTTCCTTAGTTCAGGGATTGACTGATAATCTAGCCAGGTTGGAAATCTCCAGGATTCCATTTTCTTGAACTTTTCCACCTGGGCCATTTGTCTCTGGATGTAACCTTCGTATTTTACCTCTATTTCTACTTGTTCCTTTACCTCCTCAGGGAGTGCCTTTTCTCTAAGGAAAGGGTCTATTGTGAGTAGTTCAAAAAAGTCTACTTCGGGCCTTCTGAGAAGTTTCTCAAGTGCCTGCCCTTCATAAAGGGTGTTCTGGAGATATGCCCTGGTCCAGTCAATCAAGGATTCTTTCTCTTCGAGGGCCTTCCACTGCCCTTGAGAGATAAGCCCAAACTTGTATCCGTACTTCATGAGACGCCTATCGGCGTTATCCTGCCGAAGGATAAGCCTGTACTCAGCCCTAGAGGTGAACATGCGGTAAGGCTCTAGTGTCCCCTTAGTCACAAGGTCGTCAATAAGTACCCCTATATAGGCCTCCGAACGGTCCAGGACGAATCCTTCAGAAGAATTAAGGCCTTTTAGCTTCAGGGCTGCATTAATACCTGCCATTATCCCTTGTGCGGCAGCCTCCTCATAGCCCGATGTACCGTTTATCTGTCCAGCCAGAAAGAGGTTTTCAACGAGCTTTGTCTCCAAAGTAGGTTTAAGTTGTGTGGGTGGCACAAAGTCATACTCTATCGCATAACCATAACGTATTATCTCTGCCTTTTCCAACCCGCATATTGAATGCACCAATCTCTCCTGGACTTCGCAGGGAAGGCTGGTGGAGATGCCATTACAGTATATCTCCATGG
>JAHFOV010000059.1 GCA_023261505.1 Planctomycetota bacterium
GTTAATTGCCAACATGTTATCTGCCATGAAGACTTCGTCGGTAATGGAGCCCCCAGTATTGTTCAGCCAAGGGGCATTGTCATCGTTACCGGGATTATTGTTTTGGTCTGCAGCCGTTATAGGGCCAGCAAGGAATAAGGCCATGGTAAGGGCCAAAATCAGACTGAAAAACCTCTTCATTTCTTTTCTCTTTTCCATTTTGGTGTCCTTTCTTAATAACCCAGCGCCGGGCCAGCCAGAAACCACAGAAGAAGCTGGCTGGCCCGGAGGAGATTATCCATCAAATGAAACCCTTCCGTATCTCCGTTCCACTGGAGTTCAAACAGTTAGTTGTTCTCCTGAAGGACTGAAGCGATCTGGACGGCCCCCGCGCCGCCGGAGCCGATGCTCTGGGTTATACCACCAATAGATACGTTGGTATTGCTGAGCCCAATGCTGCCGCCGTTGCCAGCAACGACACTTACGCTATTACGCTGGCCACTCCCCACGTTCGATGCGCTTAGATTAAGGTTCATGGCGTCGTTACCGACGATAGCTAAGCCGTCTGCGACCTGGGTAATGTTGGTGTCCCCGTTCACCCACTCCATATTATCAGCTATGCCGACTGGACCGTTAGTGGGGCTTAAAATCGGTAGAAAAATGTGCCCAGCGTCGGTAGTGCTATCATTGCTTTGGGTTTCGCTAACGGGGTTAGCCATTGCCGGGCCGGCAAGGAATACGGCCATAGCAAGGGCCAAAATCAGACTTAAAAAGCTCTTCATTTCTTTTCTCCTTTTTGCGTTCTTGGTTGTCTCTCACTTTCTACTGATTCGCCACCCTGGCGAACCAGGCACTACAACAGACTAAAACTTGAAAAGTTATGTATTTTTGGCCTTTCACCTCCTTTCCGCATTATCGTAAGATTGCCTCATTGAGCGCCTCCACTTTATATCAACATATCAACACACCGCAGTAAAACCTTTTCTAATGACTTACGAGGCGCCTGCTAAAGACCATCGCTGCTTTTAATTCCCTCCTCCTTGATGGGAGGGGTTGGAGCAGGGACGAACCGGTAAGCTCCCCTCCCGCCACCCGCTCCCACCAGGGGAGGAAGACCCTTAATTGCTTTTGAACGAAATGAAAAAGTGATGTATTTCATGTAATTTCTAATGTTTGTTATCGCTTGCTAGTACCGGGGTGTCACCCTCGGTTGAGCTAGTTTGCGCAATGTCTTTGTCTGTCTTCTGGATTAGTTTTTCCATAGCAGCTTTTTCAATTTGCAACGTGTCTAGTCTGTAATCCTTGAAGAACTTCATATCTTCCTCTTTAGCCGGCACGAACCCGCCTAGACCGTCTCTAACCCCCTTTACGATGAGGTGAACTACCCCCTTTTCCAGGGCCTCCCTGACCGCCAGTTGGGTGGGCTCGTTAAAGGTATAGCCAAACTCAAACTCTAGAAGCTCGTTGACGGTGAGGAATCTAAAGATGCCAAGGTCTGCCTGGGAGGAGAGGATTCGTTTGAATATTGAAACTGACTCATCTATCACGCCGGTCTCCACGTCTGCCATGCGTAAATCTATAGCCACTGAGGCCATCGTAACCCTTGACGAGGTAAAGAAGCCCCGCCAGCCTCCTCCAAAACCTCCGGAGACTGGGTGGTCCTCAAATTCAGTTATTGCTCCTGAAAGCATATATTGGGGCACGGCCAGGTGAGTGAAGTCCTCAGGGACCCGTGTTACTCCCCTTTTCCTCAGTTCTTCCTTTATCCTGATTTCCTGTATCAACTGTGGCCAACCTTCTCGCTCTACCACAATGAACCAGCCAGAATCGTTGAGCGCCTTGATTAACATGTGGTGAGCTCCCTGAGTTACTGCCCTGGAAAGCTCCGTGCCGCCCTGAGTGCTGCGGATGTTCTGGCCGGTTTCGTCTGGAATCTTCCACACCGAAACCACTAGCTTCTGGGCCGGCTTGGGAAGCCTTTCCAATTCGCTCCTGGTAGTAGTGGTTACATTGGGTATTGGCCTGTCCTTGGTATACCTCTCCTTCATATTTGCCGCACAACCTACGAAGGGCAGGAGGGCAATCAGGCTCAATAAAGATACGCGTTTTGCTTTAGACGAGATATGTACCATGATGTGCATACCTTTTTTACTTATTGCCCTGTATTTTGCCCTGCATTACCTCGTGGAGGGCTTGGGAATGAGAACATTATTCCGAAATTGTTATTGCCTCCCTGGAAAAGAGACGGAGAAGAAACGGACAGATTTCCTCCTAAATCCTGGGCAAGGCGCTCACCCATCCGATTTAACGCCCCTATAAGCGGGCTGAGGTCCGGGCTGGTAGAATCTTTACCGTCATTTACATTATTGAATTCGTTGGTAGTTATGGCTTTATTAAGCAGGAATGGGCCGTTGAGCGGGTTGCCCCCAAGAAAAGTAGGGTTTATGGGAGCGAAAATCGGAAACTCAGCCCTAATTGAGGATGTGGTAATGATAATGGAACTCAAGACGATTATGAAAACGACTGATACCTTTTTTGTGCACATCGAAAATCCCTCCTCTAATAGTTTCAAACGTCTCCTTCATAGCTTTTTTTATCGCTTCTTCGAAAGTCGACACGATGTAAATCCGGTAAATACTACGGTTTATATTTATCTCTGGTAGCAAGGCTGGCTCCAAGGTTTTCGGGTCCATCTCTGTAAACCAGAGTTCAAATTGAACCTGAAAGGCCGGTATCTGGACTTCTGGTTTACCGCTAATTATTATTCTTTCCGCTTTTTTTAGCGTCCCCTGCATGAGGAAATGGGCCTCCTGCCGGGATACTATTTCGTAGTTGCCCGAAGCCAGCACAATCTGCTTCAACCATTCGCTGAGCAGGTCATCACCGAATCTCATTTCTGGCGTTTCGTCAACTACCTCCACTGCTGCCTTAGTCATCCCTACGATCTCTTCCGCCTGGGAGCTCAAGCCTTGGAAAAGGAGGATACAAACCACCAAACTGTCCAAAGCGCCACGCATGGTAAATATAATATGTAAAGAGTGGGTGAATATGAATGTTATATTATGATTGCACAAATTTTGAAGCGAAGTAAGTAGTGAAACTTTAAAAGGTTATATAAGGGCGGAAAAGTAGATTATATTGTATTGACAATAACGTTCTCTATAATTTTAGATTATCTCTACCCTGTCTGGCGGGAGATCCAGATAATAGCCTTTATTTTTCCTGGTCTTAACGACGCCCTCGGGGTGGTGTGGGTCACAGTAAGGTGGGGGAAAGGCCTTCCTAATGCTGTTTATGTACTGCCGCAAAAGAGGTTCTTGATGGTATGGGCTCTCAATTAACTTATAGAGAGCTTTGCGTCTGACCATTTCCCTTGGGTGTTCTGCAAGTTTGCATAATATATTAAAATGCTTCCCTTTGATGGGAATTAACTGGTCTCCCCAGTAGGCCATAGTTTCTCTCCTGACCAACCTTAATTTTTCTTGTTTCTTGCCAATAAAAGGCTTGCGTCCAAATAACCTTTCTATTAGGGACTCAATAGAACCATAGAAATGCCCATCCAAGATATTTCTCCTACGTCTTCAAGGAGAATCCAAGATACCATTTACAAAAAGATGACCTTCCAGGGACATTTAGACCCTGTGCGGCATTAGTTGACTTAGAAAAAAGGGTAAGCACTGGAAAGAGAGAAGGACCCAAACCCTCAAACTATTGTAAGCGCCGCCCATGTCAGAAATAGTAAAGGAAAGGCAGCTAAAAATGAAGATTATATAATAATCCTTATTTACAAGTGCACTAAGCAAGGAAATCTTAGAGAGTTATACAGCAGGAAAAGGAAGTTATATTGCATTAACAATAACGTTATCTATTACAGTTTATTTAGATTATCTCTACCCTGTCTGGCGGGAGATCAAGATAATAGCCTTCCATTTTCCTGGTCTTAATAATACCTTCTGGATGGTGCGGGTCACAATAAGGTGGGGGGAAGGTCTTCCTTAAATAGTTTATGTATTGCCTCAAGAGGAGGTCTTTGTGATACTCGCTTTCAATTATACAATGGAGTTCCTGGTGAATAAGTATTTCACCTGGGTGCGATGCTAGTTTGCATAACATATCGAAGTGCTTTCCCCTAACAGGAAGGAGTCGGTCCCCCCAGTAGGCCATGCTTCCCTTCCTGACTAATCTTAACTTTAAATAGTTATTTTTGGATTCCTTGATTATTGTTTCGTTTAGAGGTTTTTCTACAAAGAAGAAATTTTTTATTAAAGACCTGAAATAGCTATTATAGATATGAAAATACCCGTACATCTTTAACCCCTCTATTTCTGAGTTGCCAGCTTACTATCCGCTGTTTCTCATAGGCCAGGTATAAAAGAACACAAAATGAAAGGAGATTCAACTTTTTAATTCCACATATAATTTTTAGAAGCTAAGTTATAACAATTGAAGATGTTATAGAAGGGGACGTAATGTTATATTATTTTAAGCATAACTTTTTTCATCATTTTGATTTTAGATTATTTCTACTCGGTCTGGTGGGAGATTGAGGTAATAGCCTTCCATTTTTCTGGTCTTGATAATGGCCTCAGGGTGACCGTGGTCATTATAAGGTGAGGGGAAGGTCTTTCTAATGTTTTTAATGTATGGTTTTAAGAGCGGGTTTTTGTGGAACTTGCTGTCAATTAAAGCGTAGAGATCTTGATGTATGACTATCTTCCCTGGACGCTGAGAAAGTTTTAACAGTATATCAAAGTGCTTCCCTGTGATGGGAAGTAGCTGGTCACCCCAATACGCCATACTCCCTTTCGTGGTAAGTTTTAGCTTTAAAAGAGACTTTGAAGGCCCGTATTCCTTGGGTTCTGTTGGAAGGGTTTTCCTGGCAAGTAGCCATTCTATTAAAGGATTAAGATACTTATAAATATCCATTTACCTGTACAGACCGAAAAGGTTTAATTCATATTAACAATTGTCTGTAGTTGGAAAAATATGTTTTCATAAGTAATATACACTACTATTTTATTTATCTTTTCTGTATATTTTGTCCAAGCTTAGAATATCTGGGAGCAATATATAGCGAATTTTTCTATATTGTCAAGCAAAATATGTCATATTTGGATATATTAGTGGCAAGTGGCTATGGCCAAAATGAAGGCTAGTAAAGAGGATCTTTTAATTGCCCGAAGATTAAGGGAAATAAGAGAAGAATTGTTTGGGTCAAGAGGGCAGGCCAGCATGGCTAGATTCTTAGGTCTTGCGCCAGCTACCTACAATAAATACGAAAAAGCTTCCGTCCGTGTACCAAATAAAATAATCAATTTACTGGCAGAGACGAAAGGAGTTAACCCGGCTTATCTTCTTTGTAGCATAGGGCCAAAGTATTTGCGAAAAGAAATGCCTGCTTTTGTGGCTGAAACTGAAGAAAGATACGGACCGAACCTCTGCATGATTCCTGTTTTGAGTGAAGAGGTTGCTGTAAGGCCGCTAAGAAAAATTGAGGATTATCCGGCCGAGGCCTATTATCCATTCCCAAGGGAATTTATAAAAAATCCTAAGGATGTATTTATTTTGAAGCTTGATGAAGACCCCGTGTTTCCAGTTATTCCAGCTGGGGTCTTAGTGGGAGTTGATATTAGTGAAAGAGAACCGCAGGAGGGAAAAGTCTTTGTCTTTAGGATAGAAGGTAGATGCCTGATTAGGTTGCTTTTAATTGAAGATAATACCTGGATTCTCCAGCCATTAATGCATGCTCAAAAAATTAGACCCATTGTATTGAAAAGGCCTCATGAAAATTTAATAGTTGGTAAAGTATGTTTTGTATTTAGATTATTATGAAAAAAAATAGCGCTACGATAAGTCTAATGGAGTTAAATCGTAAGGAGGTTTATGGCATAGAAAACGGAATTAAACGCCCCTGAGAAAGAGGTGAGCATTATTTCAAATGGCTTAGAATCTTCCATACTCTACTTTTTGCTGAGAGCGTTTAATATTCTTTAGCCTGCGGCTTTCTTCCCGCCTGCGCCTGTCTGAGGGTTTTTCGTAATAGGCTCCACGCCTGGATTCATTTATAATGCCCTCTTTGTCGCACATCTTCTTGAACCTTCTAAGGGCCTCTCTTAAACTCTCTTCCCCTGTAATCAGTATCTTGGCCACTATGTTTTTCACCCCTTTTCTTTAGCAGCTTATTAAAAATGCCCATCAATTATATTAAAAAAATGAGTTAAGTCAAGATAAAATCTATCCGAGCGAGAGCACTTTAGGTCACCGTATTCCCCCTCAATTGGATTATTAAGATTTTCCATGGAAGTGCGTCTTAAGTTGTGGAAATGTACCACTTTCCGCCTTAAACGGGATGACGGACTCAAAATCCCGACAAAGATATTTCCTTGATTTTAACTAAAGCTTTTGATATTTTGTTCTATTACCCTTGATTCAATAGCCAATGAAGACTGTATTATTGATACGTCCCTCTAAAGGGGGGCATGAGACCCATTTACGAAGAATTTTAGAAAAGGTGGAGGATGGAGAACGCCTGGGCCTGGAAGAGGCTGTCAGGCTTTATGAGTGTGATGACCTTTTGTTACTGGGTCAGATGGCCAATAAAATTAAGGGGAAAAAGAGTGCAAATCGAATCTATTATATAGTAAACCGCCACATAAACTACACTAATATATGTAAAAACCGCTGTCGTTTCTGTGCATTTTCGAAGGAAGAAAATCAAGATGGGGGCTACGCAATGGGTGTGGAGGAAGTACTGGCGGAGGCTGAAGGCGTCGTAGAGCAGGGGGCCACCGAGATTCATATCGTGGGAGGGCTTCACCCCCAATTGGGTCTGGATTATTATCTAAAGATGCTTAGCTGTCTCCGCGAGAGGTTCCCCAGTATACACCTGCAGGCCTTTACCGCCGTAGAAGTGGCACATATAGCCGAGAGGGCGGGCCTCTCAGTGAAAGATACCCTCAAGGAGTTGGTCCAGGCAGGGCTTGATTCGCTTCCTGGCGGAGGCGCTGAAGTTTTTTCTCCCAGGATAAGAAAGGAACTATGTCCTGACAAACTCAGTGGAAAGGATTGGTTAGCCGTTATGCGGCAGGCCCACAAGCTGGGATTAAGAAGTAATGCTACCATGCTCTACGGTCATTTGGAAACCCCTTTAGAAAGGATAAAACACCTCCTGGCCTTAAGGGAGCTTCAGGACGATACCGGGGGATTCATGAGCTTCATCCCCCTGGCCTTTCATTCAGATAATACCTTTCTCCGGGGTCTTCCCAGGACTACAGCAAACCTTGACTTAAAAACCCTCGCCATTAGTAGGCTTTTACTGGACAACTTTCCTCACATAAAGGCCTTTTGGGTAATGCTAGGGGTAAAACTCGCCCAGGTTTCCTTAAGTTTTGGAGTGGACGATATAGACGGCACAGTTATCCAGGAGAAGATTACCCATTCGGCAGGGGCAGACACCCCTGAGGAGCTTTCTGTAGAGGAGCTAGTTGCATTGATTGAAGAAGCGGGAAGAGAGCCTGTAGAAAGAGACACTCTCTACAGAAAGGTAATTAGACCTGAAGGAAAATTAGGACCAGATTGGCATATAGAAAATTGAAAGAACAAGAAACGACTAAAGAAATGACTCATTTTCCAAGGCTTTTTAGCCCTTTCAAAATAGGTTCCATGGAGGTAAAGAACCGCATTGTCATGCCTGCCATGGAGACCCACCTGTGTGACCCGGAAGGATTTGTTACCTCGGAAATTATATCTTACTATTGTACGAGGGTCGATGGGGGTGTGGGATATATTACCGTTGAAAACACCAGCATAGAGCCCGCAGGCAGAATAAATGATGGTATGCTTTGTGTCCACGAGGAAAAATATGTAGATGGCCTCAAACGGCTGGTAGATGAGGTGCACGGCCTGGGGGGCAAAATTGTGATACAGCTTAACCACGCTGGAAAAGAGGCTCTTACATATTTTACTGGGATGGGAACAGTAGCTCCTTCTCCTATACCTAGCCCCTTGACGAGGATTATGCCTAGAGAACTTTCTGTTCCTGAGATAGAGGCCCTTGTGGAAAGGTTTGCCAATGGAGCAGAAAGGGTATTCAAAACAGGGGCAGATGGTGTGGAGGTTCATATGGCGCACGGCTACCTGGTGAATCAATTTCTTTCTCCAGAAAGCAATATCAGGACAGACCGCTACGGGGGAAGTAGAGAGGGGCGGGCCAGGTTTGCCCTGGAAATAGTCCAGGCTATTAGGGCAAAAGTTCCTAAAGACTTCCCCCTAATATGCAGGATAAGTGCAGATGAATACACAGAAAAGGGGATAAAGCTAGAAGAAAGCAGGGTAATAGCAAAGCTATTGGAGTCTGCAGGGGCCAGTGCCCTCCACGTCTCTGCATGTAATAGTGCCTCAGCGGTATACAATATTCCTTGCTACTATTTAGAGGAGGGCTGTTTTATCCATCTGGCCGCAGGAATAAAGGCTGTTGTAAAGGTGCCGATTATCACTGTGGGAAGGATACTTAGGCCGGAGATGGCTGAGGAGGTGCTGGAGGAAGGCAAGGCAGACCTGGTAAGTATGGGCCGGACGCTAATAGCAGACCCCTACTGGCCCAAAAAGGTAGAAGAAGGCCGCATGGAGGAGATACGCCCTTGCATCTCCTGCAACCGCTGTATAGAGAGCATTGTGGAGAATAGGTTGGTTTGCACAGTAAATCCCTTTATCGGAAGGGAATGGGAGCCGGGGAGCAGGCCTTTACCCAGGTCTAAAAAGGTGTTGGTGGTGGGCGGAGGCCCGGCTGGCCTTTCGGCCGCGGCTGCAGCTGGGGAGATGGGCCATAAGGTGTGGCTCTGGGAGAAAGAGCCTATCCTCGGAGGTAAATACCACTATGCTTCTATGGCCCCGAAGAAAGAATATATGAGAAAGTTTCTTGACTATCTTATTAGACAGGCAAGAAAGTATGCCGCTAACATCCAGTGCAATAAGGAGGCCACATTAGAGAATATAAAAGGGTTTGACCCTGAGGTAGTTATCCTTGCTAACGGCGCAAAAGATGAGTTTCTTCAAATTCCTGGAGTGGGTAATAATCACCTAATGGATATAAAGGGCGCCTTCAATGGGGCGGAAAGCCTGGGGACAAAGGTGGCCATTGTAGGTGGAGGGCCAGAGGGTTGTGAGCTGGCGGATTATTTATTAACCAGGGGTAGACAGGTTACAATTATAGAGATGAGAAGGATGCTGGGGCTTGGCCTGGTGGCCCATCCCAGACATCATATTTCAGAACGCCTGAAAAAGGGCGGTGCAAAGATTCTAATCAATACTAAGGTTATAGAAGTGGGGCATGGTTTCATAGTAGTAAGCAAGCGTGGGGAGGATACGCAAAGGTTGGAGGGTTTTGACAGCATAGTAATGTCTGACCTGCACAAACCTAACGATTCGCTGGTGGAGCTCCTGAAAAAATCGATTAGGGAGGTATACGTGGTAGGAGATGCTGTCCAGAGCCGTACGTGCCTGGAGGCTGTGTATGAAGGGGCTAATACCGTTCTTAATCTCTAGCACCAATAATTTATGGCCGTAAAGCAGGGATGTGTGCTAAGTATAGAAGGACCAAGGTGTCAGGTAGAGGTAGACGGTTGCTTTTATCGTTGCAGCTTGAGAAGAAAGCTCTTCCTTCAGGCGGATGGGCATGCAAGTCCAGTGGTGGTGGGGGATGAAGTAATCTTTGAGGAAACCGCCCCTGGAGAAGGCGTTATAGAAGGGATTCTGGAAAGGAGGACCAAACTATCCCGTGTAGCCCCATGGGCCCATGAAAAAGAACATATCGTAGCCGTTAACGTTGACCAGCTTGTTATTATGGTGGCAATTAAAGACCCCCCTTTAAAAGAAGGGATAATTGATCGTTATATTATAGTAGCCGAGAAAGGGGGTCTCAAACCTATTATATGTATCAACAAGATAGACCTTGCAGGACCTGGAAAAGTCTCTTCCTTGCAAGAAACTTACGGTGGATTGGGCTACCCCATCCTTTTTACCAGTGCGATTCAAGGGACAGGAATTGACCAGCTAAAAGAGGTACTGGTGGGCCTCAAGACGGTCTTTAGCGGCCCCTCAGGCGTTGGAAAGTCTTCTCTGATAAACGCTATCCAACCTGGACTGGGCCTGAAGATAAGAGAGGTACGCCAGGCCGCCAGAAAAGGCAAACATACCACTTCGTCGGTGACATTTTTACGACTGGATATGGGTGGCTACGTTGTTGATACCCCTGGAGTGAGAGAGTTGGGGTTGTGGAATATTAAAAAGCAAGAAGTAGCAGGGTACTTCCCGGACATATGGGGGGTGGGTAAAAGCTGTAAATACTCCGGGTGCACACATAGTCACGAACCTTTCTGTGCGGTTAAAGAGGCCGTACAGAGAGGTGTCTTTAATGAAAGGCGTTACAATAGTTATCTGAGAATCTTAAACTCTGTAGAGAAAAATTAGTTATTTTCCCATAAAATGTAATGTCAGATTCAGAGCTAGTCTCAGCCAGCACCACCACAGAGAAGCCTCCCGAAGAAGTTATAATACTGGGCTCTGGTTCAGGCATTCCTTCCCTGAGAAGAGGATCCGCTGGAATAGTGATAAAGATGGCTGGGGAGATAATCCTTTTAGATACTGGACCAGGCATATTACACAAGCTGTTAACCCTTGGTATAACCTATGCAGACATTGATAGGGTATTTTATACCCATTATCACCCTGACCACTGTGCTGAGCTTATACCAATGTTATTTGCTATGAAACATGGGGAACCCAGAAGAGAAAAGAGCTTATGGTTATTCGGTCCCCCAGGGCTAAAGAAGCTATATCAGGGCTTAAACAGCCTTTTCAATGAAAACCTCTCACCCAGGACTTACGATTTGAGGATTCTGGAACTCTGGGATGCAGAAGTGAACTTTGGTAGCTGGCGCATTATTGTAAGACCTGTTGTCCATTTTGGACCTTCTCTAGGCTATCGTGTCATTTTTCCCAGTGGAAAGGCTATTGCCTATCCAGGAGATACGGATTACTGCGAGGCCGTAGTCGAGCTTGCCAGGGGGGTAGAGGCGTTAATCCTGGAATGTTCTTTTCCTGAGGAAATGAAGCTGCATGGTCACCTCGTGCCCTCCCTTTGTGGTAAAATTGCACAGGAAGCAGCCCCGAAAAAGCTGATTCTCACTCACTTCTACCCTCAGTGGGATGGACATGATATGCTTGCTGAATTAGGGAAGTATTATTCCGGCGAATCCATCCCTGCAGAGGACATGACGAAAATACTTTTATGAGGGGCAGCGTTTAGAAGAGGAAAAATCTGCTATTATCCGAATGTCTCAGGTCTGGCAAGGATTACTGCAATGAAAGCTACTGCAAAACCTAAACCAGGTGAGCAGGGTAAAAAGGAAGCGCTCCTGATAATAGATATGCTTCATGATTTCGTCGAAAAAGGTGCCACTCTAGAGGTGCCAAAGGCAAGGGGTATTGTAAATAATATAAAACGTGAACTGGAAAAGGCCCGTAACGCTGGTATACCTGTTATATACTGTTGCGACAGGCACGACCCAGATGACAGAGAGTTCAAGGCATGGCCACCTCATGCCATAAGAGGAACCAAAGGGGCAGAGATTATTGAGGGACTAAGACCTATGAAGGGCGAACACGTGGTAGCCAAGAGAACCTTATCTGCCTTCTACGGTACTATACTGGACAGAGTTCTAAAGAGACTGGGTGTAGGGCATATTATCCTTACGGGGGTGGTAACAAATATCTGTATCCTTTACACGGCCGTAGATGCGTATATGAGGGGTTATGAAGTTACAATCCCAGAGGATTGTGTAGCAGGATTGAAGCCAGAAGACCACCGGTTTGCCTTACGGCAGATAAAGGAAGTATTGAAGCTCACCAAATAAGTTTCTTAAGAAAGTTGCTTCACCAATCTGTCTAAGCCTACCTAGAAAAAAGGCCCACGCATCCTTAAATGCGGATAGTGGGCCATAAAAAAACGCAAGGAGCGATTAGCTACTATTTCTTGGCGAAGTTCCTAACAATCTGCAGAAGCCTTGCCAGCATTTCATCCGTTTGTTTACCCCTATAGCTAGGCATCTTCTTGCCCTCCTTGCCAGCCTTGATGGTCTCTAAGAGCTGCTCATCAGTCCTGGAGGCCTGCCACTTGGGGTCAGTAAAGTCAGGGACGCCGGCCTCTCTGCCGAAGCTAGTCCCCTTTCCGCCATTGCCATGACAGTAGGCGCAGGTCTCCTGGGGGGCGAAGGAGCCCTGAACTGAACCGCTGCCGAAAATAAAATAAGGACTCTTTTCAGGGTCACCACCCATCACGTCTGCCGCTGCATGAACCAAAGGAACAAAAGCCAAGCTGAGCACCAAAAAGGGGACTGCTAAAAGTAAAACCTTTTTCATATCCTAAACCCTCCTCTAATTATGAAGAAAGTATTTTATCCGGTGGAAAATGTTACGGAGCTACGCCAGCCTCGGTCACGTAAATCTGATGGCAGCTCCTGCAGGAAAGGAAAAGGAACCTGAAGTTGTGACCTACGTCCTCAATGCAACCCTCTCGGTCACCCTTGCACCTTTCAGCTATCCTACCCGCATGAATCTGTACCAGTTTACTAATATTCATGGTGTTGGCGTCAATGTTAAACTTGCTTTGCCTAGCGGTTTCGTTGGCAGCCATAGTTTCGGCAGCCTTCTCTATTGTCTTGTAATCAGCATCGGTGAGCTGATCTGGCATAAAACCCTTAAGCTGGTTTATTTTCTGAAATTCTTTTGCCGAGTTACCACAGAGTTCCTTTACAGAGTTGAAAGCATATACATTTGCAGAAAAAGTACATGCAAGAAGAAAACCTGCACCTACCGCAAAAAATTTCTTCAACATTTATCCCTCCTTTTTGGCTAAAAGCCCTCCCCTATATTCATCCAAACTCTCCTCAGGCTTGGATTATAAGCAATTACACAATACTCCACTTCACCTCCCCTCTAAAATCGTCTCAAGGGACTTCATGACTAATTATTGAGGTTTGTGGACTAGCACTTTAACATTATACATCTAAAGAGTCAAGGGAAAATTATACCCCCTGCACCAAATAGTTGGAGGTACCTTTGGTCAAGGCAAATCAGCCTTAGACACAAAAAAATTTGATTTAGAGAACTTTAAAGCCAACAATCTAAAACCTTAAGATTTTATTGTAATTATTGACCCTCCTTACCCTCCTTTGGAGCCTCTCCTGGATATAGGCTTGTATAAATCTGTATCCCCAGGTGATTATGGCAATTCTTACAGGTGTTACGCAGCCTACCGAAGGAATACTGTATATCTTCATAGGCACCAACATAGCGCTCATTGGCAGACTTGACGATGTCCTCCGCATGTTTTTTCATATCCTTCGTTTCTTTAAGGTATACCTTGTCGTCTGGAGGAACAAACTTCTTGAGCATAATGTCTGCGAGGTTAGTGACGGTTTCACCTGTCTTAATAAATACCTCCCAATCACTGTCTGTAAGAAGATAATAACCCATCCTTTCCTCTGACTTTTTATACCAGCCGTCCATCTTTTTCATCAAGTCCTTCAATTCCTTCTTTTTAGGGTCCTCCTCCTTTTTCTTCTCATCTGGTCCTCCTGAGGCGTACCCATCCAAAAGCGTAAAAAAACATATTACAAGAAGGACCAACCCTATCTTTCTAATATGCATAATCTTTGAAAACATAAGGTTATCTCTCCATATAAGATGCATATTATCCTGCCATGAACATCCCCCAAAGGGAAAGAATATAACCAAAGCTATTTTATAAATCAAACGGAATTTGTGCCAGGCATGCTGAGCATAGGAATGTTAGGAAAAGGCCCCCGAATGAATATATGTCTCCTGCCTCGAATAATTGTCTTGACGTGATTCCTTGAAAACCTACAATCAGAAGGGTAATATATGGATGGTCGTACAGATGGGACAGGAATCTCCAACCCCCCAGAATATAAAAGCTTCTGTAACCCATGAGAAGCCACCTCACAAGGGGCCAGAAAAAGGACATGGGCTTTTTTATTATCTTCTCCTACTCTTCTTTTTTGGCAGCTTCGTACCTTATCTCATCACTGCCTCCATCACCTGTAGTACAGTCAAACACTCCTTCAGGGAACAAATATTCAACCACCTCATTTCTGTAAGAGATATAAAGAAGCAGGAGTTAGAGAACTATTTTTTAGACAAGAAGGCAGCTACTCATGCCCTGGCCACGAGTCCATTGATTGTGCAGGCAGCAGCTACCTTTATTGAAGCCTTTCGCCAAGGGGGCATAGAAGGCAACCTTTATCAGGAGGCAGAGATTAACTACAGCAGGATGTTTGAGGAATTTTGCGGCGCCTATGGTTATTACGATATATTGCTAGCGGATGCAGAAGGCAATATAGTAGTCAGCGCTAAACATCTTCCTGTTCAGGGTAAAAATATCTTTACAACTTACGCAGATACCCCTTTAGCAGAGGCCTTTACCAGGGGGAAGTCAGGTATTAACGTCGGAGACATGAAGTGGCACGACCCATACAAAGGACCTGCCTTATTTATCTCTTCTCCTCTTATTTTTAGGCTAACTGGAGAGAGGAACGTAGTAGGCGTTCTTATAGCTCATATAAATCCATTAAAGATAAATGAAATAATGTCCCAGAGGCCTGGACTTGGTGAGTCCGGCGAGTCCTATCTTGTTGGCCAGGACCTCCTTATGCGTTCCGACTCCCGTTTTGCCCAGGAGCCAGTGGTGCTAAAAATGAAGGTAGATACAGTAGCCTCTAGAGAGGCCCTAGCAGGACAACCTAACTGTAAGATAATCAGGGATTACCGTGATAAAGAGGTTCTTAGTGCCTATGCCGCTTTGGATGTCTCTGAAGGTATACGGTGGGCCATTGTTGCAGAAATAGATAAGGCTGAGGCATTGAACTTAGAGGATGTCGTCTCTACTCGAGTGGCGTATCTGACGGCTGCCATGTTGCCCCTATGGGGTATTATTCTTTTTATTTTTTATAGGCTTATAAAGTCCTGGCAGAGGCGTGAGGTAGTTTACGGCCAACAAACTACTCCGCCTTACGGCCCGAAGGCATAAAGATAGCCATCTGTAGAACCTACATACACCGTACCATCTGGGCCAATAGCTGCGGAGGAGAATTCTATGGGGCCACCAGTCTTATAGCTCCATTTGGGACTGCCATCCCGACCTATGGCATAGAAGGTTCCATCCCTTGAACCTATATAAACAGTGCCGTCCTTTCCAATAGTTGGAGAGGAAACTACGGTAAAGTCTGTAGCAAATTGCCACTTTTCCTTTCCATCGGCGTTGACAGCAAAGACTATTCCTTCTCCGGAGCCGAAATATATATTACCTTCCTCATCTATTGCTGGAGAGGAATCTATATCATAAGCCGTCTTAAAGACCCACCTCATGTAACCCTCAGGGCTTACTGCATAAAGGTTTCCGTCCTCCGAAGTTAAATAAATCGTATTACCGTCCTTGCTCACAGAAGGCGAAGAATTTATAATGTACCGAGTCCTGAAGGCCCATTTACTCTTACCATCGGGCTTGAAGGAATACAGGCGGTCGTTCTGAGAGCAAAAGTATATGGTACCATCCGGTGCGACAGCTGGCGAGGAAAAGATATGTTCCTGGGTATGGAAGTTCCACTTGGGTTTACCCTCTTTATCTATAGCATGAAGTTTCATGTCCCATGAGCCGACATAAATGGTGCCATCAGGCCCTATGCAAGGGGAAGAGGGAATGCCAGCCCCGGCGCGATAGGCCCATTTCTTTGAGCCATCCTGGTTGAGGGCATAAAGATAAGCATCTCCGGAACCAAAATAGATAGTGCCATCCGCACCTATGGCAGGGGAAGACTCTACCGCATCCCCTGTGGGGAATATCCAGCTAGGGCTGCCTTCAGGGCTGAGGGCATAAAGTTTGCCATCTTTGGAGCCAATGTATATAGTACCATCTTGTCCGATAGAGGGACTCGAATTGACAGCGTCTCCAGTCTTAAAGCGCCATTTGAGCTTACCCTCTTGAGCGCCAATAAAGGGGCTCTGACCTGTATGCCTGGCATCGTGGCGGAACATAGGCCAGGGTGCATCCATCAATTGACCATGAGCAAGCTGAACTGATGTTATAAGGCACAATATTACCATGATAAGACTTGTCACAGAAATCCTCCTGATTTTTCTAGTAACAGGTTGCGCTTCAATGAAAGGAGTCGGTCCGCCACGGGCTACCACTCTGGAAGCGGTTCGCCACTATGTGGGCATTAACTCACTTAAAGTAAACACCTTGAAGGCCAAGGTAGACGTAACTATAGAATCCCCGGAGTTGAACTCTCCCCTTTCCTGCCAGGGCTACCTCCGGTTGGAACGGCCCAGGAAGCTCAGGGTTGTCTGCAGTAAACTCTTTACCACCATCTTTGATGTAGTCTCTGATGGGCATGAATTCCGGCTTTACGTCCCGAGTGAGAAAAAGGTTTATACTGGC
>JAHFOV010000107.1 GCA_023261505.1 Planctomycetota bacterium
AGAAAATATGAAAAATTTGCTAATTTTTACGTCTTTTCTTGTAGTTTTGAATCTTTACCTCCCTACTTCTCAGGCTAAAGAACCCCTGAAGGGTGTCGTAAAAGTAGACGGCTCTAGCACTGTCTACCCTATTACTGAGGCAGTGGCTGAGGAGTTCGGGAAAATAAATTCAAAAGTGAAGGTGACTGTAGGAATCTCTGGTACTGGCGGTGGTTTTAAGAAGTTTGGAAATGGAGAGACAGACATATCTGATGCCTCCAGGCCCATAAGACCCTCAGAAGCGGAGCTGTGCCAAAAGAACGGGATTGAGTACATAGAACTCCCTGTGGCCTACGATGCCCTGACAGTGGTAATAAATCCAGCTAACGATTGGGCCGAGAGTATAACAGTAAAGGAACTAAAGATGCTCTGGGAGCCAGCCGCACAGAGGAAGATTACCCGCTGGAGCCAGATAAGGCAAGGATGGCCGGATGAGGAGATACACCTTTTTGGACCAGGCGTGGACTCCGGGACCTATGATTATTTTACAGAGGCTATCGTCGGCACGGAGCACTCAAGTCGCGGAGACTTTACCGCCAGCGAGGATGATAACGTCCTTGTCCAGGGAGTGGCGACCGATAGACTGGCCCTAGGTTTTTTTGGGTTGGCTTACTATGAGGAAAATCAGGACAAGCTAAAAGCAGTAGCCATTGATGATGAGAGACCAGAAAATGGTAACGGACCTATCTTGCCAAACAGGGAGACTGTGGAGAATAACACGTATCAGCCCCTGGCACGCCCCCTTTTTATCTACGTAAATAAGAAGTCAGCCGAAAGGACCGAGGTCCAGAAGTTAGTAGAGTTCTACATGGCCGAGGCAAGAAAGCTAGCCGCAGAAGTAGGTTACATCCCTCTACCTGAAAAAGCTTATGCCTTAGCCTTGGATCGCTTTAACCGACGGATAACAGGTTCGGTCTTCGGAGGGAAAGGCTCTCAAGTTGGCGTATCAATTGAAACCTTACTCAGTAAGGGCATGTGATGGGAGCTTACAACACAGGTAGTCCACTTTGGCAAACATCGATACACTAACTAATAAGGGTCTCACCGTAGCGCCGACTGGTAGGACTGCGGCAGGCATGCATGACATTACCCGCTCCCGTAAAGGAAAGCGCATTAGAGAAAAGTTTATACAATTTATACTCTTCCTTTGCGGTATCGTGTCTATCTTCACAACGCTAGGCATAATATATGTTTTAATCTTTGAGACAGTTAGCTTTTTCCGTGAGGTTTCTCCGATACAATTCTTTTTTGATACCCAATGGACACCCCTCTTTGCAGAGAAACATTTTGGCATCTGGCCCCTGGTCTGCGGCACATTTCTAACATCGGTGATAGCTATGCTGGTTGCCATGCCCATCGGAATCCTCAGTGCAGTTTACCTGAGCGAATACGCCCCAGATAGGGTACGCAAGTCTCTAAAACCTTCCCTGGAGGTACTGGCCGGGATACCAACCGTGGTTTATGGTTATTTTGCCTTACTTTTTGTTACTCCTTTACTTAAGGGCCTCATACCAACTATGTCTGGCTTTAATGCACTTAGCCCAGGGATAGTCATGGGTATCATGATACTTCCCATAGTCTCTTCCCTAAGTGAGGATGCCATGTATGCCGTACCCCAGAGCCTGAGGGAGGGGGCCTATGCCCTGGGAGCGAGGAAGATCCATGTATCCTTTCTTGTGGTAGTGCCTGCCGCCCTCTCTGGAATTACCGCCTCCTTTCTTTTAGGTGTCTCCAGGGCCATTGGGGAGACTATGATTGTGGCCATCGCAGCAGGACAGCAACCACGCTTCACGCTTAATCCTATTGTGCCCATAGAGACCATGACTGCCTACATAGTTCAGGTCAGTCTTGGAGACACCCCACACGGTACACTGGAATACCATACCATATTTGTCGTAGGGATGATGCTCTTTGTTAGTACTTTTGCCCTGAATATTATAAGCCATTGGCTTCGTAAGCGTTACAGGGAGGCATATATATGACGAAGGGTCATTGGAAAGAATGGGCCTTCCAGGTGCTGGCCCTGATGGCTATGATATGTACCATAGGGGTGTTGATAACCCTTATAGTAGACGTCTGCATGGATGGCCTTCCGCGCCTAAACTGGCAGTTTTTAACTAGTTTTCCCTCCAGGAGGCCTGCTGAGGCAGGCATCCTCACGGCGCTGGTGGGCAGTGCCTGCGTGGTAATCCTTACAGCCTTGTTTGCCTTTCCGATAGGGGTAGGGGCAGCTATCTATCTTGAGGAGTATGCCCCAAAGAACTGGTTAAACCAGATAATAGAGGTAAACATCGCCAATCTTGCCGGTGTACCTTCTATTATCTACGGTCTGTTGGGTCTGGAGATTTTTGTAAGGGCAATGCACATGGATCGTAGTCTCCTGGCAGGTGGCGCCACGATGGCTCTGCTGGTTTTGCCTATTGTTATAATATCCTCCAGGGAGGCTGTAAGGGCTGTTCCCGTTTCCATACGTGAGGCCTCCTATGCACTGGGGACTACGAAATGGGAGACCATAAGGTATCATGTTCTTCCACTGGCCCTTCCTGGCATCCTCACGGGGACCATCCTGGCACTCTCAAGGGCCATTGGGGAGGCGGCACCCCTCATTACCATTGGTGCCCTCACTTATGTAGCCTTTCTGCCAGACAGTCCCTTTTCCCCCTTTTCTATATTGCCCATACAGATTTTTAACTGGACCTCACGCCCTCAAAAGGGGTTTTTAACGAATGCCGCGGCCGGCATCGTTGTTTTGCTGATAGTGCTTTTGCTAATGAATGCTGTAGCTATATGGCTAAGGAACAGATACCAGAAGAAATATTATTAAGAATCAGCTATCAGTTTTCAGCTTTCAGCTATCAGCTTTCTGATTGCTGATGGCTGATTGCTGGTAGCCAATAGCCTAAGGAGACAAAAAGAAATGTGCCCTATATCAAGTTCGCAACCGCTTATACGCCCTCCACAAAAATTGCCTAAGCCGCCTTTTGTGGAATTTACTGAGAGGAGTTATTTGAATATAATGCCAGAAATACAAACACAGGCCCCTAAAGAGGGAAAGGGGGTAAGCGTTACGTTCGAAACGGACAAAAAGGAAATAGAGACCGTAAACCTGAGTATCTATTATGGCAATCTCAGGGCGATAAAGGGAGTAAGCATGCCCTTTTACAAGAACTATGTAACTGCCATAATAGGGCCCTCAGGATGCGGAAAATCCACCTTGATCAAGGCTATCAATCGGGTATGCGAAATTACCAGTAAGATAAAAGTAGAAGGAAAGATCCTTTTTAAGGGCAAGAACGTCTATGATAAAGATGTGGATGTTGTAGAGTTAAGAAGAAGGGTAGGGATGGTCTTCCAGAGGCCCAACCCATTTCCCAAATCTATTTATGAGAATGTGGCCTTTGGGCCGAGGCTGCACAATAGATTGAGCAAGGGTGAACTAAATGATATAGTGGAGAAGAGTATTAGAAAAGCCGCCCTATGGTTAGAGGTAAAGGATAGGCTACATGTGAACGCTATGGAACTCTCTGGAGGCCAACAGCAAAGGTTATGCATTGCAAGGGCCCTTGCGGTTGACCCAGAGGTTATCCTTATGGATGAGCCTTGCTCGGCTCTGGACCCCATTGCCACTGCTAAGATTGAGGAGTTAATAGCGGAACTCAAAATGGACTATACTGTAGTTATTGTAACTCATAACATGCAGCAGGCAGCCAGGGTCTCGGATTTAGCGGCCTTTCTCCTTCTTGGGCAACTCATAGAGTTTGGTGAAACCGGTTCGCTTTTCACAAACCCAAAAGAAAAGGCCACAGAGGATTACCTTACTGGAAGATTTGGGTAATTTTGGTTCTCAGTTGTCAGTTATCAGTTGTTTAAAGACTGGAAACAGAAGACCGAAAACTGAAAACTAATAACGAAGATGGAACGACTTTTTGACAAAGAGCTAACCGCCCTCAAAGAGAGGCTGCTTCGCATGGGCTCACTGGCCCAGAACATGATACGTGTGGCCATAAAGGGCCTGGTGGAAAGGGACGAGTCCCTTCTTGAAGAGGTATTCAAGAATGAGGAGGAGGTAAACCAACTGCATATAGAGATTGATGATAGGTCAATGAAACTCCTGGCTCTGCATCAGCCCATGGCTATTGATCTTAGATTCATTGCCGCTACTATTAAAATAAATAGCGAACTGGAGCGCATCGCCGACCAAGCCGTTAACGTCAGCCAGAATACACAGGTATTACTGAAGTACCCGCAACTTAAACCACTTATTGATATCCCCAGGATGGCAGAAATTGCCCAAAAGATGCTCAATGATAGCCTGGAGGCCTTTATCAATAAAGACCCGGACCTGGCACAAGCAACCCTTGCTGAGGATGACAAGCTGGACGACCTAAAAGACCAGATATTCAGAGAACTTCTCACCTATATGATGGCTGACCCAGGCACTATTCAGAGAGCCCTCTGCCTTATCCTTATCTCAAGGAACCTGGAGAGGATGGGTGACCACGCCACCAACGTCTGCGAGGACGTAATCTACATGGTCCAAGGACGCGACATCCGCCACCCCCAAAAGCCCCCTGCTTCGAGCAGATTTCACTGACCTAGAATATTAGATTTGTGCCATACCCACGCAGATTTTAAAGGCTTTGGATGAAGATAGCAAGTGATCTTAAGAGGCAGGCCCTTGAAATATTTTATCATGCTTTAAAGGCTGTGGACCCAGCAAGACTCGTAAGGGAAGCGTTAGGTCTAGAAGATTCGGTACTTAAGATAACTGATAAGTCATACAACCTGAAGGACTTTAGCGGGGTTTATGCACTTGGTATTGGCAAGGCCTCTGCCCCCATGGCCCAGGCCCTGGAGGAGCTCCTTGGAGAGTGGCTAAAAGGGGGAATCGTGGTAGTGAAAGAGGGTCACTCCTTCCCCTTGAAAAAACTAAAAATATTAGAGGCAGGCCATCCAATTCCCGATAAGAGTTCTCAAGACGCAACCAGGACCGTGCTTGATTGGGCTGAGGGCCTCGGGGAAAAAGACCTTGTATTTTGCCTCAT
>JAHFOV010000060.1:0-4849 GCA_023261505.1 Planctomycetota bacterium
AATTTTATCTTTTTTACTTGCACCTGCCTTTTTATACTTCTATAGTTTTATATTTTTCAAAACCTATTCTCCTTTTGAGGCATAAGGGGTAAAATAATAAGGAGACAGGTTACAGGAGACGGGAAACAGGTAATAAATAAAAATCTTTTTCCTGTAAACTGTTATCTAATTCCTGTTATCTAATTCCTGTAACCTGTTCCCTGTTGCCTGAGACGAGCGCACCTTGAAGAAGCTATTCATTATACTAGCTATTGTTATCCCAATAGTAGCCACGGCCAGTACGGTAACTGTGCTGAAGCTCAAAAAGGAGTCAGTAAATTATCGTACGGCCAAGGTGGAAAGGGGAGATATTACTGCCGTGGTTAGTGCTAGCGGTACTCTACATCCTCCTTTGTCAACTCAGACGACTTACGGTCAGGTCTCTGGCACCGTAGTAGGCAGCCAGGTCTCAGGTATAGTAAAAGAAGTTTATGTTGACTTTGACTCCGTTGTGAAGGAGGGACAACTCCTGGCAAGAATAGACCCCCTTCCTTTTGAAACGAAAGTAAAACAAGCCAAAGCTAATCTAGAGATAGCCAGGGCAAAAGTTTCCAGTGCGCGGGCTTCCATTGCTGAACAAGAAGCAAAGATGAAAGATGCACAAAGGATTTATAATCGTCTTGAAGCCTTGTTTAAAGATGGGGTTGCTACAGAACAGGAACGTGACACTGCGAAGGCTAATTATGATATGGCTGCGGCAGAGTTAGAGTCAGCAAAGGCACAGTACGAACTTGCCGTGGCAGAGGTTGAACAAGCAAAGGCCACATTAGCATCTGCCGAGGTAGACCTGGGTTATACATATATTTATTCCCCTGTGGATGGCGTTGTGTTAAGTCGTAATGTAGATGTAGGGCAGACTGTAGCTGCCGCCTTTCAGACACCTACCCTTTTTATAATAGCCAGGGATTTAAGGGAACTGGAGGCCCATTTAGACGTTAACGAGGCAGATGTAGGGGGGATAAAACCTGGCCAGCGTGCCACCTTTTATGTAACTGCTTACCCAGGCACTACCTTTGATGCGAAAGTAGTAGAAGTTCGGAATTACCCAAGAGTTACACAGAACGTAGTTACTTATGATGTAGTCCTCAAGGTAGATAATAAGGAATTGAAATTGAAGCCTGGAATGACTGCCAATGCTACAATTTTCGTGGCAGAGAAAAAGAACGTATTGAAAATTCCCAATACTGCACTACGTTTCAGGCCTCCTAAAGAGAGTGAAAAGCAAAATGGCGCCCCCCCTCAGGAGCTTAAAGGTTCACAGCATCTGGTATATACCTTAAAGGGCAAGGGAGAACTCAAGCCTCTAATTGTTGATACAGGTATATCTGATGATAAAGTTACCGAAATGGTGGAAGGAAACCTCAAGGAAGGCGACCAGGTGGTGGTGGGTGTAATGGCTTCAAAGAAAGAGCCTGGTATGCCCAGGAGAATATTCTAATGGCTGGGAAAGAGCTCGTTATCGTAGAAGACCTGCACAAGGTATACCGCATGGGAGAGATGGAGGTCCATGTCTTGAGGGGTATAACCTTAAAAATTGACGAGGGCGAGTTTGTGGCCGTAATGGGTCCTTCGGGGGCAGGGAAGTCTACTTTTATGAATATCGTTGGATGTTTGGATTACCCCACGAGGGGCCATTATATATTGTACAGGCAAAAAGTCTCCACCCTCAATACGAACCAGTTAGCAGAGATAAGGAACAAGAAGATAGGCTTTGTCTTCCAGAGTTTTAACCTCCTTCCAAGGTTAACCGCCGTGGAAAATGTGGAATTGCCATTAATCTATGCAGGCGTACCCAGAAAAGAACGGAGGAGCAGGGCCTTAAAGATGCTTTGGGCTATGGGTCTAAAAGGTCGGGAGTATTATACACCAAGCAGGCTTTCTGGTGGCGAACAGCAAAGGGTAGCCATTGCGAGGGCTATAGTCAACCAGCCTATCCTTATTCTAGCGGACGAACCGACCGGGAACCTTGACAGCGTAAGTGCGCGTGAGGTCATGGTCATATTCCAGAGGCTTAACGACCAGGGCATAACAATCGTACTGGTTACGCATGAGTCAGATATTGCCCAGTATGCCAGGAGAAAGCTAATATTCAGGGACGGGAAAGTGGTAGAGGATACTGGCGCGGTGGCCCTCCAGCCTTTATTGAAAGGAGGGACAGCATGAGGATTTCTCTAGAGGTTTTTGCTGTAGCTTTGAAGACGTTAAGTCAGCATAAGCTTCGCTCTGCCCTGACTATGCTAGGGGTCACTATAGGCGTAGGCTCGGTAATCGTCATGATTGGCATGGGGCAAGGAGCGGGCGCCCTGGTAAGGACTACGATTCAGGGTCTTGGCAGCAATATGCTTTTGGTCTTTTCGGGTAGTACAACTGCGGGAGGGGCAAGAACGGGTACCGGCGCCAACTTAACCATCACTGTAGAAGACGCCAAGGCTATCGCAAGAGAGTGTCCTTCTGTAACAATGACCTCTTATGGTAAGCGTGACTTCAGCCAGGTGGTATACGGTAATCAAAACTGGTACACGACAATTTCAGGAGTCACCCCTGAGTATCAGCTTATTAGGAATTGGCCCTTAGCCACAGGCACCTTTTTCACCCAGCGGGATATGGAAAGAGGAAATACGGTCTGCGTCCTTGGTTACAAGGTATATATGAACCTTTTTGGTCCGGAGCGAGACCCAGTAGGCGAAGAGGTGATTATACATAGGGTACCCTTTAGGATAATAGGGGTAATGGGCAGGAGGGGTGCTCTACCTGGAGGCCAGGACCAGGACGACCAGATATTCATTCCTTTTACTACAGCCGAGTGGAAGCTTCTGGGCTCGGCGCTGGTAGGTTATGCCAGTATAATCTTTGCCTCAGCAATTTCTGAGGATGCCATGACAGAGGCAGAACAACAGATAAGAGACCTACTCCGTCAGAGGCACCATTTGCCAAAGGATGTCCCCGACGATTTTACTATAATGAACTTAAAAGACGTTGCAGAGATGCAGGCCGCCACTGGAAAAATCCTTATTAAACTCCTTGGCGGTATTGCCTCTGTCTCCCTCATTGTGGGAGGTATAGGTATAATGAACATTATGCTGGTTTCGGTTAGCGAGAGGACAAGGGAGATTGGGATACGTATGGCCGTCGGGGCAAAGAGGAGTGATGTATTGGTCCAGTTCCTGATAGAATCAGTTGTCTTGAGCTGTATAGGAGGGCTTATAGGCGTTGCCCTGGGTATTGGCAGTTCTCAGCTCGTGTCTCTCCTGGGGCACTTTCCGATGCTGCTATCTCCTTTAGTATCTCTAATTGCCTTTGGCTTTGCGGTGCTGGTTGGGGTCGTCTTTGGGCTCTATCCTGCCAATAAGGCCTCCAAATTGAACCCTATTGAGGCCTTGCGTTACGAATAAAAGTTAGTAGGAGAAAAACATGAATGTAAAGATTGCTGAAGGGGTCTACTGGGTGGGAGTCATTGACTGGAATCTAAGACTCTACCACAATACCTACTCCACTCATCATGGCACCACCTATAATTCTTACCTCCTCCTTGATGACCAGGTGGCCCTGGTGGACAGTGTATATGGACCCTTCTACGAAGAATTCCTCAAAAATATAAAGGAGTTAGTCCCCATTGAGAAAATTACTTATGTGATAGTTAATCATGCCGAATCAGACCACTCGGGCGCCTTGCCTAAGGTGATGGAAATCATTCCAAGAGCAAAAGTAGTTTGTACCAGTAAGAGTAAGGATATTCTATCTAGGCTTTATCAGACCCCCTGGGACTTCCATACGGTGAAGTCCGGAGACGAAATGACAATTGGCAAGAAGACCCTGAAGTTTATAGAGGCCCCAATGATGCACTGGCCAGATAACATGTTTACTTATGTAAGAGAGGATAAGCTTCTACTCTCAAACGACCCTTTCGGACAGCATATGGCTACCTCAGAAAGGTTTGAGGATGAGGTAGAACAGGCAGTTGTATGGGAAGAAGCAGCCAAATACTTTGCCAATACACTTTATCCTTTTACGGCCTTAATAAAAAGAAAGGTAGAAGAAATCCAATCCCTGCCTATACAGATTATTGCCCCAAGTCATGGGGTTATCTGGCGCAGAGAGCCCCAGAGAATCATGGAGAAATATCTAAGATGGGCCAGTGGCGAAGCAGAGGAAAGGGTATTGATAGCCTACGAGTCCATGTGGGAAAGCACGGATATAATGGCCAGGGCTATAGCAGAAGGGATTCAAAAGGAAGATACGCCTGTCAAGCTCTTCAGACTATCGGTTACAGACCATGCCGATGTCTTCAGAGAGCTGCTGGAAACCAGAGGGTTGATGATTGGTTCTTCCACACTCAATAACACCGTGCTTCCATCTACTGCCTCCTTTATTGAAACTCTTAAGAGCTTACGGCCAAAGGGAAAGGTGGCCTGCGTCTTTGGCTCTCACGGCTGGGGCGGTGGGGCTATAAAGGTGCTAGAGCTAGCCGTAAAGGCGTCAGGCATTGAAAATGTTATCCCTGGACTTGCCGTGAAGTACAGACCCGAGGAGGGAGAACTAGAGGCATGCCGACAACTGGGTCGTCAATTCGCACAGGAGGTAAAGAAACTCTCGAAGGAAGGCGAAAAAGCTAAATGAAAGAGGCACTTTTATATCACAGGTTGAACGGACAGGTGGTATGCGATGTCTGGGTAGGTGCGTCAATTTGCCCTCCCCTTTCCATTCCATCAAAGGGGGAAGCAATAAAATTTGGAAAAGATTTTTAAATCAGTCCCTAAGTCGCAATGCAAGATATACCCATCAATGTAAGGGCCTATTCAGGCTACAGGAT
>JAHFOV010000060.1:4949-13724 GCA_023261505.1 Planctomycetota bacterium
CTCCCCTTTCCATTCCATCAAAGGGGGAAGCAATAAAATTTGGAAAAGATTTTTAAATCAGTCCCTAAGTCGCAATGCAAGATATACCCATCAATGTAAGGGCCTATTCAGGCTACAGGATAGAAGAAAGGCCAACGAGTTTTTTCCTGGAAGATAGGGAACTCAAGGTAAAAGAGATATTACGCACCACCCATGAGGAGAGGGGCAAAAGGCGGATTCGCACTTTTAAGGTGCTCACAGAGGAAGGAGAGATATATAAAATCTATTATGCCGAGGACGAAGGCCAGTGGTATCTGGAGGCTGCCTGAAAGGTTTGTATTAATGTCATGCTGAGCGAAGCGAAGCATCTAAGATTCTTCGGTCGTTTCACTCCCTCAGAATGACAATTTCACAAGGCGTTTAAAAGTCTTTAAAGCTTATACTGCTAGCTTGTTATACAGCCAGGCTACCACTGCTCCACCGATAAAGCCATCCACAAAGCCCCATAAACCACCTATTAGAGAACCCAAAATGGTGGGCTTGTAGCCGATATACTCGGAGGCAAACAACTCTACAAGAGGCGTGCCGAAACCTAAAAACGTGGAGGAAAGACCAAGCAGTACGCAGCACAATCCCCAATATATACCGATAGCTAGCCCCAGGGCCTTTATGTCCAGCTTGTTCATGGCATCCCTCCCACGAATATTTTGAAACCGTTTTGATGTAATGGTAGGGGCAGACCCGCGTGTCTGCCCTTTGGGCTATTATTTCCTGAATAATCCCCCTATTAACCACATTAAAAGCGTTAATATTATACTTAGCAAGGCGCAGCTGGCCAGGGGGAAGTAAAAAGTGAGGTTCTCCCTCTGAATATAAATATCCCCCGGGAGCTTACCAACTAGAGGGACTTTGCCTCCTACCACAAAAAAGATTCCTAATAGGACGAAGAAGATACCCAGAAATATAAATAGCTTACCTAAGGGATGAGAGTCTACCATTGCCAGTAGCTTTTCTTATGCTTGCTGAGTTGTAACAACTGCGGTTTCCCCTCAACGCTTTCCCCAGGCTTCTTTAGTCCTTCTGGAGAGGATTCCCGCGTCTCAGTGGGAAGTATATTTTCATCTTTTTCTCCCAACCAGCAGGCTTCTGGGGCTTTTATCTCTACAGTAAAGCCCTCCCCCAGGTAACTCTTTATAGCCACAGGGTCGTTCACTATTTCTGCTGTTGTACCATGGCACATGACCTCTCCTTCATTGAGGATGTAGGCCCTGTCAGTGATAGAGAGGGCCTCCCTGACATTGTGGTCGGTGAGAAGTATACCAATCCCTATCCTCTTTAAGCCCATGACCATGGCCTGTAGTTCGCTAAGGGCAATGGGATCAATGCCTGAGAAGGGCTCGTCAAGTAGAAGCATGCTGGGGGTAGTGGCCATCGCCCTGGCAAGCTCGAGTCTCCTCTTTTCTCCACCAGATAGGGTATAAGCCTTCTTCTTGGCCAGATGGGTCAGGCCAAAATCTTCCAATAGCTGGGCTGACCTTAGTCTCTTATTTACGAGTCTACGCCTTACCTCCAGCACAGCCAGAAGGTTATCCTCCACAGAAAGCCGCTGAAAAACTGAGGGTTCCTGAGAGAGATAACCAAGCCCCATTCTGGCCCTTTTATAAATAGGAATCCATGTAATGTCCTGCCCCTGGAAGTAAATCCTTCCGTTGTTCGGCCTTATCAACCCAACTATCATACCAAAGGCAGTGCTCTTTCCGGCCCCGTTATGGCCAAGAAGCCCTACTACCTCTCCCTTGCCCACCTCCAGGTTCAGGCCATTCAATACTACCCTTTTACCGTATATCTTGGTAAGGTTTTCAACTTCTAGTAGCTTCATCTTATTTTGGGGTCCATAGCCGTTGCTGACAATTTATAATTTTTGTCCTTCTCTGATGTAAGGGGGAACGCCCCCTTACATTGTGTAACCTGTGTTTGTTAAAAATAGTTGGTAGCTTCATTTTATCAGCCTAATTCCACCTGGAGGCCAGAAGACAAAAAAAGCCTTGCCTAAAAGGTTTTTCTCCGGGACAAACTTCCAGAAGCGGCTGTCCTTACTGTTAATGCTATTATCACCCAGCATAAAATACTCTCCCTGGCCCATGCGCACAGGAGAATTCCCTCCCCACCGCCCGGAGGAAAGCTCAGAACTGTAGTATATATCCCTATATATTTGGATATCTCCAAAGGAACACTTTACAGCCTTTCCCCCAATCTTGGCTGCACTCTTTTTAACGCTTCGGGCAGGCAATGTCATGTCGTAATCATAAGAGAATATCCCCTGGCCGTCAAGAAAAAGCCTTACGCTACCATCTACATGATAAAATTCCACCCGATAAGAACGTTCCGGAGATAGATAGACTTCGGCCTCATGCAGACGCTTCCCCG
This sequence comes from Planctomycetota bacterium, assembly GCA_023261505.1. GTDB lineage: Bacteria > Planctomycetota > Brocadiia > Brocadiales > Bathyanammoxibiaceae > JAHFOV01. The sequence goes on from JAHFOV010000060.1 coordinate 7,356, forward strand.
AACACTCCAAGTAGCTTTTATCCTGCTTGCCTGAGATAGATTGGATTGCCAGGGAGGCAAGAAAGAGGTCTTCGTCTCTCTCAATAGCACAAAGCAATGCCCCTGTTCCATTTATTATCTTTGTTGAAAAGGCAATCTTAATGTCTCCTACTTCCTCAGTCCCCCTTACGTCGTTGTAGGCATAGTTGTCTTTAATATCCTTGGCAAAAGTGGCAAAGGATCCGCCTAAGGCGGACTGGGGTGTTTCGAGAAAAAGAACGGTACCCAAAGCTTTTCCTGCGTCTTCTTTCTTCCAGCCCACCCCTTCCGGGGTCCAAGCAGGGGCCAATTCCCTTCTGGGCACATACCTGCTGTTATAAACAGGGACCCAGAGTTCTTCCTGTACGCCGCTGGGTTTTTTGGCCACATGATTGTTGATGTATATGTCCCCCCCTGCTATCAGCAACTCTTCCCCGGGTAGACCCACCAGGCGTTTTATGTAGTTCTTATATTTCCACTTGAGACGGTTAGAACCGCATCTGCTGCACTTAAGGCCTTCCACCCACTCCTGGTCCGTCATAGAGTAGCCACATTCCTTACAAGTTACGTCTGCAAGGGGGTACTTAAAGACCACAACATCCCACCTCTGAGGCTTTTTTAAATCATATAAAAATTTGTTTACAAAGAGCCTGTTTCCCCCATGGGGGCCATTATTCCGAATATCCACATGAAAAAGACAGTTGGGACAAGTGGCTGTAATACCATAATGGTCTCTGGCAAAACTCCAGCCACAATTAGGACACTGTACGTCTTTGTGGACTCCAAGGAGCGTTGGTGCCATAGAGCCAGTAGGAATTTTAAAGGCTTCTACGACAAAATGCCTGATTAAAAGGGCAAGGAGGAGAGAGAGGATTATCCAGCGAAGATTTTCCTTTACGGCCTTGTAGCGCTCTCCTTTGTCGGCAGTGGCCCTGCCACCCTCTGGGTATCCCACCCAGGCCAAAACCCTGGAGGTCAGGGTGGCGGAGAGGCTTCTAGTGTCTTTTTCCTTACTCATTGGGGGTCAGAACAGACAGGAACGCCTCCTGAGGTATCTCCACGCTCCCCACACTCTTCATCCTCTTTTTCCCCTCCTTCTGTTTTTCCAGGAGTTTTCTCTTTCTTGTAATGTCTCCACCGTAGCACTTAGCAGTGACGTCCTTTCTCATGGGTCTGATGGACTCTCGGGCAATTATCCTGCTGCCGATGGCCGCCTGAATAACCACTTCAAAGAGGTGGCGTGGTATCTCCTCTCTGAGCTTTTTTGCAAGCTTTTTACCCTTGTAATAGGCCTGGTCCTCGTGAACTATGCTGGATAGGGCATCCACTTTCTTACCCCCGACCAGGATGTCCAGCTTCACCAGCTCAGCAGGACGATAACCCAGAAAAGTGTAGTCCATAGTGCCGTAACCCCTTGTAGCAGATTTGAGTTTGTCATAGAAGTCAAATATCACCTCTGCCAGTGGTAATTCATAGGTGAGAATTACCCTCTTTTCGCTCAAATACTCAGTAGAAACATATTTACCTCTTCGTTCCTCTGCTATTGCCATTACTGCCCCTATGTACTGACTGGGTATGACCAGCTTCATGGCCACCACAGGCTCCCTGAACTCCACTATTTCTCCTTCATCTGGCACGTGGTCGGGGTTATCTATTGTATTAACCTCTCCTTTTTTATTCACTATTTCATAGGTAACACTGGGGGCTGTCTGTATGATACTAACATTGCTCTCCCTTTCCAATCTCTCCTGGACTATCTCCATGTGGAGAAGACCCAGAAAGCCGCAGCGGAAACCGAAGCCTAGTGCTGGAGACCTCTCAGGCTCAAAGGTAAAGGAAGAATCATTAAGGCTAAGTTTTTCTAAGGCCACCCTCAGCGGCACGAGGTCTGTATCTGCTGTGGGATAAAGCCCACAGTACACCATGGCCAGGGGCCTCTGATAACCAGGTAAAGCTACACTGGCCCTCTCCTTTTCATGAGTTACAGTGTCACCTATCTCCACATCATGAATAGATTTTATGCTGGCCGCCAGGTAGCCAACTTCCCCAGTGTGAAGGGCCTCCACAGGAGTCATCTTTGGCCTGAAGACGCCTACCTCCGCCACCTCAAAAGACCTCTGGGTCTTCATCATATGAATCCTGTCGCCACGCCTGAGGGAGCCGTCAAAGATTCGCAAATAAACTATAACACCACGGTAGTCATCGTAAACTGAATCAAAGATAAGTCCGCTTAGAGGCCCCTGCGGGTTGCCCTTGGGAGGGGGTACCCTCTCAATTACTGCTTTAAAGAGTTCATCAATACCCAGCCCCGTCTTGGCACTGACCTTGAGAACCTCTTTAGGGAGTATTCCCAGGGTCTTTTCCATCTCCTCAATAACCTCCTGGGGCCTGGCCTGCTGAAGGTCTATCTTGTTTAACACCGGAATGATTTCTAGATTTTTTTCTATTGCTAAATAGGCGTTGGCTACTGTCTGGGCCTCCACCCCTTGGGCGGCATCAACTAACAGTATCGCCCCCTCGCAGGCTGCAAGACTGCGAAAAACCTCGTAACTAAAATCTACATGACCGGGGGTATCTATTAGATTCAGCACATAATCTTTTCCATCTTTTGTGTAATTCATTGTGACGGCACTTGCCTTGATGGTTATACCCCTCTCTCTTTCCAGGTCCATATCATCCAATACCTGATCCCTGAAGTCTCTGGAGCTAACCGTCTGAGTACTCTGCAGTAACCTATCGGCCAATGTGCTCTTGCCGTGGTCAATGTGAGCAATAATGCAAAAGTTTCTAATTCTATCGATGTTCATAGCTTATGTTAAAAGTGGCACTGTCATTCAAAACATTATAAGGTAACAGAAAGAATATGTGAAGTCAATCCGCAGAAAAAACCAAGGTAAAGGTTGCATTTTGAAATGGAATCAGTTATTTTTATGCAAGCGATTTTTATAGAGGGAACAGGGAACAGTGCCGATTGTTCCAACTTCGGTGAGATAGGTGGTTGCAAGGAAGGGGTTTGATGAACTCATCGTTAAACCGGAAGGGGCGAGATGTCCCTCCCGCAAAAGGTATAAATGCGTATGAGTGTAGGAGAGACCTCTGGAAAGGAGGATTTAAATGAGGTTATTGATGCTGCTAGTAACTACAGTTTTTTTGTTCACCCTCGGTTCCCTAGCCTTTGCAGAATCGAAAGGGAAGGGCTACTCCAGCCATAGCTTACGCAGTACTTCAAAGACAGAAAATACTTCAAAGATACAAACACATCAATATAATTCTTCTTACACTTCTCTTTCATTTGAAAAGAACGGGGGATATAAGCAAAGTAAATACGCAAGCCCCAAAGCAAAGGAGGACAAAGCAGATGACCAGCAATCAGATCAAAAAGATGCAACCAGCCAAGCGACCGCAAAAGGTCAACAATCATCAATAGCTCAGGCTGCGGCTGCAGCGGAGGCTGCATCAGCCGCTGGCGCAGCCGAATAATACCAAACTTGAGGAGAAATAGAGGGGAGCGTAGGCTCCACTTTCTCTTTTAAAGACGCCTTGCAATGCTATCGCCAAAATTGGCCTTTTATTTCTAACCCGCGGAGTGCAAAAGTAATCCCTTAGCCCTTCTTTAGTAAAGGGGTATTATCACAAAATGGGCAATATTTACACCAGACTCCTGGAATCAACCCATTTTATAACCTCTTTAGTCTCAGAAAAACCTGAAGTAGGGGTCATCCTTGGCTCAGGGTGGCAAGGTTTTGTACAGGAAATTGAAACACCTCAGAAAATTAAATTATCTACAATACCCCATCTCCTTCCTACCCGGGCCTTCCACTCCGAAAAGGCACTGGTAATTGGCAAAATCTCTGATGTAAATGTGGCCTGCCTGGATGCCCGGCTCCATACTTACGAAGGCTTCACCGCCCAGGAGGTGGCATATCCTGCCAGGTTGTTGGGAAAATTAGGTATTAAGACTCTTTTAATTACAAACGCCTCTGGGGGGATAAGCCGCGCCTTTCCTGCTGGAATTTTCATGCTTATCAAAGACCATATCAACATGGCCGGAGAAGACCCCACAAGGGGAGAGGAATCCGCCTTAGGCGGAGAACTAGGGTCGAGGTTTGTAGATATGAGCCAGGCCTATGACCCTGAGTTGATAAGGATAGTAGAAATGGTAGCCAGAAGATTGGGGATAAGGATAAGGAAGGGTGTTTATGCAGGAGTAAGAGGGCCAAGCTATGAGACACCTGCAGAGGTAAAGATGCTAAGAACTTTGGGGGCAGATGCAGTGGGAATGTCCACCATACCAGAGGTAATTGCTGCCAGACAGATGGGCATAAAGGTCTGCGGGATTTCCTGCATCACCAATAAGGCTGCTGGTCTTTCTTCCGAGAAGATAACGCACGAGGAAGTATTGACCGTAATGAAAAGTATTGGCACAAAGGCTTTTAAGCTTTTAAGAGAGGTCATTGTAAGTAGCCGCAGACTTTAGTCTGCGCTTATTCGGGTTGCATAAAAGCGGGAAATGAAAGAACTTATTAAAAAGGCTGTAGAGGCTAGAGAAAAATCCTACAGCCCTTATAGTCACTTCAAGGTGGGTGCTGCCTTAAAGACCAAGTCAGGCAAGGTCTATACAGGTACCAATGTGGAGAGCGCCTCTTATGGGCTAACAGTTTGTGCCGAGAGGGTGGCCGTCTATAAAGCGGTATCTGAAGGAGAAAGGGACTTTGAGGCTATTGCAGTCTTCACCGAAGCAGAAGAACTAACCCCACCCTGCGGTGCATGCAGGCAAGTATTATGGGAGTTTTCAAAAGACATTCTAATAATCCTAGCGAATACAAAGGGGAATAAGGAAATGAGGCTGACAGAACTCCTGCCCTTCCCTTTTGAAAGAAGGGGGTTTTAAAAACGATTACAAATTACAGATTACAAATTTGAAATTTCAGCAGTCCTAATTTGCAATTTGTAATTTGCTTTTTTACACCTCTTTTCCCAAGAACGTAGTGGTTTTTTTGAAACGTTGTTCTAACTGACCCCACTCCCAGTGTCCAATCTTATCCAGGAGTTCATGGTTGGTAAGGTCACACGTTAATGGAGTAATAGAGATATACCCGTGGCTTAGGGCCTCTGTGTCCGTACCTTCTTCCTCCACAGTAATTTCCCTACCCCCCACCAGCCAGTAATAAGTTTTGCCGCCAGGGTCCTTGCGGCAGTCCACACTTTCTTCAAAACTATAAGTATACTGTTTGGTAAACCTAACTCCCTTTATCTCTTCTCTCCTAACAGAAGGAAAGTTTACATTTAGCAGTGTACCCCTTGGCAGGTCGTGGCCTAGCAATATCTCAATGATATCTCTAGAAATAATGGCAGCATACTCCAGGTCCGGAAAATTAGATACATCGAGGGAAAGGGCTACAGAGGGTATCCCAAGGATGGCCCCCTCTATAGCAGCAGCTACCGTCCCGGAGTAAAGGACGTGGATACCAGTGTTTGACCCCATATTTATCCCAGAAACCAACAGCCTTGGCTGACACTTCATTATCTCCATTACGCCCAGTTTAACACAATCAGCAGGAGAGCCGCTTACCCCGTAGCCAAAGAATTCATCATCTACATACACAGGCCTTATCCTCAAAGGATGGGAGAAGGTTATCGAGTGCCCCACACCGCTCTGTTCAGCATCAGGGGCCACCACCACCACCTCCCCCAACCCCTGAAGGGACTTTTTTATCGCCCCTAGCCCCTGCGCATATACGCCATCATCATTAGTGAGGAGTATTTTCATATACTTATACCCTCTTAATAGGGAGCCCCTGGTGCCCCTGGCCCAGGAGCTAGCTCGGCCGGGGCCAGTTTCCGCTTCTTCTCCTTTATGAATTTTACATCTTCTCCTGTGTGTGGAGGAAAGAAGACAGAATAGGTCACGTTTACACCCGTACCGGTGTTTATGAATTTGTGCCGAACCTTCCTGGGTATAATAATAACCATTCCCTCTTTTACATGATAGCGGGTACCATCTAGTATGACTAGCACCTCCCCTTTTTTGACCTGGACTACCTCATCATGGTCTGTGTGATAGTGGGTAGGGACCTCTATCCCTTGCTTCATCACCATCATCTGGACAGTTGAATATTTGGTTTCGGCCACAGGCACCACTTTTACCTTCTCCACTTCCTCAAGCGGATATTCTGCCGTTAGCTTATCCACATCAAGGACAGTAGGGGTGTATATGTCCGGGAATTTAGTGGGATGCTTAAGTTCGTCAACAATAGCAGGGTCCAGGACGCCTCTTCCACACCCGCATATTATAAAAAGGAGAATTAAATATGTGATATGTTTCACGGTTGTTATCAAGTCGTTTGCAAG
>JAHFOV010000060.1:13824-16145 GCA_023261505.1 Planctomycetota bacterium
AGCCTGCGACGCCTTATGCTAAGGACAAGGTTTGAGGATTCTAACAGGAATGACGGCCTCTGGTCAACGTCCAATCTTCTAAACCCTGGGCTAAAGCTTGCAGCAGCAAAATACACGCAGGCTGTAGGGACAGACCTAAGTGTCTGTCCAATGCGAAACCTTGTAGCCGGAGGCTTTAGCCTACGAAAGTCAGAGATGTAGCCGCAGGCTTTAGCCTGCGAAAGTCAGAGATGTAGCCGCAGGTCATGTCACGCCAGAGGCGGATCTGCCTTTGGCATGAGGGGACGGAGGGGATTTTCAAATCCCCCCTTCCCCCCTTTGCTAAAGGGGGGAATAGTAAATCAATGTCTATTTTTGGGAGAAGGTAGAGAATGTAGCGTGCCAGCTTGTCTGGCACGGTTCTCTTACATGCGAGGTAAACTCGCACGCTACACGCAGGCTAAAGCCTGCGGCTACACACTTTTTTATGTCATTGCGAGGGGCTAGCCCCGAAGTCGTGCCTTAGGTCCACCAAAAAGATAGGCGGATTCGCTTATTTCGGATTCGCCAATTTTTGTGGCGAACAGATTCGCCTCAGGCGAACAATCCCCCAATCGGTTGATAGTGCTTGTTGATAATCCCCCTAAATCCCCCTTTAGAAAAGGGGGACTAATGGGGATTTCTTCGCTTCCCCTTCGCTCAGGGCTTCGGCTCTCTCAGAATGACACACAGTGTAGTAGCGACTTTTGCAGAGGTCTCTGGACATAAAAATCGGGGGATGTAGCCGCAACCTTTAGGTTGCGTGAAATACTGTTTACGCATGCCACTGCAATTGTCTCGAATAAACGCAGGCTGAAGCCTGCGGCTACAGGGCGCCAACAAAATCTTTCAGAACCTCCTTCAAATTAGGACTGCCCAATTCTTTTAATTCGTATCTAGCCCTTACTGTGGGCTTGGTGCATACAAGCATCCTGCAGATATCAGTGGGGGTGGCGGAGAGCACAACATCACACCTTGCCTTTTGGATGACCTCGTTGAATTCGTGTAGTTGTTTCTCGCCATAACCCATTGCAGGTAGTACCTTTCCAAGATGGGGGTACTTCCTAAAGGTCTCCCTTAAAGAGCCTACTAAATAGGGCCTGGGGTCAATAATCCTGGCCCCCAATCGCCTGGCGGCCAGTGTACCGGCCCCGTAAGGCATTCCCCCGTGTGTCAGGGTAGGACCATCTTCAATTACCAGTACACGCTTGTTCTTGACCATTTCAGGATTATCCAGTGTTATCTCTAAGTCTGCATAGATTACTTTTGCCTTGGGGTTCCTCACTGCAATATTTTTCTCTACCTGTCTTATAGCGGCCTTCTTTGCGGTATTCACCTTGCTAATAATAACCACGTGGGCACGGCGTAAGTTGACCTCCCCAGGGTAGTACGATACCTCGTGCCCTGGCCTGTGAGGGTCTACCAGTACTATGTGGAGGTCTGGTAGATAGAACGGAAAGTCGTTATTGCCGCCGTCCCAAACAATAACGTCGCCCTCTTTCTCTGCCTCCTTCAAAATTCTTTTGTAATCCACACCAGCATATAGAGTAAATCCCATCTCTATAATTGGCTCAAACTCCTCCCTTTCTTCCACGGTACAGTCATGACGGTCTAAGTCTCCAATTTCTTTGAAGCGCTGACACACCTGTTTCTGAAGATCGCCGTAAGGCATTGGGTGGCGAACAACCACAGGGTTAAGTCCCATTTCTTTCAAAATCTGGCAAACCCGTCTTGTGGTAGGGCTTTTACCGCAGCCTGTCCTTACGGCTGTTACACATACGACTGGCCTTCTGGATTTAAGCATGGTATGTTTTGGACCAAGTAAGAGAAAGTTTGCGCCGGTAGCATTTACCAGGGCCGCCTTTTCCATGACGGTGGAGTAGGACAGGTCGCTATAGGCCAGGATAATAGTATCTACTTTGTGCCTCTTAATAAGCCCCTCAAGTTCCTCCTCAGGAAGGATAGGTATGCCTCTTGGGTAGAGTTTCCCCGCAAGTAGCGGTGGATATATTCTATGGCTTATGTTGGGTATCTGGGCGGCGGTAAAGGCTACTATCTGATATTGTGAATTATCCCTGTAACAGAGATTAAAGTTGTGGAAATCTCTGCCCGCTGCACCCATGATAATAATTTTCTCTCTTTTCATGCTTAAAAATGAGTTACAAATTACAGATTACACATTTCAAATTTAAAATTAGAGTAAAAGTTTTTAAATTTTCTCCTTTGTTAGGAAAGATTGAAAACTTATTTTTTACCTCCCCCTTATCCCCTCCTTCAGAAGGAGGGGAAAAAGGGGTGGTAAA
>JAHFOV010000061.1 GCA_023261505.1 Planctomycetota bacterium
AGTTCTCAAGACGCAGCCAGGACCGCGCTTGATTGGGCTGAGGGCCTCGGTGAAAAAGACCTTGTATTTTGCCTTATCTCGGGCGGTGGCTCTGCCCTCCTCTGTGCACCTCCTGAAGGTATAAGCCTGGAAGACGTCAGGACGGTGACCTCCCTCCTCCTGGCCTCAGGGGCAGAGATAAAAGAGATGAATACCTTAAGAAAACGTCTCTCTTTAATTCACGGAGGGATGCTGGCAAGGGCTTTACATCCGGCTGTCGTTGTCAACTTAATTATATCGGATGTAGTGGGTAACGCCCTGGACATGGTCTCCTCTGGTCCTACATTACCAGATTCAAGCACTTTTAAAGGGGCGCTAGAAATCGTGTCAAAATACGAACTTGCAAAAGGCCTACCTGAAAGGGTGTATGAATACTTAAAACGAGGTGCTAACGGAGAGGCGGAAGAAACTCCTAAAGAAGGGAGTCCCTGCTTCTTCAACTCGCAAACCTTTCTTATAGGTAGTAATATGAAGGCCCTGGAGGCCGCTAAGGAAAAAGCAGTTGACTTGGGTTATAATACGCTAATCCTGGGCTCTTCTTTTACTGGCGAGGCAAGGGAGGTTGCAAAGGTTTTTTCTGCTGTAACAAGGGAGTGCAGAGTGAGCGGTAACCCTCTTTCAATGCCGGCCTGCCTCCTGGCTGGTGGTGAAACTACTGTCACACTAAGAGGGAATGGAAAGGGTGGTAGAAATCAGGAATTCGCTCTGGCCTGCGCCACTGAGATAGAGGGACTGGAAGGGATTGTAATACTTAGTAGCGGCACAGATGGTAACGATGGACCTACAGAGGTGGCAGGTGCAATTGTAAACGGGACTACGTGCCAAAGGGCGAGAAATCTCGGCATGGAACCTAGAGATTATCTAATCAGAAATGACTCTTATACCTTCTTTTCGCGTTTGGGTGACCACATAATCACAGGCCCTACACGCACAAATGTGATGGATATTATGTTGGCTATCATAGGAAGCTAATGATAAAATCTGGAGTACGTTACATAAAAGCATTGACTAGCACACTTTTAATACTGGGACTGTGTTCCTGTGCAACCCCTGGTAATGTAGCGTTTCTGCAAGGTCGCCTAAAAGAAAGCCCTGAAGACTTTAAGGCCCACTTAGAATTAGCGAAGGCCTGTATAGGAAAAGGTATAAAATGGGAAGGTGCACCAGAGATTGGAACCCCTGTACTGGTTAACAAGAAATGGGTAAAAAAGGCCCAGAGGGAGCTGGAGAAGGCTGCAGAGATAGACCCAGTTTCTCTAGAACCTCATTATTGGCTGAAGATAACATACAACGCCATGGGGAAATATGCGGCAGCCGATGAGGAAGTAAGAATTATAAATCGTTTATTTGAAGAGCAGAAGGAGGGGCCAGGTCCATAATGTCTAGGAAGCTGCTTGGGATAGTTATTGGAGGTAGTATTGGAGGACTATTCTTTATATTTATCATGACGTTGCTCTTCAATCCTGGAATTTTTTTAAAGTCAAAGATTAAAGAGGCATTAAACAGAGCTTCAAAGGGGAGGTCCCAGGTAGAGGATATTACTTTTGGCTGGAAAAGGGGGATTGGATTAACGAATTTTATTCTACTTCAAAGAGATGGAAAGGCGCCTGCAATCAAGGCAAGGAATGTCAGACTCAAGCTTGCCCTTATGCCCTTGCTCAGGGGCCAATACATCTTACGTGAGCTTGAGGTCACAGAAGTAGACATGGCAAAGAAGCTACCGTTCCACTCAGGGACAGTGGCAAACATATTCGGAGTAAAGGCATCACAACTTGCTTTCACCGGTGAACTTAGTAGGGTGAAGGATACAAAGGGTATGAATAGGCCTGTTGGTAGAGGTAACATAAAACTGGAAGATGGTTTCTTGACAGGGGAGATAATCTTGGCCCTCATGAGAGGCCTGGGACAGTCAGGCGAAGGGTATGCATTTGAGTCTATTTCAACCAATTTTGAGGCAAGACCGGAGGGACAGGTATATCTCAGTAACTTTTTGGCAAGAGGGTCATTATTTGACCTAGAACTTGAGGGTTTATTCCAGCCAGATCAGACGATGGATTGTAACGCTACAGTGATATTATCTAAAGAAAAGATGGGCGAAAATGTACAAAAGATTTTTGGATTTTCAGTCACGAATACCCTTCGCATACCTGTAAAGGTTCAAGGGAGTCTTTCAAGGCCCAAAATTTTTATTAAAACAGAATCATTGATGGATGATCTCTTAAAAGGCATCTTCAAAGGAAAATAGAAAACCTTTGCAGGGCATTTAAACCCTATCGGTCTTTAAGAAAGAGGTAGCGCCTTACGCTGTCAGTGAGTCCTACTCACGCTATCTAATGTCCCGCATACCACATAAAACAAGACTCTTCATCAGAGGTCTTTCATTGTTTTCTCCAAATAAACTTTCCTACCGTAGCGACTCCACCTTTTTAGACTATTCTTGTAAATTCTTTTATGCTTATGCTTTATAGACGAGCATGTTTTATTACATAAATAGGTTAAAACATAAATGTATAATAACCGCAATGGTATTATGATAACTTCATATAGAATTATTGTTGCGATTCATTGACCTAAGAAGAGGAATAAACTTTAATCTTGACAAATTAATATATAGTGGGTTAATATTACGCTCAGTTCAGTTTATTAGAATTTTATGATTACAAGCAATCGTCTAAAAAGAGCGACTATTCTGTCTAAAAGGTCACAATTTACTGTTTTTTATATATAGTTCTGTTTAACTTGTACTAAATTGAAGATTTTTTAGGTGCTTATATTGTTTGATACTTTTGCCCCATGTAAAGTTCGACGGAGGATGACAAGATGACAAACTGCAAGAATATGGTATTAGCAATTTGTGTTTTAGTCTTTCTCTTTCAGTCTTGTGGTGATATTTCGAAAGCAAATGCTTGTGATAAGCCTTATCCGCGGGCCGTCTGGGTTTGGGGTGCGAAAGAACTTGTTATAGATGCGCAAGTTGGGGACTATTTTATCTCCTTCTGCAAGGCTAAGTGCATTACAAGGGCATTCCTTTCCCTTGATAGAACATTACTTAGTACTTTACCTCCAGAGCCTGCCTTAATCAGCTTTGTTACCAAGTGTCATTTAAACGGCATAATAGTATCTACTCTCTTTGGAGAGGCTAAATGGGTTTACCCACAATATAGGCAAAATATGTTGGACCGCATCCAGTCTGTCCTGACCTATAACAGCAACAATAGCACAGAGGCGAGATTTGATGGGATCCATTTGGACATAGAACCCCATACGCTGCCCGAATGGGACACTAATAAAGTAGTACTGTTAGGGCTGCTGGCAGATACCTATGCGGCAGCTAATCAAGCAATGTCCAGTCAGCCCGGACTGCAACTAGAGGTGGATGTGCCTGTTTTTTATGACAAGGTAGACATCTCCACCTTTACAAGGATTGTTGATACGGTCGATGTCTTAACCGTTATGGCTTATGCTAGGAAAACGGTGAATAGTGTTGTTAACGCCGTTTCCGTAGAGATAGCAACTGCGAACGATGAGCACAAAAGTGTCATAGTAGGTTTCAATGCCAAGGACTTTCTAAAAGAGGCCGAGCTGGAAACGCTTATAGTAGGTGTGGGGAATAGGCTATCTAGCAATCCGTCTTTCTCAGGATTTAGCATACATGATTTTGATGATTACAAGATGTTGGTGGGAATGTAAAAATCCGGTTTAGAAGGAAAAAGGGCTTTTATTAAGAGGGCAAAAACGTTTCGGCTTTGCAGGCAAGCATACCCCCTGCAAACATATAAGGCTTTTACCTTAGGCAGACCGATGGAGGAACTGCTAAGGGGTAAGGAGAGCTTTTCAGGATATTCTTAACCCTAGCGTCAAATGTTGGTGAACTTTACGCAGGCTACCTCTATTTTGTCCAGATAGCCCACCCCTACCATTTGCCGTTGTTATGCCTTTATTACTTTTCCATCCATGGGATTTTTAATGGCATTCCTTGTGTCAATGACTAAATTTGCATTAGAAACAATAAAATCGAAGTCATAACATCCATGATCAGCAGCAATAATAACGGCATCCACACTTTTGAGTAGCTCAGATGTTAGTTCTTGTGAATCCATGCGAAAATCATACTTCCTCAACTTAGGCATACTTCGGATATAAGGGTCGTTATAAGTTACGATAGCATCCCTCTCACTCAATAGCTCTATGAGCTTTAGTGCTGGAGATTCTCGCATGTCAGCTACATCTTTTTTATATGTGACTCCCAATATCAATATTTTTGAGCCCTTTAGGGTTTTTCCCCTTTCATTTAGGGCGTCTATTACCTTGTCTATTACCCAGTGGGGCATGGATGTATTTATCTCTCCGGCGAGTTCTATAAATCTTGTTGGTATATTATACTCCCTTGCCTTCCACGAGAGATAAAAGGGGTCGACAGGAATGCAGTGCCCTCCCAGGCCAGGGCCAGGGTAAAAAGGTACAAAACCGAATGGCTTGGTAGAAGCTGCTTCTATAACCTCCCAGATATTAATATCCATTCGGTCACAAAGTACCTTTAGTTCATTAACAAGGGCTATATTTACAGATCGGTATATATTCTCAAGTAGCTTGGCCATCTCTGCGACCTTTGGTGACGAAACTGTAACAACCTTTTCAACAACCTTCTCATAGACGGCCTTTCCGATAGATAGACAATTTGGCGTCACCCCTCCCACAATCTTTGGAATATTCTTTATTTTGAACTGTTTATTCCCTGGATCCACCCTTTCTGGAGAGTATACCAAAAAGAAATCCTTGCCCACCTTAAGCCCTTTACTTTCAAAACGTGGTAAGAGTTCTTCCTCTGTGTTACCGGGGTAGGTGCTTGACTCAAGAGAAATAAGTTGTCCTGCCCTTAGTCTTTTTGCTATCTCTTCTGTGGTTGAAATGATATATCTTAGGTCCGGGTCTTTTTTGTTTGTAAGAGGTGTAGGAACACATATAATTATAACATCCATATTAGAAAGTTTATTAAAATCTGCTGTGGCGCTAAACTTGATACCAACAAAGCCTGCTAAACTTTCAGATGGAACATCCTGTATATAGCTTTCTCCCTTGTTAAGAGAGGCTACTTTTGCGTCATCAATATCAAAACCGACCACATTGAAGCCTTCCTGACAAAATCTCAAAACAAGGGGCAATCCTACATGGCCAAGGCCTATAATACCGACGGTCGCAGCCCTTGAGTCGACCCTGCTGTGTAATGTTTTTAAATGGTTCATTTAATAATGGTCCTACTTTTTCCTACATTGGCCCGTAAATAGAGTTCGATGTTTTTATGCATACGACCCTCTCATGAAAGGTAAAATCTGAATGCATAAAAAATGTGCTTAATTTAGCACCTAATGGCGAAAAGATAGCATATTAAAACAAAAATGCAAGTACATTTCTAACACATAATAAATATACTTGACATAATCGTATTATTTGTGTTAAAAATCTGGTGTTTTGACTTGGAAGAAGTTTGGTGGAACAGCCGGGCGTTTCTAAACAAGGATCATAACATGGATGAAAGTGCAGTTTACACCGGGGTAAGATTCTATTTATTGGCCCAAGAAAAAGAAAATATACCCGAGGAGGTGCTAGGGAATCTTAGTAGTGTTTCCTTAGTAATTGGTGACTTAATAACTGACCAAGAATTATGTTCGGCAGAAGTGATTATGTTGTATGTTATGGATGAAAAATGGGGCAAAGAGACTGTAAAAGCTATAAGAACTCAGCCTAACCTTTTTCTCAAGCCGTTATTAATCATTTCTGAGCGCCGTGTCGAAGAGCTAAAAGAAGTTGCAGATGAAGAGATTGTCCTGCCTGTTTCGAAGTTCGCCCTAAGCTCTAGCCTAGAAAAAATTTTGCACATATCTAAAAAGGTGACGGGGCTTGTGGGTGTATCTGAACTGGTCAGCGAAAGTAGAATCAAGGAGATTTTGTTGTTGCGATTCCTTTACACCAGGAATGGTTACCTACTCAAACCTGTAAGGAATCTTGCCTCTAGCCTGGGATATTCTTATCCCTTAGTGCAGTTGTTGCTAGATGTATTGCCTGGTAACGAGGTTGGGTTGATAGAAGGACTGGAAGAGACCCTCATGCTTAAGGGAGAGCTTTTAGATAAGGTTAACCTCTGCCCTTTTTGCGGACATTTTCAGATAAATTTTCGTGAAGTGTGCCCTGATTGTCACTCTATGAAGATTGAGGAAGAGGCGACCATTCACCACTATAGATGTGCTTATGTGGGGAAAGAAAAGGAATTTAGAGAAGGTTCTGAGTTAAGATGTCCCAAATGTAGAAAGGAACTTCGCCATATCGGTGTGGATTATGAAAGGCCCATAGAGAACTTCTGGTGCAGTGCATGTGGTAGCAATTTTTCTGAGGGCATAGTGGAATGTCTTTGTCTTAATTGTGGTAAAATCTTTTCTCCTGAAAATGTCCCTATTAAGCAAATAAGAGAATATTCCCTTACTCCAGAAGGCCAACAAGCGGCGGAGAAAGGGATTCTCCCTGGATTAGGTCTGATGGATATCCTCAGGAAGGAGATTGGTTTTTATAAACTTGAAGTATTCAAGGAGCTTCTTGGATTAGAAGTATTAAGATGCAGGCGGTATAAATATAGTTCAACACTTGTTCGGGTTCATATAACGAACTTCAAGGACATTAATGCCGAATGGGGTGTGGCTCATGCTCAAGAAGTAAGCAGAGAATTTTCCACTTTCCTAGAACGCACGTTTAGAGAGACAGATGTTTTAACTGACATCAGTGCTGATGAATTTCTTGTTATTTTCACCCATACTGACGTTGAGAAGGCCAAAATAGCCCTTGATAGGCTAAAGGCAATGAGCAGTTCCCTTTTTAAAAGGAAGTTAGATTTGGAATATTACTTTTTAGACCTCGGTGCTGAAACTGGGGACGCAGAAGCTATTTTGGAAAGGATAAAATGCTAGCAGAATCTGCTTTCACTGCGGCTTTAGGCTACATAGCTGGCTTCAACTGGGATAAGGCCTTTCGTGTATTCTGGTTTTTTCTAATATTTGATTTTCCAAGGTATGTTATAACAAAAACATATATCTTTTTTTATGAGGTAATTAATGCATTTAGGTCAAGAAATTGGGAAAAACCATTTCTTTTAAAGCTAAATAAAAGACCTCCTCTTGTCTCTGTCATAGTCCCTGTCCTAAATGAACAAGACACCGTAGCGTGGACCGTCCGCTCTCTAAAAGAACAGAGCTATAAGAACCTCCAAATTATAGTAGTAGATGATGGCTCAACGGATAGAACTCCTGAGATATGTTACAAACTGAAAAAAGAGGAAGGGATTTCCTATTTTCGCTTTGAAGAGAGGGCTGGTAAATCGGCCGCCTTGAATTATGGCCTTAAATTTGCCACAGGTGAATATGTAGTCTTCATAGACTCAGATACTACTTTTGATAGAAATGCTATTTTCAATTTAATAAAGGTTTTTGCCGACCCCAAGGTGGGGGCAGTTTCTGGAAATCTGCTGCCAAGGAATAGGAAAAAGAATCTTTTGACCGCTTTGCAATGTATAGAATACCTTTTTACTATATCTATAGGGCGGAGGATTCGGGCGAACTTTGGTATCCTTCCCGTTGTTTCTGGGGCATTTGGTGGATTTAGAAGGGAGATAATCTCTTTGGAAACAATAGGGGGCCACGAACCTGGACCAGGTAACGACTCAGATATTACTATCAGAGTCAGGAAGTTAGGCTATAAAATAGCCTTCGCTCCCGATGCAATCTGTCTTACCAATGTCCCTGAAACGTTATACGGATTAATTAGACAGAGATGGAGATGGGATAGAAATCTAATCAAAAACAGGCTAAGAAAACATAAGGACGTCTTTAATCCTTTTTCCAAGAACTTTAAACTGCTGGACGTCATGTCTTTCGTAGACTCTTTATTTTTCCACGTGGTGCTTGCGGCTCTAACTGTAGTTTACGTCATTGACATTGCCCTTAACTATCCTGAATTACTTCCGTTTATCCTACTGGTAAACTATTTCATTTATTTTTTAGCCGAAGCAATAGAATTGCTAATAGCAGTTATCCTGTCAAGAAGATGGGCGTATTTTCTGTTATTCCTTTACGTCCCTTTGTTTAATCTCTACAAACTGATGATGAAGTTCTTCAGGCTAGTAGGTTACTGTCAGGAGATGTTTACCTGGCACTCGTATCGTGACACCTTTGCCCCGCTTAAGGTCCGCCAGAAGATGATAAGATGGTAAACTTTAAGACCACAATATTTCTAATAGCCGTTTTTGTCTTTTTATTTCACTTTTGTGGTGATGCTTCAGCATCAGATGCGTTTGAGAGAACTTACAACTTGAAAGACCTCGAAAAATTAGTGATAGAGAGGGATGTTGCTATTAAAAGCGCTAGAGAAAGACTAAATGCTGCAAAAAATGAACTTTATGAGACCCAGGCAAGTTATGGTCCTGAATTCAGCTCGCTCTATATATACTCTCCGCATGGAGGAAATTTAGTAGGAAGAGAACTTCGTAGATTGCACTGGATAGATTTACATTTGGGGCAGGACGTGATAGATCTTTTAAAAATCAAGCCTGCCCGGGTAAAGGAGATGCAGGCCGAAGTGGAGGGGGCAGAGGCGGAGCTTAAGGAGGCCGAGAGGAGGGTACTCTATGAATTACGTGCAGAATACATAGATATATTAGAGGAAAAAGCTCAGGCTGAATTTTATCTTCAACTTAAAGATATTTATCAAAATTTACATGAGCTCCTGAAGAAAAGGTATCTTAACAAAGAGACGCTCCTCTCCGATGTTTTGAACACAGAAAGAGACTTGATAGATGCAAAGGAATCATTTCTTGCCCATAGGAATAGCTTTGAAAGGAGAAGGAAAATCCTTGCGGAATCTTTGGGTATTGAGGCAAGTGAGATAGAGATAGAAGACCCGGGACTTGCTTATTCTTTACCCCAGGAGGAGAAGGTAATTAATAGCGCCCTTAAAAACAGGGCTGAAATAAAGCGATTGAAAGTAAATGCAAGCAAAGAAGCTGCAAGAGGGTCTACTTCAGCTTATGAGGATATTAATATGAATCTCTTTGCTGGCTATCGCCTGAGAGATGACAAAGAGAGACCTTTTGAGTCGGGTCCAGAAGTTGGGATGTACTTTTCAATTCCTTTGGCCTATAAGTCCATTAAAGATAAAAGGTCTAATAAGTTTAAAGCTAGAGAAAATTATTGGGAATTTGAGGCACAAAGGATTATGCAGGACATTAAAAAAGAAATAAGAAGGGCCTATGAACAATATTTAGTAGAAAATACCCGCTTTCTAAACGCTGAAAAGGGGATAGAACTCAAAAAGGAGGAAGATAGGTTAGAGCGATTAAGAATCGAAAATACCCTAAGTGATGTAGAGGCCGACCCGGCTGACCTTTTGAGAATAGAAGCAGATACCACAATACTAAATTCTGAAAAAGAGCTTGCCAAATATGAGAAAAACAGGAGCTACTTCGAAGTATTGTATCTAGCAGGTTTTTCTCAGCCAGAAGAATTGGGTTCCCGTCATTTTGCTGAGGAGGGGCCTACCATAAAACCTTACCAAAGGGCCCTTTGGGTTTGGCGTGCGAAAGAAGTTGTTGTAGACCAGCAAGTTGGGGACTTTTTTATATCCTTCTGCAAGACCAAGGGCATTACAAGGGCGTTCCTCTCCCTTGATAGAGCATTACTTAGTTCCTTACCTCCAGAGCCTGCCTTAGTTAACTTTATTACTAGGTGTCATAAGAACGGCATAAAGGTTTCCGCCCTCTTCGGGGAAAATCTATGGGTTTATCCGCAAAAGAGGGAAGACCTGATGAGCCGTGCCAAATCTGTCATGGTCTATAACAACAGCAATAGCAAGAAGGCAAGTTTTGATGGTATTCATTTGGACATAGAACCCCATACTCTGGATGAATGGGACACTAATAAAATAGCACTATTAGAGATGCTTACAGATACCTACAGTATGGTTAAGCATGCGATGTCCAGTCAACCTGAACTACAACTGGGAGTGGATATACCCGTTTTTTATGACAAGGTAGAAGGCTTTACCTTTACAAAGCTTGTTGAAGCGGTTGATGTCTTGACCGTTATGGCTTATGAGAGAACAAAAACCGATAGTGTTATTAGAGCGGTTTCTGGGGAGGTAGAAGCTGCTAACACTGAGCACAAAGGCATCTTGATAGGTTTCAATGCCAAGGACTTTGTAGACGAGGCCGAGCTGGAAACGCTTATAGCAAATGTAGGAGATAGGCTATCTAGCTACCCTGCTTTCGCAGGATTTTGCATCCACGATTTCGACCATTACAGAATTCTGGCGGCAAGGTAAAAATGCGATTTAGAAGGAAAAAGGGTTTTATTAAGAGTCCAGAGGAGAAGGAAAGGAGACGCATCCCATGGGGGAAAATTCTTTATCTTGGGATTCTGGGTGTAATTCTCATAGGCTTCGGGATATGGGGCTACGAAAGGATTTTCTATATTAGAGGTTTCGGGGTTCTTGATTCAGCGGATACCAATGTAGATGCTAAATTAATTACCAGAATTACAGATATAAAATGCAAGATAAATGATAGGGTTTCCAAGGGAGAGCCCATAGTCTTTCTGGATAAATCGACCCTGCAAGACACGATAGCAGCCAGGGAGAGAGAACTCGAAAACAATAAAAGCATTTTTAAGCAAAAAATTCAAGATGCGGAAAACGAGTTAAAGTTAGTAGAAACAGCAAGAACAAATCAGGATGTCGTGGCAGAAGGCGCAAGCAACGAGTACAAAAGGGCCCAAAAACTTTTGGCCCTGGAGGCTATTACGCGCGCCCAATTTTTGAACGTAGAATCCAGATTTAACGCTGAAGAAATGAACTCGGCCTCTATTTCTACCCAGCTTGTCATGGCCACAACAAAACTTACATCCCTTAAAGATGATTATGCTACCTATAAAAATAAGACGGAAACAGAGATAAAACAACTCTACCAGCTTTTAGACGAAACTATACTTGTTGCACCAAGGGATGGACTGGTAACTAAACTCTACAAACAAGTCGGCGAGATGGTTGTAGCAGGTGAGCCTGTTGTTAGAATTTCTGTTCCAGACGACAGCTTTATTAGGACCTATTTTGACGCAGCCAATGAAGATGCAATAAAGGTGGGGGAAAAAGTTAAGGTCGTTTTTCAGAGTGGAGATAAATACAAGGGAGTGATTAGAAAAGTCTATTCGGCTAGCCTCCCTTTCCCACCAGAATACAAGGAACATTACGGACCACAAGAAGCCCCTATAGTCGCGGAAATCGTTCAGTTAGATGGGAAGGAGCCTTGGTCTACTAGAGTTCTAGGAACCAAGACAAAGGTGTTAATAAAAAGATTTTAGATAAATAACAGAAAGGTTTTGGTTTAATCGTAAGATAAACAAACAGTGAATCCAATCGTAGTTTACTCAGGAGAAATTTAGGATGGTTTAGCAAAAAGTTATTCCTGGAGAGCCAGTTTATGCTTTTTTATTATGTCTTTTTTCCATTATAATAACTGGCCTGAAGAAGTATATTAAGCCCAGGTGCAACAGCGTTCTCAAGACATGAACTGGCTTGACTCCATTTTTATAGGTTTCCTGTGTATGACTGCGGCCCTTGGATTCCTTAGCGGATTCCTGTGGCAGGTCTATAGTCTGATATGCCTTGTCGCCTCCTATTTTTCTGCCACATTTCTTCATTCCTTCCTTATCGGCCCTCTATCTACCAGGTTCAGTCCTGGAAGTTCACTGCTCATGAGTCATATTATTACCTTTGTGGCCACCTTTGCCCTGCTTTACAGCCTTGGACTTTTAATGAGGAGGGTCTTGAATCTTTATCCTGGTTTCTGGGGGGGCCTGTTCGGCGCCTTTTTGGGGCTTTTCCAGGGGATGCTCTTGTGCGGGGTCATCGCCGTAGGCCTTATGGAGTACAGTAGTAACGGTTTGAGACAGGAGGTTGAATCCTCTGCCGTAGTCTCTGCATTTGCAAAAGGTACTAAGGTCTTTTATGCCATTATCCCCGGGGATATAAAGAGGGGTTTTGGGGAGACCCTGGGACGAGCAAGGTCTTTTATAGAAGGTGAGAAGTAGTAACGATACGATAGCCTTCATTGCCACACCACTGGGAGAGGGGGGGATTGGCGTGGTTCAGGTTTCAGGCCCTCAGGCAACGGAAATTGCCGGCAAGCTCTTTAAGGGCAAATCAGCCTCAAGCAGAGCAGACCTGACCAAGGCTGCAAGCGGAGGCCTCTTTTACGGGACAATACATGACAGTGAGGGGCTTATAGATGAGGTACTGGTTAGCGTGTGGAGGGCAAATGAGAGTTTCACAGGTGAGGATCTGGTGGAGATAAATTGCCATGGAGGCATAATTGCGGTACGGAAGATTATGGAGGCTCTCTTGAAGTCTGGGGCAAGGGAGGGGACATGGGAGGAGTTGCTTGATAGGGCAGATTTCCACAGTGACCATAAATTTCAAAAAGAGGGACTTGATTTCATTCAAAAGGAGGCCTTGCTTCTCCTTCCGAGGGCAAGGACTAAACTCGCCGCCAACATGCTCCTGACTCAGTACGAGCCTACCGCAAATGGGCTCTCTCAGGAACGGAGGAGGCTGGAGGGTGAAGTTAAAAGGCTTAAGATGAAAATAATGGATTGCGACACTTCTGAATTTACTGTAACCGTCGCTTTACTCCTATCTGGACTGGAAGCCCTGGTTGATTCCAGCCCCTTCGGCCTGGCACTGATGAATCCTTTAAAAGTGACCATCGCTGGCGCACCTAATGTGGGCAAATCCACACTCTTTAATGCCTTACTAAGAGAAGATAGGGCGCTGGTACACCATGAGCCAGGGACTACGAGGGATTATGTCAGTGAATACCTTTCTATAAAAGGCATACCCCTAGAGCTTATTGATACTGCCGGCCTGAGGGAGACAGATGGGGTGGAAAAGGTCGGGGTTGCATGGGCAAGAAAACTTCACCAGGAGGCCAATAAGATTATATTGGTTCTGGATGCCTCCAGGCCAATTACCCAGGAGGAAAGAGAATTTGTTTGCACCCTGGATACTCAAAAGGTTGTACCTGTACTGAATAAAATAGACCTTGGAATAAACCTTGAAGTTAAAGAGCTTGAGCGGTTATTTTCCTTATCTCCATGCAAGGTATCGGCTCTGGGGGGAAAGGGAGTGGACGACCTGGAAAAGATGCTCATCAAGGACTTCCTCTCAGATATAGAGAAAGGCCCCCACCGCCCCATCATCTTCACCCAGAGGCAGAAAGGGCTTGTTGAGGAGGCCCTTGACCTGGCAAGGGGATTTCCCAAGAATAAAGTATGTGATTGTTTTACTGCCAGCGAGGTTTGTGAGAAATTAGACAAGCTTGAGAGACTCCTTCACACTGCCCTAAGTGCTTAGTGCAACATTTAGAATTTCAAACTATTTGCATTAAGGAGGTGTCTTTTATGGGCGATAGAGGAAAGATGCGGCCATCTCTCTTGTTAAGCGCTTTCATACTTTTCGGCGTCACTTCAGGAATCTTGTTAGCCCAGAGTCAAAACAATAAAGTTCTTTTTGTTGATATAAAATGCTCCAGGTGCCATACACTAAAGCGGGTATTTATTATGTGCAAGTCAGAAAGCGAATGGAGAGCCACGATAGAACAAATGATGAAAAAGAATTCGGAGTGGATTTCTCCTGCCGAGGCAGAGCAGATTCTTAAGGAGATTCTAACTCTCCGAGCCGACCGAGTTCACTCAATTTGTCAAGAAAGAAGGGACTACGAGGATAAGCGATTTTTATTTGTAGACCGCTGTGCCGGATGCCATAACATAAACCGAATACTGTATCAGGACAAGACCCCCGAGGAATGGAGCGAGACGGTGGAGCGAATGCGCTCCGAGGCTAGCGACTACATATCCGCCAAGGACGCGGAAGAAATAACCCGTTTCTTATCCGAAAGGTCAGAAGCGTTGAAGGAGGATGCTGGCTCTGGGGTATTCCTGGCTAAGTGCATCATCTGTCACCCAGGGGAGCAAATCTTATTAGAAACACGCGAGCGTGCAGGTTGGGAAAAAATAGTCAAGGAAATGGAAGAAACAGCCTATAAAACCTTCAAAACTAACTGGCTTAGTCCCCACGAGGCCAAACTTATCGTTGACCTGCTTGTAAAGACCCAGGGTCCTTCATCTAAAAAGCACTAGACGATGGCACGAAGGGTGCTTCTAGATGCGTCGTTATTAATTGTCAAATATTTCCTCCTTTCTTTTATCCCTTTTATTTCTCCCTTCACCCCCACCTTATATTGAGGGAGGGGAAAATAATTCTACCAAAGACAGTTAAGCTAAAGAGATTGCTTCGGGGCTAGCGCCCGTCCCAATGACATTTTGAGACTTGTCATTGCGAGCGATAGCGAAGCAATCTCTCTGTACTGAAACGACAAAACTGTGGGACTCCATGTTTTCATTGCCTTTCCAACAATGCGGCGAAATCACGGTCGCTAAGGAAGGGCTCAAAGTCGGGGTTGGCCTTAGCGGCGTTTTTCCACCTGGGATTGAGGGAGATGGCCTTACGCAGGGAATCAATGGCACCTTCTTTATCGTTCAGGACGGCCAGGGCGGAGGCTCGATTGTACCATGCCACATCATACGTGGGATTAATCTTTAATGCCGTGTCATAGGCCTCCACGGCCTCCCTGGGTTTACCTAATTCGTCAAGCACGAGGCCCTTGTTGTGCCAGGCGGAATAAGACTGGGGATTCAGTTCCAGTGCCTTTTGGAAGCATTGAAGGGCATCCTCTTTTTTCCCTATGTCGCTAAGGAGAAGACCTTTGTAGTCCCAGGCCTCAGAGTAGTTTTCCCTGGATTGTATTGCCCTTTCAATGGCCTTTAGTGCCTCCTGGGTCTTTGCCTGTGCCTCTCCCAGGATGAGGGCCTTCTGGTACCACGCCTCTGCACTGTTTGAATTTATAGTAAGGGAGCGTTCCAGGGCCTTGAGTGCCTCATCATTCTTTCCCAGTCGCATGCAAATCATGGCCGTGTTATACCATATTTCGAAGGAATTGGGGCGTAATTGTGTCGCCTGGTTATAGGCTCCGAGGGCTTCCTGGTATCTATTAAGTTTGGCCAGGGTATTGGCCTTACTGAGCCAGGCCTCAAAGAGGGTGGGCTCTATGGTGGCCGCCTTGTCAAAGGCCTTCAGGGCTTCTTCGTTTTTCTCCAGCCTCAACAGTGCGCTTCCTTTGCTGACCCAAGACTCAGGGGTATCTGGATTTAACTCCACAGCCTTGCGGAAGGAATCTGTGGCCTCCTGCTGCCTGCCCATGCGGGAGAGGACCTCACCCTTGCTGGTCCAGCCCTTAATATAGTCGGGTCGGATGGAAATAGCCTTATCAAAGGCTGTAACAGCCTCGTCGTATTTGCCCAATTCAACGGCCACAAAACCTTCATTATACCAGGTTTCATAAGAGGCGGGTTCGAGCTCCAGGGCCTTTGAGTAGGACTTTAAGGCCTCATCATATTTACCCAGTCGCACAAGGGCAAGGCCCTTATTGGTCCATGGGTCGTAGGCCTTGGGGTTTAACTCAGAGGCGGTGGTAAAGGCCTTGACGGCCTCCTCGTAGCGACCCATTCTGAAGCAGGCCATGCCGATGTTCTGCCAGGTGAAATAGGAATCGGACTTCAACTCTACAGCCTTTTCAAGGGCCTTTAGGGCGTCCTCGTTCCTTCCCATATCTCCCAGCAGCAGGCCCTTGTCTGTGTAGGCGGCATGGAGGTTAGGGTCTATCTCTATACATT
>JAHFOV010000108.1 GCA_023261505.1 Planctomycetota bacterium
TAAACCCAAGGGCCTCCCGTACAGTACCTTTTGTCTCCAAGGCCATAGGCATACCCCTGGCCAAAGTAGCCACTAAAATTATCATGGGTAAAACCCTGAAGGAATTAGGACTCAGAAGGTTGGAAAAACTGCCTTACACTGCCGTAAAAGAGGCTGTTTTGCCCTTCATAAAGTTTCTGGGGGTTGATACCATACTGGGCCCTGAGATGAAGTCCACAGGAGAGGTCATGGGGCTGGACAAGGATTTTGCCAGGGCCTACGCCAAGAGCCAGATGGGCGCCGACGGCTCACTCCCCCTAACGGGAACGGTATTCATAAGTGTAAGGGATAGGGATAAACCTGGGGCCGCCCTGCTTGCCAAAACCCTGCAGAGGATGGGCTTCAAGCTTATGGCCACAAGGGGTACTGCCAGGGTTATATCCAGAGAGGGTATCCCTGTTCAAGAGGTATTCAAGGTCTTTGAAAGAAGCCCTAATGTATTGGATTATTTGAAAAAGGGTGAGATAAATCTAGTGATAAATACCACTGAGGGAAACGTTTCACACAAGGACTCCTTTCCCATAAGGCAGACAGCACTTATTTACCATATACCCTACTTTACCACCCTCTCAGGGGCAAAGGCAGCCGTCGGGGCTATAAAGGCCATGCTAAAGGAGGGGATAGATGTTAAGCCCCTTCAGGAGTATTATTCAGCGAATGTGTAGCCGCTCCGCCTGAGGCGGATAACCTGCGACACACACCCCCTCCCCTCTTGAAAGAGAGGATAAAGGGGTGTGTCCTAAAGGTTGCGGCTACCTGGAATTGGACATTATTCATGCCTAAAAAAGAGATTCTTGTAATAGAGGACGAGAAGGACCTCTTTGAACTAATAAAATATAACCTGGAGAAGGAGGGATTTAACGTCTTTCATGCCTCTGATGGAGAAGAAGGACTCAGGCTGGTGCAAAGGAAGCACCCGGCCTTAGTTCTTTTAGACCTCATGCTCCCGGTGATAGATGGCCTGGAGGTCTGCAGGAGGATAAAGAAAGACCAACAGACGGCAAGCATACCTGTGGTTATTCTTACTGTAAAAGATGCCGAGTCTGATATAGTCTCTGGCCTGGAAGTAGGGGCTGACGACTATATTACCAAGCCCTTCAGCCCAAGGGTACTCCTTGCCAGGGTTAAGGCCATACTGAGGAGGTATGAGGAATCTACCGAGGTCAGGAAAGTAATTAGGATTGCCGATTTGACCATAGACTCTGTGAGGCACGAGGTCAAGATAAATGGGGAGGATGTCCAGCTTACCCGTATGGAGTTTGACCTCCTGAAATTTTTAGCAGGAAGGGCGGGGAGGGTACTTACACGGAATCAGATTATGGACGGTATCCTGGGGGAAGATGCCGTTATAATAGACAGGGCCATAGACGTCCACATTGCCTCACTGCGTAAGAAGCTGGGGGAGTATGGTTCTCGTATAGTTACTGTAAGGGGCGTGGGGTATAAATTCAAGGAACCGTGAAGAACCTAGAATTCAGAATTCAGTATAGAGAATTTAATTGAGTTTTAATTTTACCACCCCTTTCCCCTCCTTCAAAAGGAGGGGATAAAGGGGAGGTATAAAAAAATCTCATTCTGAATTCTGTATTATTTATTCAGTATTCTAATGAAAAGACTGCTACGGAAGACCTTTCTGGGTTATGTGGCCTTAATGGGCATTTACGTCCTTATAGTGGGGCTATTTGTAAATACTCCTTTGAGTGAGTCTCTGGGGCTTAGCCTCAGTTTCGCCCTCGGCAGTCTTTTAGCAACAGCCATCGCCCTTCCTGTGGGTTGGTTTATAAATAGACGTCTCTTGAATCCACTTAAGGAGGTAACTAAAGCCGTAGAAGGATTCTCCAGGGGTGACTTTTCCAAAAGAATAAACATATATTCTCAAGACGAACTGGGCCTGCTCTCCATGAACCTTAACCAGATGGCACGAGAAATGGAGAAAACACTTTCCAGCACTGCAAAGGACAAAAATCAACTGGAAGCACTCCTCTCTAGCATGACCGAGGGAGTAGTGGCAGTGGATAGCCAGGAGAAGATATTCAAGATTAACTACGCCGCCTCTCAAATGCTTCATCTGCCTATGGAAAAGGCCTTTAACAGGTATCTATGGGAGGTTTTAAGGAATCCTAAATTGACAAGCCTTATAAGAGAAGTACTGAAAGAGGGTGACAGAAGGGGGATAGAGTTAACAGACCTGCAAATTCCAGTATGGAGTAGAAGTTTCACCTCAGGCGGGCGTACTTTTCGCATACAAATCTCTCCTATACAGGAGTCTGGCAAGGTCTCTGGGGCCGCAGTAGTCCTTCACGATATCACAGACCTAAAAAAGCTGGAGAAGACAAGGGTGGAGTTTGTGGCAAATGTGTCCCACGAACTCAAGACACCCCTCGCCTCCATCAAGGGATTCGTGGAAACCCTCAAAGATGGGGCAGTGGACGAGCCAGAGAATGCCAGGCGATTCCTGGGTATTATAGAAAAGCATAGTAATCGTCTTGATAACCTTATAAATGACCTCCTCAACCTTTCCAGGATAGAGTTGAGGGAAACTCCCCTAGAACTAAAAAGGATAAGGCTTCTGTCTCTTATAAAGAAGATAACTACTAACCTGGAGGACCGAATAAGAGAGAAGAATCATGTCTTAGAATTACTGGTGAAGCCAGAGGGTCTGGAGCTTGTGGCAGATGAACCCCTTTTGGACCAGGCCCTAACCAACCTCCTGGATAACGCCATAAAGTACACCCCCGAGGGGGGCAGGTTGTCCATTTCGGCCAGAGAAGATGGTGGCCGAATAGAACTATCTGTGGCTGATACAGGTATAGGCATCCCTGAGCAAGACCTTCCCCGTATATTTGAGAGGTTTTATCGTGTGGACAAGGCCCGCTCCAGGGAGATGGGAGGCACCGGTCTGGGGCTGGCCATTGTAAAGCACATCATGCTGGCCCACGGAGGGGAAGCAAGGGTGAAAAGCCAGCCGGGCCTGGGGAGCACCTTCACCCTCTCTTTTCCTATTAGATAAGGAGACGAGACCGCTCTTTTGTAGCCGCTCTTTTGTAGCCGCTCTTTTGTAGCCGCAGGCTTTAGCCTGCGCCTAACCCCTAACCCCTGTTCGCTAGCCCCTACCTTTTCAGCATCTCATAAATCTGGCGATACACTTCTAACTTCGGATGCCCTACCTGCTCCAAACCTTATAAACTTCATTTACCATGTTCTTACTTTATGGAGTCCCTCCACTTTGTCAATACGGTTTTTTTTGGAGTCCATTGACTGTGTCAATGGGCTTTCCAGCGATCCGCCTAAGGCGGACTGGTCTCCATACTTTAAAATGCGGTGCGTTATCACGCACCCTACTCTCTGGTCATTGCGAGGGGCTAAAGCCCCGAAGCAATCTCAGAAATTTTTAAATTTACCACCCCATTCCTCTCCTTACAAAGGAGGGGATAAAGGGGTGGTTAGAAATATGACTGAGACTGTAGGGTGCGTTTTAACACACCCTGCTCTCTCAGAATGACAAAAGGGGTTTAAACAGCAAAAGAGGGTCATTCTAAACGATAGCGAAGAAGCTACTCAAACCTTAGACTTTATATTATTTGGCTCCCTAACCCCTAATCCCTAACCCCTGGCCCCTGCCTTTTTAGTTCCTCGTAGAACTGCCGATAGCCCGCTAACTCCGGATGCCCTATCTCCTCCGCCACAGGGAGCATCTCATCCATTACCCTCAACGCCCCCGCTACGTCACCCTTCATGTTAAGGGCAACGGCCAGATTACTTGCGGTTCCTACAAAATACCAGGGCAGGGCCTTCTTCGTAAAAACCCTCAGGGCCTCGTTGTAGGCCCTTATTGCCAGCCCTAGATTGGACTCCTTGTCCCTTACCTCTGCTAGACTACAGTAGGCAGCGCCCAGGTTGTTCTGGGTCATGGCATAGTCCTGGGGGAATTTCTCATAGGTTCTGACCCTCAGGGCCTCGTTGTAGGCCCTTATTGCCAGCCCCAGATTGGCCTCCTTGTCCCTTACCTCTGCTAGACTACAGTAGGCAGCGCCCAGGTTGTTCTGGGTTCCAGCATAGTACTGGGGGAATTTATCGTAGGTGTAGACCCTCAGGGCCTCGTTGTAGGCCCTTATTGCCAGCCCCAGATTGGCCTCCTTGTCCCTTACCCCTGATAGACCCCTGTAGGCATTGCCCAGGTTGTTCTGGGCGGCGGCGTAGCGCTCAGGGGTTTTTTCTCTTGTGTGAAAAGAAACCACCTTCTTATAGGATTCAACGGCCTTTTTGAGGTTTGCCTCTCTATCCCCCCTGGGGAACTTAATGAGGGCAATACCCAGGTTATAATAGGCGGAGAGGGAGGCCTCGGAACCTTCGGGCAGTATCTTCGTCGCCCCTTCCAGGTCTTCTATAGCCCCCTCGTAATTTTCTACCTCCAGCCTTTCAGTCCCACGAACAGAAAGAATTTCGGCCTTTTCAAGCCTTTCACTTTCCTGCTCAAGTTCTTTTTGTGTTAGCTCCTGTTTTTTCTGGGCAAGCTCTGCCTTGAGGAATTCTATCTGTTTTTCAATTTTCTCTTTTGGTTCAGGTTGAGATAGCCCTGATTCACGCAGGACTTCTTTAAAGGTTTCTTTTATTTCGTCTTTGGTGGGGCCTTCATGAATGACTTTGTTGCCATAAACTACGTCTCCCTCCGGTACAGGCCGAGTAACAGGATGTCCGCCCTTCTTCCTCATTTTAAGTAGGTCATAGTGATGCAGTACGCCAATTACGACAGCAACTATAGGAAGAATAATTACAAAAATTAATTCCTTGAGTTCCATAGCGTGATCTTTATTACTTTTTACTGGCAAATGCAAGGGTTTTACAGGGATGCCTAGGGGATTATTACTTATG
>JAHFOV010000005.1:0-6221 GCA_023261505.1 Planctomycetota bacterium
CGGCATCTACAGAACTTGTGGCCTCATCTAATATTAAAATTTTAGGGTTAGCTAGTATGGCCCTGGCTATAGCGAGCCTCTGACGCTGGCCACCAGATAATTTCACACCCCTCTCCCCTACGAGGGTATCATACCCCTCCGGGAGGGAAATGATAAAGTTATGTGCCCCTGCCATCTCTGAGGCCTGTATTATCTCCTCCTCCGTCGCCTCGGGTTTACCGTAAGTGATATTATTTCTAACAGTGTCGTTGAATAGAAAGGCCTCCTGTAATACCATAGCCATCTGCCGCCTTAGGGATTTGGCCTTTATTTTTGTAAGGTCATGTCCATCAATAAGGATTGCCCCTTGCGTTGGGTCGTAGAACCTCGGCAGAAGATTGGTGAGGGTGGTCTTTCCGGCCCCACTGGGGCCTACCAGGGCCACCATCTGTCCGGGAAGGGCTTCAAGGTTAATATCTTGTAGAACCGTAACCCCATTGGTGTAGCTAAAGTGTACCCCCTTAAACTCTACGTGTCCCTGCAAATGGGGTAACTCTAAGGCATCTGGTGCATCATGTAGGGCTGGTTTAGTG
This sequence comes from Planctomycetota bacterium, assembly GCA_023261505.1. Lineage (GTDB taxonomy): Bacteria > Planctomycetota > Brocadiia > Brocadiales > Bathyanammoxibiaceae > JAHFOV01. Next base: position 573 of record JAHFOV010000005.1, read on the forward strand.
TCCAGCACCTCAAAGACCCTCTCTGTGGAAGCCAGGGCCCGTTGCACAGTGTTGTAAAACCTTGTTATTCCGCTTATGGGTTCAAAGGCCATCCGAAGATAAGGGAAAAAGACAACGAACGTCCCTGCACTCATTTCTCCATTGAGCACCTTATACCCACCAAAACAAAGGACTATCGCCGCTCCAGCCTCCACAAAAAGTTCGACAACTGGCTTATAAGTGGTGAATATACGGTATATGCGTACATGGAGTTCGTAATTTTCCTTGTTCTTCTGTGTGAACTTTTCGAGCTCTGATTCTTGACGGGCAAAACCCAGAATTACCCTTATCCCTGAGAGGTTATCCTGAAGTAGGGCATTAAGCTCGCCCATCTTGTCTCGTAGTTCACGGTAGGTGAGCCTTATTATCTTCCCGAAGGTATACGTCACGCAAACGAGGAATGGAGCTACCCCCAGGGAAAGTAGGGTGAGCTGCCAATCCCACTGCAGACAAAAGAATAGTATCCAACCCAGGCGGAGCATATCCGTGATGAAGGTGGTGAGAGGAATCACCAGAACTTGTTCTAAAGAGTCTACATCATTCACCACCCTGCTCATGATGTCCCCTGTGCGGCGGTCCTCAAAGTAACTAAGTGGCAGGTTCTGGAGGTGTTGGTAGAGCTGGTTTCTCAGGTCAAATATCATTTTCTGGGCCAGTTCAGCCATTAAGTAGCCATGCACCATAGAAATAAGGCTGGTACAGGTCTGGAGGGCTAAAAAGGCACCAGCCAGGACGAAAAAGGTCATAAGGGTAGAGTTAACCTCTGGGAACCAACTCTGGCCTATATGCTTTGATAAGGTCTTTAATGGGGCTGCTAAAGGAATCTGGCTTTTTGGCGGTTCATTATCAGTATGTAGGGGCGTATGGCCATACGTCCCTACAAGTTTTAATTCATCGACAGCTACCCCCATCATCTGAGTGGGAAGCACCGATACTAAAGACCCGATGAAAGAAAGGGCCAGTACCAGCAGAACCTTATGCCAGTAAGGGTGGGCATAGTCTAACAATCTTTTGTATGTATTTATAGGTCCGCCTGAGGCGGAGGGCTCTCCGGTGGGGTTGCTCATTTGATTTTAGTCCGCCAATCCTTCACTTACGTTCAGGACGAGACTTAAGGGGGCTGGCCCGCTCCATAGAGGGCGGGCCAAACGCCTTTCTTTACTCCTTAGGGGTATACCTCTTAATAGAATGACTCTTCACGTACTGTTCTGCCTTGGCCATGACCCCGGTGTGTTCTTCTACCTTTCGCCACGCCTCTATACTGGCCTCGCTATCCCATTCAGATAATACTAGATACTTGTTCTTCTCCCCCAGGGGAGTAAAGACACCAAGGTAAAGGAGACCTTTTTGCTTCTGGGCCAGGGGAAGGGTAGCAACAGCATCTGCTAAAAAGCCCTGCTCGGTGGCCGGATTCACTTCAATATGAAAGACGCTCAGGACAGACATCTCTTTCCTCCTTTCAGAATTTTAGAGTTTTTCCCCAATCCCACTTCTAGTAATTTCCGATTTATACCTATCAAAGTCAAGGGTATTATTAGCGCAGTGGGGTATATAGACATGATATAGTTTAAGGATTAGTAGTAGAAGAACCCCCTTAGCTCTGGTTCACACCAGGAGGAAAGAAACTGGTAGGGGGACGGCGGCGCCGTGCCCCTACATTTTTTTCTCAAAACCCTATGCCTATTCCAAGCACGAACCTGTAATCCGCCTCCTGCTCCTTTCCGTTCATGTCTTGAAGGATGGGAATGCCCACTGAGAAAAAGGCCGCATAGCGGTCAGCAATTGTGGCCCTCACACCCGGGGAGAAAAAGACCTGGTTTCCACCGCTGTTATCATCGTCTTTGCCACTGATTTCATTCTTGCCGTGCCATTCTCCATTCAATTCTGCCACAAGGTCCCATGCCAGACGGGTATGTTCTTTCTCGTGCACATGGTTACCTTCCATGTAATAGTGGACGTGGCGTATTTCACCAATTCGGTAAGAGGCGGCAAGGTTATACAAGAACGCGTCACCCAGGATAGTACGTTGACTGCCTTGTGTGGTAAAGATATAAAGTATGTTGCTATCCATAGAAAACTTGCCCCAGCGTTTTGTTACAGCGAACCCAGCCATAGGATCCCATGAGCCGGAACCTGGCTGGAGTTCCGTCTCGAAACGTGGCCCCTGCCTTGTCCTTGCTGTGGTCCGGCCTGTTGGCAGTTTCAGTCCAAAGAGGGCCGATACCTCTAGCGCCTTAATGTCCAGGTGAAAGACCCTGTACTGTCCAAAAAGGGTGGCGTCTCCAAGGCCTGCCGAATCGCCATGCCTGTGTATCTCTGTAATCTCTTCCTCCCCATGCCCTTCTCTTATCCCTTCACGTGATATATATGGGAGGCGAAGACCAGCTAAGAGGTTGTCCGTTACTCCATAAGCCCCTGTTAAAACAGTGCTCCACCTGAAGCTCACGCTGTGAACCTCATTGCCCTGCCTGGCAAAATCTAAAAGCTCGCCTTCAGTGAAACGGTCGAACTTCATGCTTTCAAGGCGGAAATCCACCCAAAAATGGCCTTTTCGCAAGGTTGTAGCAGGAGTAGTATTTATAGGCCCCGACTTGCCTGGCCCAATCCCGACACCGCCATGATGTCCAAAAGCCTCCCCTGTAAGGAAACAAGAAAAAAAGATTGCAATGCAAACCAGATATTTCATCCCCGTTCTCCTTTTGCTTAGGGAGAATAGGAATTAGGGATAAGTGAACAAACTAACCCTTTTCCTATCTCCTAGAGTTGTAGGGCTTGGATTAGACTTTAAAATGTGAGCGGAGTCATTGGTTAGGAGAGCGTTGCAACGTGCTCCTTCCATCTTGAGGCATAGAAACGTTATTGTGAATGGTGAAGCACCGAAGCAATCCTACAGCACCCCGAACAATGCCTAACGAGATGGTGCATCGGGGCCAACCTGTCATTGGCTTGACTTCGCTACGCTCACAATGATCCGCCTCAGGCGGACTCTTGCTATATCACTCTAGCAAGGGGTCTAGGAGGCTTTTCTATTGGTGGAATATAACCCTCCAGGGGGGCGGGAAATGGACTTTCCCTGGTGAACCCCAATGGCGTTTCGGCGGGAATGACATAAGCTTCCTGGGGAAGGAAGACAAGTATAGAGGAAGTGAAGAATTTGTGTGGATACCCCATGCAGGTTAGGCTCCGCAGGAAGGAATATTTTTGTAGCGGGCATCCGCCTGAGGCGGACTGAGCCCCTACAATGGCATGTACGTGTACCTCGTCCTTTGTCGAGGCATGAGAACGGCAACAGCACTGCCTGCGGCAATCCTCTGCATTCTTGCACCCACACCCATGACCTTCACAGGGGTAGCTCTTTTTATTTGCCATAGATAGCATAGGGACATTGCATAGATTCCCTACTACCAGCAGACAGCTTATATAAAGACACAGGATTTTAATGGATAAAGAGGTTCTCATCATCCCTCCAGGGGGGCATCTTTCTTTTTTATTTCAATTTCTACGAGACTTTTATAGGCCCCCATCAGTCGGCTTGTTACTTTTCCTGGAACTGTCTTGCCTATCCACCTGTCCTCAATCTGGGAAATGGGCATTATCTCCATGAGGGAGTTTGTGAGAAAGGCCTCGTCGGCATTAAACAATCTCTCGACACCGAACAGTTCCTCTGAGAAGGGAATACCCTCCATCTGACATATATCTAAAACCTTTTTCCTGGTTATGCCTGGTAGAATATTGGCCACCAGCGCAGGGGTAACTACCTTACCAGATTCTACCAGAAAGATATTACTCACAGTAGCCTCGCAGACCTGGCCCTCGGTGTTGAGGAATAGGGCGTCCTGAGCCTCTCTTTTGGCGGCCTCTTGTCTGGCCATAATTCCTGTAAGAAAATTTGCCGTCTTGTGTCTGGCCAAGGGGCAGGTTGTACTTCGACGGTAGGAAGAGAGTATAAGTTGCATACCTTGTTTATAAGCCTCTTCTGGATGGGGGCGAAAGGAATGGGCTTGAATAATAAGGGTGGGTTTAGCCTCCTTTGGTGGCTGGAGCCCATAGTGGGGGCTTTCACCACGGCTGAGTGTTATCCTGATAAGGGCGTCCTTCAGCTTATTCCGCTTCAGGAGGTTCCCCACGATTATCTGGAGTTCCTCCAGCCTATAGTGAAGGGGGATCTCCAGGTACTGTGCAGAGGAGGCCAATCGATGGAGATGCTCTTTAAGCAGAAAAGGCATACCGTTGTAAGAACGCAGTGTCTCAAAGATTCCATCCCCATAAAGGAATCCCCTATCTCGCACGGAGACCAATGCCTCTTCCTCCGTTACTATATTACCGTTGAGAAAAATATAAGATGAAGCGGCACTTTTATGGGGGCGGACTGGAGATTGCGTATTCATTATTATCTATCTTTTTGCCATCAATGAGCCTTGAACCTGGTTATGTCTTCCTTCACTATTATCAATACTTTTGTCGCATCGAACCTGTTTATCACATGACATTAAGGGATTCTATCAATGCCCTGGATTTAAACAGTGTCTCCCTATACTCCTCTTCGGGCTTGGAATCTGCCACAATACCACCCCCAGCCTGGAAGAAGGCGGTAGCACCGCCTTGCATCTGCGAACCTTTTATTAAAAAAGTCCTTATGGCTATGGCCATGTCCATTGAACCGTCAAAGCCTATGTGGCCTATGGCACCAGTGTAGACACTCCGAGAAGTAGGTTCCAGCTCATCGATGATTTCCATCGCCCTAATTTTCGGCGCCCCTGTTACAGAGCCTCCTGGAAAAGTCGCCTTTAATAAATCTACCAGGTCGTACCGTGGATAAAGGTCTCCTTCTATGGTAGCAACCAGGTGGAAGACTGTAGGATGGGCCTCCAGCCTCCTTTTCTCTATTACCTTTACTGAACCATAGTTACATACCTTTCCGAGGTCATTCCTCTCCAGGTCCACTATCATGGTAAGTTCTGCGTTGTCTTTAGAACTGTTGAGGAGTTCCGCCATGAGTTTTTGGTCAGATGCAGGATTTGTGCCTCTTGGTCTTGTGCCTTTAATAGGACAGGTCTGAACACGTCCAGACTGCACCCTGAGGAATCTTTCTGGCGAGGAACTTACTATTGCATTATCCCCGAATTGCAGATAGGAAGAAAAAGGGGCAGGGTTTATGCCCCTTAGTCTCATATATAGCTCATGCGGTGCGATACTTAATTCAGTATGAAACCGCTGGGAGAGGTTTACTTGATATATATCTCCTCTAGCGATATACTCCTTGGCCTTTCTTACAGCCTGTAGGTATTCCCTTTTGGTAAAGTTTCCTTTTAGCTGGCATTTCTTTTTCCTGGTAAGGTGTAGCGTGCGACCTTGTCTCGCACGATTGGAACAACGTGCCAGACGAGCTGGCACGCTACATGGGCCCTTCACCTCCCCGCTAGGGGTAGACAAGAGAGCAGTTAGTTCTTGCATGTCACTGCTTTGTAAATTTCTCCCTACTAGGAAGCATCTATTCTCCTCATGGTCGTACACAACAAACTTATCGTAAAATCCGAAATGCATGTCAGGGAATTCCAGGTCATCTATAGTGTTTTTAGGGAGACGTTCCAAAAAGTGATGCAGGTCGTA
>JAHFOV010000005.1:6321-60691 GCA_023261505.1 Planctomycetota bacterium
CGGAAAGCATGGAGGTAATGACGCAACACCTCAAAGGGGTTGCCTTCCATTTCCTTTATTCCGGTATCATCAGCCACCGTAACATTGCGGCCTTTACTTTTAAGTACAAGAAAGGGCTGACATCCCAAAAAGGAGTATCTGGATAGACCAGGGAGTCTAAGGGCGCTGTCCAGGAAGAAGAGGGGTTGGTTGCTACCATGCACGCTTAAGAGACGCTGAAAGGCCGTCACGGCATCGCAGTGATGGCGTATTTCTGTAACAATTAGTTCCCTGCTAAGTGCTGTAGGGGCAGGTTTTAAACCTGCCCCTACTCGGATTGCCTCAGGCAGTGTAGAGCAAAATGGCACTTCAATATGTCCTGATAAGAGAGATGTCATGCTTTGGAAAGCCTCTCTAGTTGAGCTTCTCCTTATAGAAAGCTTTAAGGAGCTAATTTTACTGGTTAGCCTATTTCACTGTCAAGAAACGGCTTGTGTATTCTAATACAACATCTGTTTTGAAATTTGTAAACTGCTTCTACTAAATTCCACACCTATTACCAATTATTTCCACAACATCCAGCACCTTTACAGTGCCAATATTTTTTGCTTTTAATCCATTGGTGAGCATTGTTAGACAGAAGGGGCATGCGGTCGCGATGATATTAGCCCCCGTACCAAGGGCTTGCTCTGTGCGCATTTCGTTAATATTTCGCCCCAACCTGAGTTCCATCCACATGTGCCCTCCCCCACCCCCACAGCAGAAACCTTTGTTTCTGCTACTTTCCATCTCTTTAAACCCCAATCCGAGCCTTTTCAATATGTTTCTCGGGGGTTCATAAATGTCGTTGTGCCTGCCTAGATAACAGGGGTCGTGGTATGTAATCATTTCTTCCCTAGTCCCCCTCTTTCCCCCTTTATTAAAGGGGGATTTAGGGGGATTATCCATTAGGAATGGCATGCGAGACAGAAGTCGCTCTATGTACTGTGTATGGTGCCACACCTTGAAATGTCCCCCAAACTGGGGATACTCATTCTTTAGTGTGTTAAAGCAGTGAGGGCAACAGGTAACGATTTCTTTGATGTTGTATCTTTTCAGAAGTTCTATGTTCTCTCTGGCCAGGCGCTGGAACTCAAACTCATTACCAACCCTCCTCAGCGGGTCGCCATTACATCGTTCTTCCCTTCCCAGGATGGTAAAATCCACTCCTGCCTTCTGCAAAATTTTTGCAAAGGCCCTGACCGCCTTCCGGTTACGCTCATCAAAGGCCCCTGCACAGCCCACCCAAAATAGTAGGGGCATGGCGCGCCGTGCCCCTACGGGTTCCTGATGCAAGACCTTGATGCCCAGTCCTTCTGCCCAAGCCTCCCTTTTCTCCTGACTAAAGCCGTAAGGATTTTTGGTTGTTTCTATGTTCTTCATGGTCCTGATAATTTCTGAGGGATACTTACCCAGCATCAGACCATGTCCACGTCTAAGGTCAATAATTTTCTGCAGATGTTCTATTCCTGCGGGGCAGGCCTCCTGGCAGGTCAGGCAGGCGGTGCAGGACCATGCTTCCATCGGGTCAATTTTGCCATCCATCAAGGGCGTGGGGACATCCTTTTCCATTTGTTCTTTAACATCCAGGATAATCTTCTGTGGTCTGAGAGGTTTTCCGCTCAATGTGGCTGGACAGTAGGCATCACACCTGCCGCACCTCATGCAGGCATCCACATCAAGTAGTTGCTTCCAGGTAAAGTCTTTTGGAGTAATCGCTCCAAAGACATTTTTCTCAGCGGCCTGCCCTGAACCACTACGGTTCAGGGCCTGCTCAAAATCTATAGGGCTAAGTGCTCCCCTGGGAGTGGCGTGGGGCAAAAATAGGTTCAAAGGGACGGTAATGAGGTGTAAGAGGTTGGAGTAAGGTATATAGGCTATGAAGAACATAGCCATGCAAAGGTGAAACCACCACAGATTTCTGTGCAGGCTTTTAAGTGACGATTCTCTTAGCAGGGCCTTTAGTAACCCAGCAATTTGATACCCTACCGGCGAACAGGTCTCCCAGGGAGGGTTCAAAACGGCAATCCTGGACCCCTCTATAAGGAAGCCGGTTACAAGTATGAGAAATAATAGGCCCAGGATTACGGCATCCTCGGGCCTGTTTTTAAAATGCTTATGTTCTGTTAGGTATCGTCTGTAAGAGGCCAATACTATCCCGAGTAGCATCAGGGCGCCAAAGAGGTCAAGGGTAAAGGAATAATAGAGGTAAAATCTACCGTAAAGGATAGGCCAGTGGAGATGTAGTTGAATGGCTATCAGACAAGTGCCAATAAAGAGGACAAAGAATCCAAAAAATATGAGTCCGTGAATAACCCCGGGCCATTTTTCTTTGAGTATTTCCCTGTGGCTGAAGATAAGCCAGAGGGTCTGTAGGGGCAGGGCTTGCCCCTGCCCAGGTCTTGTCCCAGCCCCATCGTCTTGGGCAACCGTCTGCCTGAGGCGGATTGCCCCTACAGGCCTCCCCTTTGACCAGAAAAGGTATCTACGATAAATACCGTAAAGAAAGAACCCAAGGGAGAGGGCAAAGAGGACATACATCCATTGATGGTGGTCTATATTCCAGAATATCTCCCTGGTAGGGAACATTAAAGCTTAAATGTTTAAGGGTTCAAAAGTTTAAGGTTAGTGGTCAGGCGAAGGCCTTCAGCCCCAGTATCTCCCGGGCTATAATAAGTTTCTGTATCTCAGAAGTTCCTTCGTATATAGTAGCTACCCTTGCATCACGATAGTGGCGTTCTATGGGGAATTCGTTAGAGTAACCGTATGCCCCGTGTATTTGAAGGGCTATGTAGGTAACCTTCTGTGCTGCCTCTGAAGCAAAATACTTGGCTATAGAGGTCACAAAGGTGCTCTTTTCTCCTTTGTTCTTCACATGGGCGGCCTTATATACCAGAAGCCTTGCGGCCTCCGTCTCCACAACCATCCTGGCAATCATATCCTGTACGAGCTGGAAGGAACCGATGGGTTTATCAAATTGTACCCTAGCTCTGGCATAAGACACACTTGCGTCAATGCAGGCCTGACAGGTGCCCACACAACCTGCGGCTACGCTGAACCTGCCATTATCCAGCGCACTCATTGCAAGCTTGAAGCCGTTCCCAACGCCTCCCAACATGGCCTCTTCGGGTATGGCGCAGTCCTGAAAAATCATCTCCGCTGTATTAGAGGCCCTGAGACCCAGCTTATTTTCTATATCACGTGTCTGGTAGCCCTGCACCTTATCACGCTCCACTATAAAGGCAGTAAGCCCTTCGTGTTTTTTTGTCTTATCCGTGCGGGCAATTACAATGGCAATATCTGCCACGCCTGCATTAGAAATCCAGGTCTTGGTGCCATTAAGAATCCACTTGCCCCCCTTTAGTACAGCAGAGGTACTCACATTGGCCGCATCGCTACCTGCATTGGGTTCCGTAAGGCCAAAGCATCCGATAATTTCACCACTGCAGAGGCGAGGGAGATATTTTCTCTTTTGCTCCTCTGTGCCCCAGTTAAAGATTAAGAGTTCCACCAGCGAGACCTGCACAGAAAGAGTAGTTCTCACTGAGGAGCACCCTCTGCCTACCTCTTCTGTAATGATGGCGTGGCTAATAAAATCCAGCCCAGCGCCACCATACTCCTCAGGGATAACAGCCCCCAATAGACCCAGAGGGGCCATCTTCTTGAGAATCTCCCTGGGGAAGTGACACTTCATGTCATTCTCCCTGGCCACAGGGATAATCTCCTCGTCCACGAACTTCTTTACCATCTCTTTTACAAGCCTCTGTTCCTGGGTCAGCTCAAAGTCCATGAGCGCCTCCTCTATAAAGAGTTCAGGGGTTAGGGGGTAGGGGCTAGGGTCTATAGCACCGAGGTTAGCTTATTTACTAACCGCTAATCCCTAGGGGTGTTATTGCCAATGTACCACGATAGGGAAAAAAGTAAATAGCACCATTCCAAGTTTCAACAGAATTGACAAAGGGAACTTAACACCTTTACAAAGGTCTCCCTACATATTCTACACTGATGGGGTCTTTGCTCTTGACTTTTAGATGGATTCCTTTAACATAGAATAACATGTTGAGGGGTTGTTAGAGAAAAGAAATGGATGCAAAAGAAATAGCAGCATTTAAGAAAGCTCTCCTAAGCTTGCGGGAGAGGCTGATGGGTAATGTAAACTCTCTTCACGGAGAAGCCCTGGGCAAGAACCGCCAGGATGCAGCAGGGGACCTTTCTAACGTTCCTTTCCACATGGCAGACCTGGGTACTGACAATTATGAGAGGGACATTACGATTCACCTTATGGAGAACGAATCAGAGGCTGTAAGGAGCATAGATCAAGCCCTGGCAAAAATAGAACAAGGCACATTTGGTGTTTGTGAAGGATGTACAAAAAAGATTCCTAAGACTCGTCTTGTCGCTATACCCCATGCCGGATTATGCCTGGAGTGCCAGAAGAAGGAGGAATCAGAGGCTGGCGCTAGCTAATGTATGGACCTTACGGTCGTCTTTCCCTCATTGTTATATCAGGCATACTCCTGGACCAATTATCTAAGTGGGCTGCCTTTAAATACCTCGCTGTTTCTCAAGTATTGGAACTCACCAGTTTTTTCTCCCTGGTTCTAAGTCGTAACAAGGGCGGTGTTTTTGGCCTAATTCAGGGGGCTAATTATCTTTTCATACTGTTTTCTATACTTGCCCTATTATTGCTAGTGTGGGTTTATGAACATTCTGAAAAGGGGCGGCTTAGCACGGACCTGGCTTTGGGGTGCATCTTCGCCGGAGCTGTAGGAAATCTCGTGGACAGGGTAGTATATGATTATGTAAGAGATTTCATAGACTTACATGCAGGGCTTAGGCACTGGCCCACCTTCAATCTGGCGGATGTGCTTATCTGCGTGGGGGTAGGGCTTATAGCCTGGAACAGCCTGGTAGCAGGTCACAAAGAAATTAAAAATTCCAGATTACAGATTACAAGTTTCTAATTTGTAATTTGCAATTTGCAATTTGTAATCCTTTATACAGTCGGAGTAGTAACCTCTGCGGTTTCCGGGCTTCTGGTAAGTTCCCTGTAGCTCTTCAGGAGGAATTGGGTTACCTTACCAGGTTTTCCATTGCCGATAACCCGTCCGTCTATCTTCACAACAGGGACTATCTCTGCAGCCGTCCCCGTCAGGAAACACTCTTCAGCGGTATAGAGTTCATATCTGGTAAAAAGTTCCTCCATAACGTGGATGCCACTCCTTTTTGCCAGTTCTATCACAGTATCCCTGGTGATTCCTTTGAGTATACCAGCATTAACGGGAGGAGTCATAATCTCGCCATGTTTGACAACAAAGATGTTTTCTCCAGTACACTCTGCTACGTAGCCCTCAGCATTGAGCATAACAGCCTCAGAGGCTCCGGCAATAAGGCTCTCTATCTTGGCCAGAATGTTATTCATGTAGTTGAGGCATTTTATCCTTGGATTGAGGGCCTCAAAGTGATTGCGGATGGTTCTGACGGTAACTGCGTCAATACCTACCTCATACAATCTAGGTGGATACAGTTCAATAAAATCAGTAATAATTATTATAGAAGGTTTCTTGCACTTGGTATGCTCCAGCCCCAGTTTACCCACACCCCTGGTAACCACTAACCTGATATAAGAGTCTTTCAGATTGTTTACCCTCAGAGTATTGTAAAGAGCCTCCATCATCTCTTCTTTACTGATAGGAATTTGTAGAGCGATAGCCTTGGCGGATTCATAAAGGCGGTCTATGTGTTCCTGAAGTTTGAAGACTTTACCACCATAAGAGCGTATACCTTCGAAGACTCCATCCCCGTAAAGCAGGCCGTGGTCAAAGACAGAAATCTTTGCCTCCTCCTGAGGGAACAATTCGCCATCAATATAAACTTTAAGAGACATTTACTCTCCTTTCTCGGGGTTTTTGGGTTCAGGGTTAGAAAGTTGTCCGTTGTGGGTCTTACTATGGGATACCACGATTCCTCCTATTCTACTATCCTACCATCCATCATCCTTACCGTTTTGGTGCCCATTTTTGCAAAACGTTCGTCATGTGTAATAACGACGAAGGTCTGCTTGTTCGTCTCATTAAGTAGCAAGATTAGTTCCCATATGTCTTGTGCATTCTTTGTGTCCAGGTTTCCTGTCGGCTCATCGCAGAAGAGAACCTCGGGGTCGTTCATCAAGGCTCGTGCGAAGGCTACCCTTTGTCTCTCGCCTCCAGAGAGCTGATCGGGGCGGTGGTTAGCGCGGTCTGCAAGCCCTACGCGCCTCAATAGCTCCATGGCCTTTTCCCGCCCTTCCCTCCTTAACATAGCCCACCCAGCACCAGAACTGATAAGTCTTGGCAGCATTACATTCTCCAAAGCAATAAAATCTGGCAGCAGATGATAGAACTGAAATACGAAACCAAAGTATTTATTCCTGATCTCCGCCTGCTTGCCATGGCTGAGCAGGCTTAAATCTTCTCCTTCATAGAATATCTTCCCTGAAGTGGGTGTATCCAGCAGACCCATGATGTGAAGTAGGGTACTCTTGCCTGCCCCAGAAGGACCGACAATAATAAGCCTCTCTCCTTTTTCCACAGATAAGGTAATGCCATTTAGAACCCTTAACGTACTACGGCCAACTTTATATTCTTTAAAGACGTCCTTTGCAGAAATAAGGACATGGTTATTTTTGCCCATCTAAGGAGTTGTATCCCCATCTGAAGGTCTTGATACTGGTCGGAGGAGGGGAAATAGTATTACTTCTCGAATAGATGTGCAATTAGTCAGTATCATTATAAGCCTGTCAATTCCAATGCCTAGTCCCCCCGCGGGGGGCATTCCGTACTTGAGCGCCAGCAAAAAGTCTTCATCCACCTTGCCGGCGGTCATTTCGGTGCCAGCCTGTTCCATGAACCTCTGCCGTTGTTCCAGAGGGGCGTTGAGTTCGGTGTAGGAATTTGCCAGTTCCATGCCTGCAATGTACAGCTCAAAACGCTGGGCCAATTCTGGCTTGCCTTCGCACAGCCTGGTCAAGGGGCAGAGTGAAGCAGGGTAGTCCAGGACAAAAGTAGGCTCCCAAAGGTTAGTCTCCACTAATTCTTCAAAGATTTCATTAGCAATTTTGTCCCGGTTGCCCCCATGTGTGCTTAGCCCAAGCTCCTCAGCCTTCTTCATAAGACTTTTAAGATCGTAAAAATCTACTTCTGCATAGTTTTTGAGGAGTTCAACAAAGGTAATCCTCCTCCAAGGAGGTGTCATATCAACAGTCCTCTCTCCATAGGGAATCCGGTAAGCACCATGGAGTTCCATAACCAGGGAGGTAATCATACTCTCTGTTAATTCCATCATGTCATTGTAATCGGCATAGGCCTGGTAGGCTTCAAGCATAGTAAACTCTGGGTTATGACGGGTGGAAATGCCCTCATTGCGAAAGTTGCGATTTATCTCGTAGACCCTCTCCATTCCTCCCACCAGGAGCCTCTTAAGATAGAGTTCTGGGGCTATGCGGAGATAAAGGTCTATGTCAAGGGTGTTATGGTGGGTGATGAAGGGTCTTGCCACTGCTCCACCTGGGATAGGCTGCATCATAGGGGTCTCCACTTCTACGTAACCCCTTTCGTCAAAAAACCTTCTGGTGCCCCTGATAATTTTTACCCTGTTCAGAGAGGTCTTCATTGTCTCAGGGTTAGAGATAAGGTCAAGGTATCGCTGTCGGTGTCGCAGTTCAACATCCTTCAGGCCGTGCCATTTTTCTGGTGGAGGCAAGAGCGCCTTGGAGAGGAGAGTAAAATTCTCCACTAGGATAGTTATTTCGCCTGTTCTAGTTTTGAAGACAGTTCCTTCGGCGCCAATGATGTCTCCAATGTCAAGGAGTTTGAATAGCTCAAATTTACCTTCGCCAATTAGGTCTTTTTTTATATATAGTTGAATCTTACCAGTCCAATCCTTTATATCCAGAAAGGAGGCCTTACCGTGGGGCCTGAGGGTAGCTATTCTACCCGCGGCCCGTACATGCTTGCCCTCCTCGTTATTGTAATTTTCTACGATGGATTTCAGGCTTTCCTGCCCATTGAACCTCTTACCATAAGGCTCTACCCCCATGGCTTTGAGCTTTTCTAACTTCTCTAGACGATCTTGTTCAAACTTCTCCATTTTCACTTTTCCCAATAACACTTCCTCGCCATTCTATCAAGAAAAGTAGGACTGTCAAGATTGTTAGCCTGAACTTTGAACAAGAGTTACGACATTAAGTAACTTTTAAATGGCCGGTGGCGATACATCCTTCTTAGATATGCCTTTCTTAAGATTATTTTAAGATGTATAATAATTATTTTGTCTGCTTCTACCTCTATGGGCCTGCTTATTTTTTCGAGTTTTACAGCCTATCCTGCATTACTGCAATCTACCCAGCTACTGCCTTTCAAGACCTTCTTTTTAAGTTTTTTCTTGTAACTGGGTATAATATAGAAAGTAAAATATGAAAAAGGATTAAGCATGCCTGAGAAAAGTTTTTCCAAGGAAGAGAGGTTGAGGAAGAGAAGGGAATTTGACAGGGTCTTCCAAGGAGGGAAGGTCTTTAAAGGGGCAATCTTCAATGCTTATGCACTCGGCAATTCTTTGGGACATCCCCGTATCGGAATAGTCGTGGGAAGGAAGTTTGGTGGTGCGGTACAGCGTAACCGCATCAAGCGCCTCCTCCGGGAAGCTTACAGGTTGAACAAAAACCTCATAGGGGCGGGCCTCGATATAGTGCTTCTCCCCAGGCCAGGCCATGAGGCCAATTTTAAGTTGTTAGAAAAAGAATTCAAGAATTTAATAGAGAGGATAAAGAGAAGAGACAGTAGACAGTAGACAGCAAGCAGGGAAAAGGTTTTTTTTAACTGTCGGCTGCCTACTTCCTGCTGTGATTTTTTTAACTGCCTACTGTCTACTTCCTACTGTCTACTATGATTAAGGGACTCATAATCATCCTCATAAGGAGGATGTATCAGCGTTTCATAGGACCGCTGTTGCCCCCTTCTTGCCGCTACTCTCCAAGCTGCTCGGAATATATGGCAGAAGCAATCGAAAAAAAGGGGGTACTGATTGGCAGCATAAAGGGACTTTGGCGTATCTTGAGGTGCCATCCACTAGGGGGTTCAGGGCACGACCCTGTAGACTGAGTAGAAAGTAGACAGTAGCCAGGGACAAAGTAGAAAATTAATTTTTCCCTTTATACTGTCTACTGACTACTGTCTACTAACTTACACTTGGTCAGGGGGTGCACTAGAAGGCAATTCTTTATAGAAGCCATTTTCTTTAAGCTTCTTGTAAATTTCCAGGCCCTTTTCTGAGGGTTTTACCTCGTAGAAGACGGAGCTGTACTCATAATTCTTTTGTCCTTCTATAAGGGAAGAACTAAGTAAGGCCTCCACATCGTAGAAAGGGCCCCCCAGCCTACCAAAATTACTATACTTCTGGGTAGCCAGGTAATACTCGCATATACTCCCCAGAGTTCTGGCGATGCGCCTTATAGTCTCAGAATCCTTTATAGCATTCAAAAATTCTTCGTAGGCCTTCATTTTTGCCCAAAAACTTTTAATTTTTGATAAAAACTATACCCTTTTACCTATAAATTCAATAAATTTCAATGGCAAAACAGTCGAAATCTATAGAATATGCGGAATCAGTCAGCAGGGGTAAACACTGTACTAATAAGAATGGCTCATCGATAGACGTTTTATAAGTTAAGAGAAAATAACGATTGACAATTTTTAGCACGCGGAGTAAAATTTTTCAACAAATTACTAAGGAAGGTCTTTAGATAGGTGTACATAGGAATAGACTTAGTGGAAGTGAAAAGGATAGAAAACCTTTTCTCTCGTTATGAATCTTTTTTGGGACATATTTACACCACTAAAGAAGTAGAATATTGCCAGAACAAAAAGAACAAGTTCCAGCACTTTGCGGCTAGATTTGCGACAAAAGAGGCTGTTATTAAGGCTTTAGGAGGGGGGGCGGGTTGGAAGGACATAGAACTTCTTAACGATCCCACTGGTCGCCCTTATCTACAGCTCTATGGAAGGGCCAGGGAGCGCGCGGAGGCGAAGGGGATTGGTAACTACGAAGTTTCTGTAACGCATACTAAGGATTACGCTGTTGCTCAGGTGCTCCTCATACCCAGAACACTTTCAGTAGGCAGTAAGTAGTAAGCAGTAGGCACTGCCTACTCCTTAGTCCCTAGTGCCTAGTAATTTTATTGGGAGATAAGATGAAAAAAAGAAAGCTCATCCTCATAAACCCTCATCCCATAGGGAATGTGGGAGAAGAAAATGTCTCGGTGCTTAACCAGATGCCTGTAAATCTGGGGTACCTGATAACCCTTACCCCCGAACACTGGGAGGTGAATGTTATAGATGAGACCATAGAGCTTGCATTAGATGAAAATAATCAGCTAACCTTCCAGGGAGCAGACCTTGTTGGGATAACATCTGTGAGTTATCAAGCACCAAGGGCCTACGCTATTGCTAGTGCCTGCAAAAAGAGAGGCATCCCCGTAGTGATGGGTGGTGTTCATGCTACTACGTATCCCGGCGAAGTTTCACAACATGTAGACACCGTAGTAACAAAGGAGGCTATATCAGTATGGGGAAAGCTACTCTCAGACTTTGAGCAGGGGAAGCTTCAAAAACTTTATGATGGCGGGTTAACACCGCTGGAGAACCTTAATGGTCTTTACCCTGGCAGGGATTTTTTGAAGAAAAAATATAAGTACCGCTATTCTGGTATCATAACTACTGCGGGTTGCCCTTTTAATTGTGAATTCTGTTCAGTGCCACAATTCCAGGGGAGGAAATATAGGGAAAGACCAATTGAAGATGTTTTGAAAGAGTTTGAGGCCATAAAGGGACAATATAGAGGTCTTGTCCTAACAGACGAGAACTTTTACGGTCACAGCAAGAAGTCTAACGATAGGGTTAGATACCTTTTTAAGGACATGGTCGAAAGAGGGATATATCAAAACTGGTTCGGCTTCACCTCTCTTAATATCTATCAGGATGATGAAACTTTGGACTACATGGTAAGAAGCGGTTGTGTGGGGGTGCTCATTGGCATAGAGTCATTAAATAAAGATGCCCTTTATTCTATGAACAAAAATGTAAACTTGAGAATAACTATTGAAAGATACTATGAGGCGGTTAAAAACATCCGCAAGCACGGCATCGCCGTGTGGGGAACCTTTATCTTCGGTAACGACACCGACACCCCTGAGACCTTTGATGAGGTAGCAGACTTTATCTTGAACTCCCAGATTGATATTATGACCTGCGGTATTCTTTGCCCATTCATCAATACACCCCTTTACAAGCGGCTCGAGGTTGAAAACAGGCTGTTCCGTAACCACTTTCCCGAAGATTGGATTTATTACACCTCCCACCACTTAGTCTATATCCTGAAGAAACTCTCTCTTCAAGAATTGATTGATGGGATGGAGAGACTTTATAACAAGCTCTACTCTACAGAGGCCATAAGGAAACGTTTCCAGAACTCAAGAGACGTGCTCCAAAACAATAACTCCGCACTATTTGCCTTGAAGGTAAATTGGGATTGGCGAAACGTCTTTAAACATATGTTAGAAAATCTTAAAACTCTTCAGGCCTCAGGAGTGTATGAAGCAGCCCTGAACCGTATTGGTAGAAAAGAAAGGTACGATGAACCATCCAGATTAGTGGCTACCAAAATATAAAAGGAATTAGTATGCAAAGAGTGGTGGTAACAGGTATTGGTCTAGTAACAGCCCTCGGTGCCAACGTTAAAGAATCATGGGAGACAATGTTGGCTGGCAAAGACGGTATAGCTGAGATAACCTCCTTTGATACCTCCATGTACAAGGTTCACAAGGCCTGTGAGGTAAGAAAATTAAATTCCAACGGACACCTAATCACCAAAAAGCCCTTTACGGTGTATGATTGTCTACTGGCGGCGGCCGGGGAGGCCATGGAAGATAGCGGCCTAAATATTTATAAACTTTTAAACAGGGAAAGGGTTGGAGTTTCAGTTGGTACCCTTGCCGGGGAACTCTCCCTCTTTGAGCAAAGACTGAGAAATCACCACGAGAACAAGGCAGATGGATTTGACATAGACGTGGCCATGAACTATCCACCAATGACCCTTTCCACTCAACTGGCTGAGGCATTTCAATTGGAAGGGCCTAATATAATCCTCATAAATGCCTGCTCCTCAGGTAACCACGCCATTTGCTGGGCCTTTGATGCCATACGGGAGGGCAAGGTAGATGCCATGGTGGTAGGGGGCAGTGATGTTGTACCTCAGACAGAATTTACTCACTTCCACAACCTGAAGGCCCTTGCTCCTGAAAAATGTCAGCCTTTTGATAAGAATCGACAGGGATTGGTAGTGGGGGCAGGGGCTGGTGTTCTCATACTGGAATCTCTTGAGATGGCCTCAAAAAGAGAGGCCAAAACATACGCTGAAATAAAGGGATACGGACTCAGTAGTGATGGCTATCATATGACAGCTCCCCACCCTAGCGGAGAAGGGGCAGCGAGGGCCATGGAGTTATCCCTACTCTCAGCAAGATTATCCTATAAAGACGTTGATTACATAAGTGCGCACGGTACCGGTACACCCTTGAACGATAAAATGGAAACCCTCGCCCTTCAGACTGTCTTTCAGGAAAGGGCCCAGCACCTCCCTTGTAGTTCCGTGAAGTCTATGATAGGCCATACTATGGGGGCAGCTAGCGCTATTGAATCCATAGTCTGCTGTCTGGTTATAAAAGAAGGGGTTATTCCGCCTACTATTAACTTTGAGACAAAAGACCCGGAGTGTAACATAGATTGTGTCCCAAATCAGGCCAGGGAATATAAGGCAAATTACACCCTAAATAACTCCTTCGCCTTCGGCGGGAACAATGCTAGTATTATCTTTGGTAGAACCCAATAGCCCGACAAAAAGAGGGGGTATCTGGAAATGGCCAACCTAAAGAAGGTAGAAAGACAAGCAAGCACTAAAAAAAAGGTAGTAATAACCGGCATCGGTATTATCTCACCACTAGGTATTGGCCATAAAGCATTCTGGACAAATCTTGTCGAAGGTCGTTCGGGGGTTTCTCCAATAACTTCCATTGACGTGTCTTCCTACCCATGCAAGCTTGCCGCAGAGGTCAGGGACTTTAATGCAGGAGATTATCTGGGAGATAAAGGTCTCAAGTACTTAACAAAGGGCACCAAGTTTCTTGCCTCTGCCATTAAACTGGCACTTGAGGATGCTCAGCTACAAAACAATGGTAATTTCCCAGAATATGCGGGGGTTATAATAGGCTCTGCATTGGGTAATTACTCTCAAACCACAGACTATACTTACAACATATTTAAACTTGGTCCTGACAAACTACTCCCCATGGCTAGTTACGATGTGGCCCTTAACTCTTCCATCAATTTTGCCTCAGTATTCTTCAAGCTAAAGGGTCCCTCTAGAACCATCTCCTCTGGTTTCACTTCCAGCATAGATGCTATAGGCAATGCCTTCAACCTTATTAGAAATAATAGCGATAACCTCCTTATAACCGGCGGTGTGGAGCAAATATCCCTGGATAGCTATCTCCTATTCCTCCTCCAGGGTCTCCTGTCTGGCTCTCACAACTCAGGGCCTGAAAAGAGCAGTCCCTTCGACAAGCATAGAAATGGTTTCGTCTTAGGTGAAGGAAGCTATGTCCTTATCCTGGAGGAACTAGACTCAGCCCTCAGGCGTGGAGCAAAAATATATGCTGAGGTAATGGGTTACGGCACAACGTACGTAGGAAGTAATAGATTCGACTTGGAAGAAAAAACAAGGAGGGTACAAAGGGCCATGGAGCTGGCCCTGGAGGATGGTGCTCTTTCCAGCGACTCTCTTGACCTCATCTACGCCAATGGAAATTCCAGTAAACTCCTAGATATGATAGAGGCTCGAGCAATAAAGAATTGTTTGGGAAACACCTTAGGAAATGTATTAATTGCCTCTGCAAAGCCTCTTGCCGGTGAGTGCTACGGTGCATCTGGTGCTATGCAAGTAGCGTCTTGCGCATTAAGCATGGAAAATTCGCTAGTCCCTCCTATCGCCAACCTGCAAGTCCCTGACCCTGAATGCAACCTTAATCTGGTTACAAAGAAGTCGCTTCAAAGAGACGTACATTTTGCTATGGTAAACTCTATAGACCCTGCTGGGAGTTGTTCTTGTTTGATCCTGGGAAAGGGTCAACCTTAGACAATGCCCGAATCGCAACTGCAGCCTTCCTGTAAGTGTTCTTTTAACAACCCATCCTATACAGGCAGATGTCGCAGGCGCCCTGAAATGGAAATATCGGAACGCATCCCCTATAATTAATGCAATAGTGGCGTGGCATGTTGTTTCTATTAATTAAAGTGAAATAACTATGATAAGTCTTTTTGACAAGGCAAATATTGGACCTCTGGAGCTTAAAAACCGGTTGATTATGACGGCCATGGATGTGGGTTTTTCTACAGATGGCTTTATAAACGACCGCTTCATAGACTTTTACGCTGAGAGGGCAAGGGGTGGAGTGAGCCTAATAATAATAGGAGGTTGCTACCCTCACGAGAGTGGAAAGCACTGGAAGAGTATACTTGGCCTGGATGAAGACCTCTATATCCCCAGCCTTAAAAGGTTTACCGAAGCCATGCACCAACTCGGGGCTAAAACCGCCACCCAACTCCTTCATGGAGGTCGTTACGCCTCTAGCCTCTTCACAAAAAGGCAACCTGTATCCGCCTCCAGCGTGCCAAGCCGCCTGGCCAAGGATATTCCTAGACCCCTTACCATTCCCGAAATAAAAGAGATAATTAACAGTTACGCCAGGGCCGCTTTCAGGGCTAGGGAGGCGGGTTTTGATGCCGTGGAAATCCATGGTGGCATGGGGTACCTAATAAACCAATTCTTATCACCTATAACCAATCAGAGAAAAGATGAGTACGGAGGGGATCTGCAGGGCAGACTCAGATTCGCCAGAGAGGTCGTGCAAGCTACCAGGGAGCTCGTGGAAAAGGATTTTCCTATTATCTTTAGGCTAGCGGGGGATGAGCTAATGATGGGGGGAAACAGGATAAAAGAGAACATCGAGATTGCCAGAGAATTAGCCAGAGTAGGGGTAGACGCCTTTCATGTCTCTCCAGGATGGCACGAGAGCAAGACCCCTATAATGGTTATGGCCATTCCGAGAATGGCCTACACCTTCCTAGCGGCCTCTATCAAAGAGAATGTTAACCTGCCTGTTATAGCAGGTGTAAGGATAAATGACCTCTCGGTGGCTGAAGAATTCCTTAGAGATGGCCAAGCAGACTTTATAGCCATAGGCCGCCCCCTCATTGCAGACCCTGAACTTCCCAAAAAATATAGAGAAGGAACATGGGAAGATATCAGGACGTGCATTGCGTGTAACCAGGGATGCTTTGATGAACTCTTGAATATGAAACCCATCTCCTGTCTTTACAACCCACAGGTGGGCCATGAAAGAGAGTATATTATCAAGGAAGCACCTGTAAAGAAGAGGGTAATGATTGTAGGTGGCGGTCCTGGAGGGATGGAGGCTGCCAGAGTGGCTGCCTTGAGAGGACACCAGGTTGCCCTTTATGAAAAGGACTGCTACCTTGGGGGACAGCTACATTACGCCTACAAGCCTCCTGGTCGGGGAGAGTTCCAACATGTTATCAGTTACCTTGAAAGACAAATACTAAAATTAGGGGTAAGTGTGAATCTTGGGATAAAGGTTGATACAGAGCTTATTAAAAAGGAACAACCACAGGTAGTTATTCTCTCCACAGGCTCCCTACCAATTATTCCCCCCATACTAGGGGTAAATGGCAAAAACGTGGTACTTGCCAGGGATGTCCTGGAGAGGAGGGTGCCGGTTGGAAATCCTGTGGCTATTATAGGGGGTGGGTCAGTGGGATGCGAAGTGGCCCTTTATGTGGCTAAACTGGGAAGCATGAGCCCAGAAGTAGCCCTCTTCCTCTTAAAGCACCAGATAATAGACCTTGCTACTGCCCTCCAGAGGACCCTCAGAGGGCACCGCAAGGTCACTGTACTTGAAATGAAGAAAAGACTGGGAAGCGGATTTGGACTTTCTACCCGTTGGGTCATCCTTCAGGAGATGGAAGAAACAGGTATAGAGACCCTAACCGGGGTAAAGGTAAAAGAGATAAAAGAATCCGCCTCAGGCGGACCTGGGGGGATTCTATACGAGAAAGAAGGTAGAGGTGGGAGTGACCCTGCCACCTTTTTGCCTGCTGAAACAATCATCCTGGCAACGGGCTACATGCCAAACAACTCCCTCTATCAGCAAATGGACAGCCTGGTGCCGGAGATGTATGCCATAGGGGATTGTGTGAAGGTCAGGACGGCTATGGAGGCCATCCACGAGGGTTTTAAAATCTCACTGAACATATAAAAAAGTGACTTTAGACTTTGGACTATAGACATTAGACTTTACACTGCGGACTATAGAACGTAGACTTTTCTGCTTAAAGTGGAAGAATACCCTGTTTTTAGTCTAAAGTCCAAAGTCTAAAGTCTAATATAGAAATGGAGATTATCCATGTCCTTAAAAGGTAAGGTGGCAATAGTAACAGGTGGAACCAGGGGTATAGGGAGGGCTATTGTACAGGAACTGGCTAAGAACGGTGTGGACGTGGCCTTCAACTTCCTCAAGAACTTAGAAAAGGCAAAAGAGGTAGAAAACGAGCTAAATAATCTTGGAGTAAAGGCTTTGCCTGTACAATGCAACGTGGCTGACTTCAATCAGTCCAAAGAAATGGCAACCACCGCCCTAAAGCACTTTGGGAAGATAGATATTCTTGTAAACAACGCAGGCATTACCAGGGATAATCTTATGATGAGGATGAGTGAGCAGGAATGGAAGGAGGTAATAGACACTAACCTGAATGGAGCATTCAATATTACAAGGGCTGTGGTATTCCCCATGATGAAGCAAAAGAGTGGTTCTATTATAAATATAACCTCCGTAAGTGGGATTATAGGCATGATGGGGCAGGCCAACTATGCCGCCTCTAAGGCAGGGCTTATAGGATTCACAAAGTCTCTCGCCAAGGAACTAGCCAGATTCAATATTTCAGTAAATGCCGTAGCACCAGGATTCATAGACACTGAGATGACCCAGATGCTGGACAAGAAATATATAGAAGAGGCTCTTAAGCTTATTCCCATGGGACGAATTGGCAAGCCAGAGGAGATAGGTAAGGCTGTTATATTCTTGGTTTCCGATGCCTCGAGCTATATCACGGGCCAAGTCCTGAGTGTAGATGGCGGCCTGGCCATGTAAAAAAAATTGCAAATTACAAATTTCAAATTTTGATTTTTGATACGAATTTTTCAACGGCTAGACTGGAGGGCAGATAATAAAGAATACAAATTACAAATTTGTAATCTATAATTTGTAATCTGCAATATGAATTTATGCTCTTTCTTGTAAAGGTTGAAATAGAAAAACTTCCTCAAATACCTACTAGAAACTTCTTTGAACTACTCGTCAAGGAATGGGAGTATTACGAGCGGATGAAGAAGAGAGGGAAGGTGCTGGCCGGGGGTAAACTGGCGGGTAGACGCGGCGCTGCCGCTATTTTCGATGCAGACTCAAGTGAGGAGATAGAGGCGATTGTAACTAAACTTCCCCTTTTCCCATTCTTTACCAAGATAGAAATAACCCCGTTAGTCCCTCAGGAGAAGGCCCTTTTAGACGCCAAAAGGATGTACCAGTTGGTAAAAGATTCCAACCTGATGCTCTTCCCCACCGGCACCGAGCCTAAATAAGTAGACAGAATACAGAATTCAGAATATAGAATTTTTAATTCTGACTACTGAATTCTGACTACTGAATTCTGTGTTTTTGCTAGGATTTCCTTAGGAGGGACTCGTAAATCTTAAACTCTTCATCCGCCTCCTTGGTCATTCCAAGGAGTTCATAGACCAGCCCCAGGCCCTTCCTTGCCTCAGGGCTAGTGGGATCTAAACGAACTGCTTCTTTAAAAGAGGCCATAGCCTCTTCCAACATACCGGCGTTGTTGTAAAGGTGGGCAAGACCTGTATGGGCCCTGGCACAGTCAGGGTCGGCCCCAACCGCCGCTTGATAGTGCTTGAGGGCTTCCTCTGCATTTCCCGAGGAAGAATACAAGTCTCCTAAAAGGGCGTTAGCCTCTGCCAGCCGTGGCTCTATCTCCAGGGCCTTCAATTCCTCCTGAATGGCCTCTTTAGCCATACCCTTCTTTGCCAACACCATCCCCAACCTGGCGTGGGCCCGTGCATCTTTAGGGTTTAGCTCCAGTAGCGTCTCACATTGTCTTGTAGCCTTCTCAAGGGCATTCTGCGTAACATAGGCCTCTATCAAAAGATAATGGGCTTCTACTAGAGAAGGGTTGATTTCTACGGCCTTTTGCAGTTCGCTTATAGCTCTATGAAATATCCTCCTTTTAAGAAACAGTCTTCCCAGGTTACAGTGAGGCTCAGCCAGTTCAGAATTCAGCCTTATACTTCGGATATACTCGGCCACTGCCTCCTCAAGCTCTCCCTTCTTTTCCAAAGCGTAGCCCAGGTTATTGTTCAATTCTGCTGTATCGGGGCTTATCGCCACAGCGTTTTGATGTTCTCTCACCGCCTCTTCCACGAGACCTTTTTCCAGGTACACATTTCCCAGGTTAGAATGGGCTTCTGGGAGATTATTTTCTAGTTCTAATGCCTTTCTGAAATTGGTGATGGCCTCATCTAGCCGCCCCATCTTCTTGTAAAGAAGTCCCATGTAAACGTATGGTCTTGGAGAGTTGGGCTCTCTTTCCAGAGCCCTCTGGCAGGCCTGCAACCCTTCCTCCAAAGCACCCTTCTGGTAACACTCCTGGGCCAGGCGGTAATATCCCTCTAATTCCTCTGTGTCCGCCAAAAGAGGGCTATCAGAGGTTAATATAAGCGAAAGAAAAAAGAGTACGGGACAGATTAAATGTTTCATGCCAAAAATATTAACAATAATTGAATACCTGGGCAAGTGACAAGATGAAAACCCAATTACAAATTACAAATTGCAGATTACCAATTATAAATTTGGAATTTGCAATTCGTCTTTTTCACTGGCTATCCCCCAGCCTTTTTTATATATTATGAGTCCAGCTTTCAGCTAACAGACATCAGCAGTCAGCAGAGTAAAAATTAACGTCTCTAGTAGCCGCAGGCTTTAGCCTGCGTGAAATTTGCGCAACCTAAAGGTTGCGGCTACAAATGACTGCTGGTCGGGAGACTACCAATGATACAGGGAAAGAACTTTATACGTGGGGAATTTGTTGAAAAAAAGGGAGAGTCCTTTGAGAAGAGGAACCCTGCCAATATTGATGAGCTTTTAGGTGTCTTTCCTCACTCGGACCAGAACGATATTGAAAAGGCCGTAGAGGCCGCAAGGCTTGCCTATCCGCAGTGGAGGGCACTATCCAGGATAGGCAGGGGGGAGTATTTAGACAATCTTGTACAAATCTTAAAAAGAGACAAAGAAGAACTCTCCGTTTTGGTGGCCAAAGAGCAGGGGAAGAATATCACCGAGGCCAGGGCCGAGGTAACTGAGGGCATACACATGTTCCAGTACCAATTTGGCCTCTCAAGGATGCCCTTTGGAGAGGTTGTCTCTTCCGAGATAGAGGAGAAAGACTCTTTTATGCGAAGGAAGCCTAAGGGTGTAATAGGGGTTATCACACCATGGAACTTCCCCTTTGCTATACCCACATGGCTCATAGGCCCCTCCTTACTAGAGGGCAATACGGTCGTCTTTAAACCCTCCAAAGAGACCCCCTGTGTCGCGCAGAAACTTGTGGAAGCCTTTAAGGAGGTAGGAATACCTCCTGGGGTGATAAATATGCTCCACGGCAGCGGAGAAAGGGTGGGCACGCTCTTAGTAAGACATCCTAAGATAGTGGTAGTCCTTTTTACAGGCTCTGCAGAGGTAGGACAGCAGATAAGAAGGGTCTCGGCTGAAATCCCGGATAAGATGTGTGCCTGTGAGATGGGGGGAAAGAACGCCGTTATAGTGCTGGACGATGCCGATATGGAGCTGGCCGTCAATGCCTCAATTATCAGCGCCTTTAAAACTTCGGGACAGCGCTGTACTGCGGCCAGCCGCCTGATTGTCCACAAGGACGTTGTAAAAGAATTCCAGAAGCGCTTCGTAGAGGTAGCTAAAAGGATAACAATTGGTGATACCCTGGACCCGGATAATTTTGCAGGCCCCGTGATAAACGAGACCCAGATGAATAAAATCCTTCGGTATAATGAACTGGCAAAAGAAGAGGGAGCAGAGGTACTTCTGGATGGTGGGAGGTTAAAAGGCCCACAGTACGCTAAAGGCTATTTTCTATCTCCTTTTGTTTACAGAATGGAACCTAATCCAAAGAGCGTAGTGCTGAAAGAAGAGGTCTTCGGCCCCCACGTGGCCATTATCCCGGTGAAAGACCTGGAGCAGGCACTAGAGGTACATAATGATACAGAGTACGGCTTGGTAGTCTCAGTCATTACAGAAGACTGCCGAAAGGCCAGGGAAATCAGAGAGAGGTGCGAATATGGCCTGGGCTATGTGAACTTGCCTACCATAGGGGCAGAGGTCCATCTGCCCTTCGGTGGCGTGAAGAAGAGTGGAACGGGGCTTCCCTCCGCTAGCACGCTCATTGATGTAGTGACCCATCGTACTGCCTGGACGGTAAACCATGCCAGGGAAATAAAAATGGCCCAGGGACTAAAGGTCAAACTTTAAGTAGCCTTTAAGTAGCCGCAACCTTTAGGTTGCGATATTTTGCGTGATTATCTTTCGCAGGCTAAAGCCTGCGGCTACAAGTTTCTGCCATAGTAATATTTGCGTTAGGCACGGCCTGCGTCAATATATAGGAGAATATACTTTATGATAAAGGAAGGCTTTGGCCTTATCGGCGCTGGAAAGATGGGAGAGGCCCTCTTGAGAGGGATCCTTAAGGCGGGCCTTGTAAGACCAGAGAATTTTGTAATTAATGACATTGACGTAAAAAAATGTAACGACCTTGTGAAGGAATTAGGAGTAAAATTTGTTGCCAATAGCAAAGCTGTGCCAGAAAAAGCGGGCTGCATCATTCTGGCGGTAAAGCCTCAAGATATAGAAAATGTACTTTCCAGTTTAAAAGAATCGGTAAGTCCTGAGGAACATCTCATAATCTCTATTGCTGCAGGCATACCTCTCCATATTCTGGAGAACCGCCTTAAACCGAATTGTAGAGTCATAAGGGTCATGCCCAATGCAGCCTGCATGGTGGCCGAGGCAGCCTCATGCTACTGTCTGGGAAAAAACGCTACAGAGGCAGATGCCCTTTTAGCAGAAAAGGTACTCAACGCAGTGGGAAAGGCCTTCAAGGTGGAAGAAAAATACCTGGATGCGGTAACCGGTCTCAGTGGTAGTGGCCCAGCTTATGTGGCACTTATTGTTGAAGCCCTATCGGATGGTGGAGTAAAGATGGGCCTGCCACGCGAGATTTCTACCCAGTTAGCCGCTCAGACCCTGCTTGGGGCCGCAAAGATGATGCTCAGCGGCTATCGTCCTGCACAGGTAAAGGACATTGTTACCTCCCCAGGAGGTACTACCATAGAGGGGCTACAAGTCCTTGAGGAAGGGGCCGTACGGGCCTCTATAATTGGCGCCGTAGAGGCCGCCACTCTGAAATCAAAGGCACTGGGGGAGAGGCTTTCAGAAAAGTAATGGCACGCCATGCCTGCCGGCTACCCTGGCGTTGACAACGGTCGTCTTTTGTTATAAATTTAATCTAGACTTTCGCTTATGTTGTATACATTAAAGACCTTCTGAGCCATAATGCAAAGGCAGATAGGTGAAAAGTATGAGGTTTAAGGTAATAATAGAACCTGACGGGGATGGCTTCCATGCAAAGATACCTAGCCTTCCTGGTTGTGGTACGTGGGGGCGCACTGTCGAGGAGGCCCTTTCAAACATCAAAGAGTCTATAGAGTTGTATTTAGAACCTGAAGAGGTAACAAGTAGCTAAAGAAGTAGATGGCTCTTATTGTCCAAAAATTTGGTGGCACCTCGGTAGCCGATGCGCAGAAAATAAAAAGGGCTGCTCAGAGGGTTGCTCAGGCCTACAAAGAGGGCAACCAGGTGGTGGTAGTAGTGTCTGCCATGGGGCGTACCACTGATGAGCTCTTCGACCTGGCCCATCAGATTACTGAAAGACCTCCGGCAAGGGAGATGGATATGCTGGCCTCTACGGGAGAGCAGATTTCCATTGCCCTAATGGCCATGGCCATTCATGCTTTAGGATACGAGGCCATATCTTTCACCGGAGGCCAGGTAGGCATTATTACAGACAGTCGCCACACCAAGGCCAGAATTCTAAAGATAGATACAAAAAGGATACTTCAAGAATTGGATAGCGGGCGGATAGTTGTGGTGGCTGGCTACCAAGGGGTGGATGCCTACAATAACATCACCACCCTGGGCCGTGGAGGTTCAGACGCTACGGCCGTGGCCCTTGCGGCTAAGCTTAAGGCAGACATGTGCGACATCTTTACAGACGTAAATGGTATCTATACAGCAGACCCAAGGATAGTGCCTGAAGCCAGCAAATTGGAAAAGATTTCTTACGATGAACTGCTGGAGCTTGCCAGCCTGGGAGCCCAGGTGATGCAAGCCAGGAGCATAGAGTTTGCCAAAAAGTATAATGTACCTCTCAGGGTGAGACCCAGTTATAATGAATCTTTGGGAACCCTTGTTTGTCAGGAGGCTAAGGAGATGGAAGATATTGTAGTAAGCGGTGCGGCAGTAACCAAGGACGAGGCCAAATTAACCATTAGGGGAGTGCCAGATAGGCCAGGCGTAGCAGCAAGGCTTTTCGGGGAAATTGCACGTCATAATATAAATGTAGATATAATTATACAAAACATAGGTTCTCATGGAATGACAGATGTCACCTTCACTGTCCCCAAAGACGACCTCCCGGAAGCCGTCGATGTCGCTAAAAGGATGAAGGAGGAACTCAAGGCCCAGGAGGTCAGCGCAGACAGCCACATAGCTAAACTCTCTGTGGTAGGAATCGGCATGAGGAGCCACTGTGGAGTAGCAGAGAAGATGTTCAGCGCGTTGGCCCAGGAAGGGATAAACATACAGATGATAAGTACCTCCGAAATAAAGATTTCATGTGTCATTGATGAGGCTCAGGCAGAGCGGGCCCTGAAGGCCGTTCACAAGGCCTTTGAACTCCACAAAGTGGGGGAAAGAACAGGGGTTAGGGGGTAGGGACTAGTGAAAATAAAGAATACAGAATTCAGTAGTCAGAATTCAGAATATTCTCTATTCTGTATTCTGAATTCTAGTTCCTGACCCCTAACCCCTATTAATATGCCATGAAAAACATAATAATTTATGATACCACCCTCAGGGACGGTGCCCAGGCTGAAGGTATCTCCTTCTCCCTACAGGATAAACTTAGCATCGCCTTTAAGCTCGATGAACTGGGGATGGATTACATTGAGGGGGGGTATCCTGCCTCTAACCCAAAGGATAGGCAATTTTTCAAGGAACTTCTATCCCACCCCTTAAGTCACACTATCCCGGTAGCCTTTGGAAGTACCCGCAGGGCGGATAAAAAGGCTGAAGAAGACCAGGGGCTACAGGCACTACTTAAGGCTGAGACGCAAACGGTGACAATTGTTGCCAAGGCCTGGGACCTCCATGTTAAGGAAGTGCTAAGGGTATCCCTGAAAGAAAACCTTAAGATGCTTTCTGAAAGTATTAACTTCCTGAGGGCTAACGGAAGGGAGGTCTTAGTAGACCTGGAACATTTTTTCCAGGGTTACAAGCACAACCCTGAGTATGCCCTTAAGGTACTGAAGGTAGCAGAGGAAAACGGGCCAAACACTCTGGTGCTTTGCGATACCAATGGTGGAAGTTTACCTGAAGAGATAGAAACGGCAGTAAAAAAGGCCAAAAGTCATGTAAAGACCCCCATTGGTATTCATGCACACAATGACGGAGATTTGGCGGTGGCTAACACACTGGTAGCTGTAACGGCCGGAGCAAGCCACGTTCAAGGCACCATCAACGGCTTTGGAGAACGATGCGGTAACGCCGACCTCTGCTCTATAATCCCTAATCTGGTATTAAAATTTGGCTATCAATGTCTCGGTCCTGATAGACTCAAAAAACTCACGGAGGTATCAAAATACGTAAATGAGGTCTCCAATCTCAACCCACAACCAAACCAGCCCTTTGTAGGTCCAAGCGCCTTTGCTCATAAAGGGGGATTACACGTGGACGCCATGAGAAAGCATGAGGCCACTTACGAACACATCTCCCCTGAGGCCGTTGGCAATGAACGGCGTATACTACTCTCCGAGCTATCTGGAAGTTCCACTATACTCGCCAAGATAGAGAAGTATAACATCACCCACGAAAAGGAACTCATGAGGAAGATACTAAGAGAGGTCCAGGAAAGGGAGAACCAGGGATACCACTACGAATCCGCCGAAGCCTCCTTTGAAATCCTGGTAAAGAAGCTATTAGGAAAGCATAGAAAATTCTTTGACCTTGAAGGTTACAGAACCATTGTGGAGAAGCGGAAGGGAAGGCCGGTTACAGAGGCTACGGTCAAAATAAGGGTGAACGGAGTGGAAGAGCTCACGGTAGCAGAAGGGGAAGGTCCCGTGAATGCCCTTGATACCGCCTTGCGAAAGGCCCTAGGGGGACACTACCCCAGCGTTAAAGAGACCCAACTGGTAGATTACAAGGTGAGAGTAATCAACACAAGGGAAGGCACCGCCGCTAGGGTACGAGTGATAATCCAGACTAGAGACCACCAGAACCTCTGGGGCACCGTGGGGGTCTCTGAAAACATTATAGAAGCAAGCTGGCAGGCACTTGTGGACAGCATAGAATATAAACTCTTCAAAGAGGAAGAGAAGCACTTATCCTCTCTACAACCACTTAAAGCTAATACATGACAGTAACACCTTCCACAAGATATAACCCAAAGGAAGTCGAAGACAGGTGGTATGCCTACTGGGAGGAAAAGGGCTATTTCCACAGCGAACCCGATTCTAAAAGAAAGAGCTTCACAATTGTAATTCCCCCTCCAAATATAACGGGCGTCCTCCACATGGGGCACGCCCTGAACTGCATCCTGCAGGACGTACTTATCCGCTGGAGGCGCATGCAGGGATATAACACACTGTGGATGCCCGGAACCGACCACGCAGGAATTGCCACCCAAAATGTCGTTGAGAGAGAACTGCTCCAGAAGGGACTCCGTCGCCAGGACTTGGGCAGGGAGAAATTTGTTGAGGCCGTCTGGAAATGGCGGGAAGAATATGGCTCTACCATAATAAAACAGCTCAAGAAGATAGGAAGTTCCTGCGACTGGCAGAGGGAGCGCTTCACTATGGATCAAGGTCTCTCAATGGCCGTTAGAGAGGCCTTCTTAAGATTATGGAAGAAAGGCCTCATATACAAAGGCAAGTATATCATTAACTGGTGTCCAAGGTGTCAGACTGCCCTGGCCGATGACGAGGTGGACCATGATACCCACGAGGGCTTTCTATGGTATCTCAGGTACCCCTTCAAAGACGCACCTCACCTGAGCATTACAGTTGCTACAACCAGGCCTGAGACCATGCTAGGAGACGTGGCAGTAGCGGTAAATCCTAGCGATGAGCGCTACAAGGAATTTGTAGGCGAGAAGCTCCTGCTGCCTATTGTGGAGAGGGAGATACCCATCATTGCAGACGAGATGGTGGACAAAGAATTTGGCACGGGAGCCGTGAAGGTTACCCCTGCCCATGACCCTAACGACTTTGAGATGTCCCTGCGCCACCACCTCCAACCACTCATCGTTATGGCAGAGGATGGAACCATGAATACCCAGGCAGGGGAATTTTCCGGTATGGATAGATTTGAGTGCAGAGAGGCCCTGGTAGAGGAATTAAGGCAGAAAAAACTCCTTGCAAAGATAGAACTCTATTCCTACTCTGTGGGACACTGCTATCGCTGCCATACAGTTATAGAGCCTTACCTCTCAGACCAGTGGTTCGTCAGGATGAAACCCCTTGCCCAGGCCGCCATTAAAGCCACCGAAGAGGGCAGGGTAACCTTTTATCCAGAGAGATGGACTAAGGTCTATCTAAACTGGCTGGAAAACGTGAGAGACTGGTGCATCTCTCGCCAGATATGGTGGGGGCATCAAATTCCTGCCTGGTATTGTAAGGACTGCGGACATATAAATGTTGCCATAGAAAACCCCGGTGCGTGTACCCAATGCAAGGGTAAGAACCTGCAGCAAGATTTAGATGTATTGGATACCTGGTTCAGTTCGGCCTTATGGCCTTTCTCTACCCTGGGCTGGCCAGAAGAAGCCCCAGAACTTAAGACCTACTATCCCACCAGCGTCCTGGTCACTGGAAGGGATATCCTTTACTTCTGGGTGGCGAGGATGGTGATGATGGGATTGGAGATGCTGGGGGAAGAACCTTTCGGGAAGGTTTATATCCACGGCACTATACTGGACGAACAAGGTAGAAGAATGAGCAAATCCCTCGGCAATGGGATTGACCCCCTTGAGATGATAGAACGTTATGGGACAGACGCCGTGCGTATGTCCCTGCTGCTCCTTACCACAGAAGGACAGGACATAAAGCTCTCGGAGACAAAGTTTGGAATGGGGCGAAACTTCACTAACAAGATATGGAACGCTGCCAGGTTTGTTATCATGCAATTCAATCAATCTGAAATCGACCAGCCACCGTACCCTGTTGAAGGAGTATCTATGGCTTTTGAGGACAGATGGATCCTTAGCCGTCTAAGCAATGCTGTTACAAGCACTACAGAAGCCCTAGAACATTTCAAGTTCAATGAAGCCCTACAAACCGTTTATGATTTCTTCTGGCATGACCTTTGCGATTGGTACCTGGAAATAATAAAACCAAGGCTTTACGAGCCTGAAAACCAAGCAGATAAGAAGTCTGCCCTTTCTACATTGTTCAATGTCTTCCATAACACCCTGAGGCTTCTCCATCCCTTTGCCCCGTTCCTTACTGAGGAGATATGGTCTTCCGTAAGTAAAAAGGGCACCATCCTATTAGAAGAGAATCTGATTATAGCTAAATGGCCAGAAGCTGGACCGAAAGACTTAGAAATCGAGAAGACCATGGAACTCCTACAGGAGTTGGTAAAAGCCGTTAGAAACATAAGGCGAAATTTTAATATACCCGATAGACAATCGTTAAAGGCAATTATATCATCACCTGGAGTTTCAGAAGCCGAGAGTTTGAAGAACTTCAGCAATTTTCTCAAACAAAGGGCCTACCTGGAAGAGCTAGCGATTGGCCTTAATCTAGTCAGGCCAGATTCTTCCGCCAGCGCTGTTGTAGGGGCATTCCAGCTTTTTATACCCCTGGCAGGTATCATTGATGTGGAGGCGGAGAAGATACGTCAGGATAAACAACTTCACCAACTAGAGGAGTATCTCCAAAAGGTAAAGAAAAAACTTTCTAGCAAAAACTTCCTCGAAAAAGCCCCTCCTGAGGTGGTGGAGAAGGAACAGACAAAGGAAAAGGAACTCGACGAACAGATTAGAAGATTGAGACTTGTCCTCGCCGAACTCAAATGACGCAGTTCTTGCCCCTTCTCTTTAGTGCCTACTACTTACGCAGGCTGAAGCCTGCGGCTACTTACTGCTTACTGCTTACTGCCTACTGTCTACTGTCTACTGTCTACTGCTTTGCAGAGGAGGCCCTTAAGATATGCCCAAAGTGCTTCAAGAGCTACCCTGCCGAGAGCAACTTCTGCTCGGTAGATGGAGAGAAGCTGATTACTGCAGTCTCTAAACTAGTGTGTCCCAAATGTGGCAGGAGGGGCGAAACTGGAGAGAAATTCTGCCCACAGGACGGAGAAAAACTGGTACCAGAGGGAGAAGAAGGGATAGAAAAAAAGAGGCTGGAGGCCTTGAAACATTATGAGGAAGGAAACCGCCTGTCAGACCAAAAGGAATATGACAAAGCCCTGGAAGAGTATTTAGCGGCAGAAAGGCTCTACGAGGAGCTGCCTGAACTCCATTACAACATCGGTTGGCTATACAGCAAGCTAGGCGCTGCAGAAGAGGCAATAAAACACATGAAGAGATATATAGCCCTTAAACCCCAGGCTGCGGATATAAACGATGCACTTGTTTATATTAATCTCCTCCAGAAGGGCATTGACGAGGCACAAAAGAGAAGTACTACTCTTCAGGACAGAAACGAGGCCATGGAAAATGCGCTGGCAAAAAACAGAGAAAAATGGGATATGGTTCTCGTGGGAGCCGGGGAATTTATTATGGGCTCAGATGACCAGAGAGACGATTGTTACCCAAACCATAATGTGTATCTTCCCGCCTTTTACATTGACCGTTACGAGGTAACCAACGCCCAGTACTATGAATTCCTTGAGTATATAAAAAAGACAGGAGACCACAGCAAATGCCATAGGGATGAACCTCCTGGAAAAGACCACACGCCCAGGAACTGGGAAGACAGCTATTATGACAACCCAGATTTCCCTGTTACAAGGATAGACTGGTACGATGCCTACGCTTACGCCGCCTGGGCAGGCAAGCGCCTTCCCACAGAGGCTGAGTGGGAAAAGGCAGCCAGGGGGCCAAATGGTAACCGCTTCCCCTGGGGAAACGAGTGGAATCCCGAAAACTGTAATGTGGGGGGGGAGCAGAAGCCTGTGGGGAGTTATCCGCAAGGAGTCAGCCCCTATGGATGCCATGACATGGCAGGAAGTGTGGCAGAATGGGTGGCCGATTGGTATGACCCTGAATACTATCAAAGAAGTCACTCCAATAACCCCCAGGGCCCAGAAAAAGGGGTAAAAAAGGTCATTAGAGGTGGCTCGCGTTTCGGCAGGGGCTTCCTGCTCCGCTCCACCGCGCGCAAGTGCGAGGCCCCTAACATTCATAACCAGGCCGTAGGCTTCCGCTGTGTCAAAAAACCTTCCTAAATTAGAAATTAATTAGAGCTAGATTCAATTTGTATTACTACGGGGTTGGAATTGGTAGCTTCTTCTATCAGGGTAACTTTGGGTCTCCTGACTGCTTCCCCCTCCCTTGAAGGGAGGGGGAAGGGGGAGGGTGACATTCACCCCCACCCCACCCTCCCCCATCAAGAGGGAGGGAATTTGTGTTACCACTTTTTAAGACGCTTCTGTCCATGGGAATACTGTCCAAGATATTAGGTACAGACGGGTTAATCCCTTTTGAAAAGCAAACCCTTACCCGTCAACACTGGCACAGCGTACAGGGCAAGTTTGTACGTGAAGTGGTCTTCGGTATGAACGATGGCATGGTGGAGACCCTGGGGTTCGTAACCGGCGTCTTTGGGGCGGTGGCCTCAAATAAGATTATAGTAATCACTGGACTTGCCCAGATCCTGGCGGGGTCTATTTCCATGGGCATCGGGGCCTACCTCTCTCAGAAGGCCTATGCCGAATTCTATGCACGTGAGGAAGAAACTGAAAGAAAGGAGATGGAAATGGCGCCAGAAGAGGAAGGGGATGAGATAAAAGCCATCTTCCGAAAAAAGGGGTTCAAGGGGGAGGAACTGGAGATGGTTGTCCGGAGAATAATCTCCAATAAAGAGGTTTGGTTACAAACCATGATGGAACAGGAACTGGGCCTTACTAAAGAAGGTTATACAGACCCTTTAAAGTCCGGGTTAGTTACGGGTTTTTCCTATTTTGCTGGTGCAATCCCCCCACTAGCTCCTTACTTCTTCTTTGGTGGTTTCGAGTCTTTTTTTCTCTCTATATTTTTCTCGTTAATTTTCTTATTTATAGTGGGTAGTATAAGGGGCCGCTGGATTGGAAGGGAGTGGTGGTGGAAGGGGCTTGAGATGGTAGGCTTTGGAGGAGGGGCGGTAATTGTGACTTACTACATCGGCAGGGTCATATCTTTAGTTTTTGGAGTTGGGGTTTAATCCCTAGCTAGGCGATGCGTCTTCATGGCTAATCTAATCCTGCGTGTAAATGGCGTACTCCCTGCCTTTATGCAGGAGATGGGTCATTACCATAAGAGGGCAGAAGAATTGGCCCAGAAGGCCTGGCCTCTGGTCAATACTTCCTGTTCCTTATTCATAGAGAACGGCGGACACCCCCTGTTTCATCTATTAGTGGATATTGGTTCTGGAGTTGTCGAAAGCCTTCTAAAGTACGAGTATACAAAGAGACTTAAAATTCCTGGGTATAAGCTGAGGCCACCGGACTGCCTTCTGTTTACTCATTCACATCCAGACCACTGCGTAGAACTTTATATACTGCTAGAAGGATTAATGAGGAGGAGGCCCCAGGCACAATATAAGAACTGGAAACTACCACTAATAGGAACGCCAAGGTGCCTAGACACACTTATCGAAAGGTTTTTCTGGCTTAAACCTCATTTAGAGCCAAAGGCGGTAGATTTCGATCAGTCTTCGGAAATACCTATAAAAGGTGTTGGGAACATTTCTTTGACCGCCATTGAGGTCTGCCACGCTGAACATGCACCAGGGGCTGCAATATATCTGCTGAAGTGCAATGGTAAGAAGATACTCTTTGGCTGGGATTTCCTTTCTATAAAGGGGAATGCTAACAGCCTTCTGGCTGGGGCTGATATAGCCTTCCTGGACGGTAACACATGGAACCCGCACCCCGAGACGGGTCACATCTCCATAACGGAGGGACTGGAATTGGTGAGGCTTTGGCAACCAAGACATACCTTTTTCATACAC
Organism: Planctomycetota bacterium; assembly: GCA_023261505.1. Taxonomy (GTDB): domain Bacteria; phylum Planctomycetota; class Brocadiia; order Brocadiales; family Bathyanammoxibiaceae; genus JAHFOV01. The sequence goes on from JAHFOV010000005.1 coordinate 37,129, forward strand.
TACAGCGGTTATGAAGATCAGGAGGATGAGGACAAAGGCTTACCTGGACCGATGACTACAGCGGAATTAGAGACGAGAATAGCTGAGGTTACCTCTCACTGGGATTGGCCTCCTCACAGAATACAGATGGCTAGACCAGGGATGGAAATTCATCTCAAGGAGAATCAAGGCCCAGAGGTGTTTTATGCTGAACTTTGATTCTTTACATAATCTTTTGGTCTGAAAATAAGAAAACGACTAACTTCAGCAGTTTTCCCGCTGCCAGGCCATCCTTCCTTAAGAGAGGGCCTTTCCTAAAAGGGCCAACCGTAGAGGATCCCACAAAAAGCTTGGTGCATTTGACTGGAATCCTGTACTACGTAAGTAACCTTTAGGCTTTAAATCTGCAGATACCCCATTGACAATCCTCGTCCCGTAGTTAAACTTATTAGACTGTTCTGTAATGACAAAGTGTACAAAAGGCAAATCTGTCCGCCACGTTGATTGGTGAATCCACCAATTCTTTTGGTGCAATGTAGGATTTTTGTTTCGCTATTTTTGAAAATGCCGAGCAAATTCACCTTAGTGATACACTAGACTGCACTCAGTGCTGAGCGATCCCGGTTACTACACTGGACATTAGTGTAACCAGAGAAACTATATGTTTATCAGGATGGTAAAGACAACGACGGGGTCACAGAAAAAGACCCACTGCTATCTCAGGGTAGTGGAGAGTTATCGGTCTAACGGCAAGGTAAAGCAGAGGGTCTTGTGGAACATGGGTAAGTTGGAGAGGGTACGCCCTGGCCTTAATGGTTTGTTAAAGTCTCTAATTAGATTCTCCGGGGAACAATTCTTAAACGTAAGAGAGATAAAAGATAGACGAGTAAGTGAATATGGAAATATCCTCCTACTAAAATATCTATGGGAAGGCTCGGGATTTAGAAAAATCCTGGAGTCCAACTTAGGGAAGGATGCAGACTGTATAATGGCTATGGTTTTTTATAGGTTATGCCAGCCAGCCACATACGCCTGCGGTGCTACCGCCCTGCTAAGCTGGTTAAAGAGGATTAATCTGCCTGAAGCGGAGAGGCTGGCTAGGTTAGGCCAGGGGAGGTTGAGGAAGAGACTATTAAACGGCATAAACACTTTGGGCAGGCTGGAATGGTCAGAAAGGCAAAAATCCGTGTCAGGTCATACTTTGAGAAAATTACCCGCAGCAAAAAGAAGCTTCATTATAGAGATAGGTCCTTTATCTTATAGAGGAAAAAGGTATAGAAACAATTACCTGGCAATCCTTCCACTGGGCAGTAATAACTTTACACGGTTCAGGGTTCATACCAGGAAAGAATTCGTGGCAATGCTCCAGAAATTAAAGAGTACCAAGGGGATTCTCATAGTAAGGTACTCCACACTAGGAAGGAAAGGAGTAGCCTTTCTGGACAAGGAATCCGTTCCTTATCTGGCCTTTTTTAAAAAGCTTCAGCCAACTCGCCGTAGGCCCAGGAGGAGGCACCTTACCATTGGGTACGGCAATCAAAAAGTTCAGCTAAGGACAAATATTGCAAAGAGTACCAGCCTCTACCAGGCAAAAAGGGCCTTTAAAGGCCTCCTGGAAGCAGAGTCCGCCCTTGGTCGGCCAGCTTTACCCCCTTTTATGCCACCAGGGAAGGCTTATTTGAAGGGTTACATACTAGTGCTCATGCTGGCGTATCTAATAGAAAAGCTCCTACAGAAAGGACTTGCCAAGCATGGCATTCGATTTCAACCGAAAGAAGCCCTGGATACGCTAAAAGAGGTCAGGATAGTAAGTAATCTCTTAGCAGGTAGAAGGTGGGATTATCTAACTGGCATGACGCGTGAGCGGTGTACCTTGCTAAAAATCTTCGGAATAAAGAGGCCCTCTCTCAATCTCAAAGCCCAAATGACAAATGCAACTTTTGGAGTTTGAGTTTTATAATTTGAATTTTCTATGGCAGAGGTAGAAATGTTACCCTTTTTGATAGCCATTTTGACCTTCAGCATCGCCGCTTTCTTGTATTTCAATCGCAAGATAATATTTAGTCTCCTCTTTCTCTTTATCTTCTACGGGCTAAACCTATGGATTGCAATTGAAGTCTTTCTTCCACAACACAAGGCAATATTTCTTTTACTGGCAGGGACGTTTGAATTCTTCCCCCTTTCGCTCTTATTGGCCTTCTTTCTAGATACAAGATATGGGTGGTTCTGCTTTGATATGTCTTACTCCTGGGCATTTGTCTGGGGTTTTGGCCTTATATTTCTAGGTATAAACTTTGTGAGTAAAAGTATATCATTTCTACTGGGGTAAACGTTGAGTAACAAAAGGATATTTATTAGTGCTGGTGAGGCCTCCGGGGACCTACATGGAGCCAATCTTATCAAAGAAATATTAAGGAAGGCTCCGGAGGTAGAAATCTATGGGCTTGGCAGACGGAGGATGGTTGAGGCTGGACTACACTGCCTACATTCTATGGATAATCACTCTGTTATGTGGGCAGAGACTTTATTCAGTATACCTACCCTATGGGGTGTTTACAAAGATTGTGTAAGTTTCTTTCAATCTCATAGACCGCAGGCGGTAATCCTTATTGATTATGCAGGGTTTAATCTATACCTTGCCCAGGCCGCACGCAGATTAAATATCCCCGTTATCTATTACATCTGCCCCCAGCTCTGGGCCCACGGAGCATGGCGAGTAAAGAAACTAAAGAGGCTGGTTAGTAAGGTGCTTGTTATCTATCCATTTGAAGAAGAGTTTTATGAGAGAGCTGGAATACCTGTACGCCATGTGGGCCACCCTCTCTTTGATGAACTCTCAAACAGAAGTGTGGATAACGAATTAGTGGACAAACTCAGGTCGAAAGGAAAATCTGTTTCAGGCGAAATAGTCTCCATCCTCCCTGGCAGCCGCCCACAGGAAATAAAGAAACTCCTGCCTATATTCCTTAAGGCTGCGGGGATCATAAAAGAGAAGCTTCCGAGGAGCCACTTTCTCGTTTCTTGTGGTCATATAGACCACTTGCCACTTATTCATACGTTGGTAAAGAAACATGGTCTGGATGCTGAAATTGTAATAGGTTCGCTCGGTGAGATTATTGAAGCCTCTACCCTTTGCCTGACAGCCTCAGGTACCGTTAACCTGGAAGTCGCCTATCATCTTAAACCCATGGTCACTGCCTACAGGGTTACCCCCTTTGCCTATTTTGTTGCAAGGCCTTATATGGACACCCCATTCCTATGCCTTGTGAATGTGATAGCAAAGAAGCCCCTTGTACCAGAAAAACTCATGTATAAGGATGATCACTTCTGGGTCGCCCAGCAAGCCCTGAAATTGCTTACAAAAGAAGAAAAAAGGAATGAAGTAATAAAGGAGCTTTCTAGTGTTATAAAGGACTTTGCCCTACCCGGGGCCTCAGCCCTGTCCGCACAGGAGATATTGGCGATAATACAATAAACAAACTATTTACAAGGCCCACAAATCGTTTATAATTTTGCTATGTATTTATTGCAAGCCATAGTGGCAGGTCTGGTCATAATGATACTAGTGTTGGGCTTCTTTGCCTTCCATGTCCTTTTTCGCATGTACGTTTGGCCAGAAACTTATAGAAAAAGAGAGGGGGGGGAAATGGAAGGTGGAATGAAGGTTCAAAAAAGGCTAAAATCCCCTGAAAAGGGGCAGTAAATTAAACTTGTCATTCTGAGTCCGCCTCAGGCGGAACAGCTTTTACCCAGGATTTTTCAGAGACCCCAATATCTCTACTACGATACTTTCCCTTCCACCGTCCTCTGAAATCCAGCCCCTACCCTCAGTTGTCTCAGTCGGGTTGTTCACGGGAATTCCCCCAAAACCTAACTGGACTCAATAAAGGCCGGAGGCCGGCCTCCCCTATATATTCCCTATATATTCTTCTAATAAAAAAAATATATAGGGTTCTCGCGGCTGAGATTAAAGAACCGGTGGGTAAAACGCCAAAGCGCAAGGCGCCACAGATGCGTGGTACGCGACTTTAGTGTCGCCCTAGAGAAACCAACGTGCCAGACAAGTCATTCCAGAGATCCACCAAAAAGATAGGCGGATTCGCTTAATTCGGATTCGCCAATCATTGTGGCGAACAAATCCACTTGCGGCGTGACTGGCACGCTACATTACACAACTTCCCCCGCTCCTGGCAGTTCGTAAGGGTGAGATTAGGTGGAAGCTGACGTCATACCTCCACATTTATACGCGGTAGGCGGGTAACCTCCGCAAATTTTGAAAGAGCTTTAAGGCCTTACACCTTTTACAGCCTTAAGATGGTGGTTCACCCACAGGCCTTTGATAACGAGCATCCCCAAGATGTCTCCTTATCTAGCTCAACGGCACCCTTCACGAATCACTGCCAGGGAGCAAGGGGATAAAATTATACTATAAGTTTACCACCTTTTTTTCAAAATGGCAACCTGGATGAAAAACTTTTTTGTAAACCTTTGGGCTAACTACACTTATGTAAACAAATAAACAGTTAACTACATCAAGCTTAGGGTATGGTGGAGGCTTTGCACCTGTACATTTGTAGTCAAAAATTAAAATGAGACCGCGCTGCAAAAGCAGCAAAATTGCATGTTTAATGTAGCCGCACCCTTTTATGGGTGCGTATAACGCAGGCTAAAGTTCGCCATAGGCGAATCTGTTCGCCACAAAAATTGGCGAATCCGAAATAAGCGAATCCGCCTATCTTTTTGGTGGACCTCAGGCATGACCTGCGGCTACCCTTAAATTTGTGATTAGACTACTTTTTCAGAAGTCTCTACTTCTTGAAAAAATCCCTCCCCAGGGCTGTCCTTGAGTAGTAATAGAGGTACTGCTGGGCATAACCTCCATAGTTGCCAAAGTAGTCCCTAGCGAAGGAGTTAATCAATTTAGGTGAAACTTTTTGGCCCTTAAAATAAAAGGTGCGTAATGCCCTCTCTATCCATCTATCTACAGGAAAGGCCTCTACAAAGCCCAGGGAAAATAGGAGTACACAATCCGCCACCTTTTCTCCTACCCCTGGCAGTTCCATTAATCTCCCCTTCGCCTCAGTATAAGGCAATGACTTCAAGGATTCTAAAAAACGCCTGTCCGCAGTCCGAGAAATCTCGCAAATGTAATTAGACCTAAAGCCCAGGCCTGTTTCTTTGAGCAGGGGCACGGCATGCCGCGCCGCTACGTTTCTTACATCGTCAGGTTCCGGCAGGCTGTACCCCTTGACCTCGCCCAGGCGAACTTCTCTTCCGAATGCCCTGGCCAGGCCATCCAGACATCTCTGTATCTTTGGGATGTTAGAGGCAATAGAACAGATATAGGATAAGAGACAGTCCCAGGGGTCTTGTCTTATAAGCCTGAGGCCGTAGTACAAGTGGAAGGCCTTCTTAGTGTACCTGTCCTGTGGTATCTCAGCTAATATATCTTTTAGAGCGGTATCAAGAGAAAAAAAATGTCTAATAAAATCCTTATCTGCCCCTGAAAACTCCAGTCGGTCGCTATCCTGTCTTACCCTAAAAAATTTATTTCCTGAATGGATGTAGTACCAATCCCCCACCCTTTTGTATCTGAAGAACTGTCCACACTCCATTGTGTGGATTAGATGAAAATCTCTCACCTTAACAGAAGATGTCTGTTCAATAGATTTTTTAATCAACGTCTTTTGATAGTGGAGAGGTTTACTGAATTTTTATACTTGCAAGTCTTTCTAAAAATACGATTTAAGTTTTCTTAGGATAGAAACATTAAATGTATTACAAGCCTGTGTTAAGTAAAACTAATTTCGCATAAAAAATCTTACGAAAACTTACGCTCTCCAATCTTATTGATAGAGTGAGTCTTATAAATATTATACAGTTTATAATTAAAGGTCAGTTGAAAATTCTAATACCTTTTGTTTTGACATTCCATAATTTTCTAGTAACATGCGTATCGAAAACTTGCGAAGCCTACCGTAGAGGATACGATGCCCGCAGAGAGTTTTCTAACTTTTAGGGTGGCGGTTTGGGACATAGTAACAATGAACTCTGGGCCAAAGTCTTAGAAAATATCCAGAATCAGGTTGGCCCTTTTACCTTTAATCTCTGGTTCAGGAACACAGAACTCCTTTCCTGTTGCAGTGGCCGCTGCGAGATAGGCGTACCTAACTCCTTCACAGGTGTGTGGCTCCAGAGACATTTCCTGTCCGTAATACAAGAAAAGCTTGCTAATGCCATAGGAAAGGGTGTGGAAGTTGGGTTCTCCATTAACGGTAATAATCCCGAACTTTCTCAGGCAGTTTGCAATGTTCCTAGTGAGGCAGCAAAGGAAGAATCCCAGGTAAACAATAAAGGCATAAAGGACCAGGCCCCTCTCCCGCTACCTTCGAGGGTCTATAGGCTTGAGGATTTCATAGTAGGGCCTTCTAACCAGCTCGCCTATGTTTCAGCACTGGAGATTCTAAAGGATTCCAGGCCTTCTAATTTCAACTCCCTGTTCATATACGGCCCGGTTGGACTAGGGAAGACCCATATCTTACAAGGCATATGGAATTTCTTTAAGGAAGGGGGTCAGCCCCTAAAAGCAGTATACATGCCGGCTGAAGACTGGACTAATGAGTTTATTCAAGCCCTTAAGGGTGGAAAGGTTGAAGACTTCAGGCGTAAGTATAGAAAAGTGGATGTCTTGCTTATGGATGATGTACATTTCCTCTCCAGTAAAGAGGGCATTCAGGAGGAGCTTACCCATACTATAAACTCCTTGGCCCATGCCTCCAAGAGGATTATTTTTGCCAGTGACGCCCATCCAAAGCTAATAAGGGAACTTAAAGAGAGTCTGGCGAATCGCATGATGGGCGGAATGATTGCGGAGATACATCCACCAGATTTTAGTACTACCTTTGCCATTGTTAAAGCAAAAGTTGAAAAGCTTGGACACAATTTTTCTGAAGAAGTATTGCAATGCATGGCTGAAGGTCTTAAAGGACGCAGTATAAGAGGGATTGAGAGCACGCTGACCGCAATACTTGCCCATACAGTTACCTATAAAAAAGAAGTAGATGTAAAGCTTGTTAAGGAAGTTCTGACCCAGTTATTTGGCCAGAAGAGGAGACAGGTGAGCCTGGAAGATATAGGGCTAGTAATTAGGAACCACTTTAATCTTACCGCCCACGAATTACATTCCCCAGAAAGAAGGCGCTCCCGCCTCCTTCCCAGGCGGCTTTGTTGTTATTTTGCCAGGATGCTGACTAATTATTCACATGAAGAAATAGGTCGCCATTTCGGTAACAAAAAGCACACTTTTTGTGTAACTTCTATAGCGAAAATGAAAATAAGGCTTGAAAAAGATGTTGAATTCCTTAAACTTGTGGAAAAACTGCAGGGAGAAATAACGCGCAGGACTTTTGTCTAGAGACGATTCTAAGAACTTTAAAATGAATAGCTTACGCACCTGAATGAATATCTAAGCTTTTTATTCAAAATTGACGTTTATTTTATTAAAAATTCACCATTTTTGACCATTTTTCACACATTTTAGGTAATATTTTGCTAAGGGGGGTAAGGGGGGGAACGGCTGGAGATTATAATTTTATATCTGTGATAAGGCACAACTCTGGCAGCATTGCACCTTCTTCCTTTGCAGATTTTATATTAATTGAGACTGTCTTACCTCATCACGGACTTGCGAAGAAAGATCCTTGAATATTAACAACCGGCTTCACCTTTTACAGCAGAAAATAGCTAAGAAAGGCCTGGAAGGGCTTGTTATTACAAAACTCCCTAATATAAGGTATTTAAGCGGCTTCACAGGCTCAGAGGCACTCATCCTCCTTTCCATGGACAAGTCCATTTTTCTTACTGATTTCCGTTATATCGAACAGGCTCAAGGAGAATGCAGAGGCCTGGAAATAGTAGAAAGAAAAAAACCCGCCATCAAGGCCCTGGTGAACTTGGTGAAAAAACTGCGGCTAAAGGTGCTGGGTTTTGAATCTGAGTCATTGACTTTTGCTCAGTATTCGGAGCTCAAGTCAAAGGTAAGAAAAGTGATACCTGTAAAAGGAATGGTAGAAGAGATGAGGGAGGTGAAGGAAGAAGAGGAAATAAATTTAATAAGGGGCGTATTGAAAGTGACAGAGCAGGCCTTTGAAAAGGTGTTAAAGGATATTAGCCCCGGTCTGACAGAGAAGCAGATTGCCAACAGATTAGAGTTTAACATGAAGGAGGGCGGGGCTGAAGGAACATCCTTTGACACGATATGTGCAGTGGGAGAAAGGGCCTCTCTGCCCCACGCCCACCCGTCGGATGTAGCAGTTAAGCCTGGAGTTGGCCTCCTGATAGACTGGGGTGCAAAGTGGATGTCATATAATTCTGACTTGACAAGGGTTCTATTCCTTAATAGAATCTCACATCAGGCTCGAAAGATATACCAGATTGTGAAAAAGGCCCAAAGCCTTGCCATTGAAATGGTAAGGGAAGGTGTGAGTGCAAGGGAAGTAGACCTGGCAGCCAGGAGGTATATAGAGAGTCAAGGCTACGGTAAAAATTTTGGTCACGGCCTTGGGCATGGTATTGGTCTAGAGGTTCATGAAAGCCCCCGTATATGCAAAACTAACCGAAAACCTCTTAAAGCGGGGATGGTTATTACCATAGAACCAGGAATATACTTGCCTAAGTGGGGAGGTGTGAGGATAGAGGATATGGTGCTCGTAAAGAAGGCGGGTTGTGAAGTCTTGAGCCATACCCCAAAAGCACTAGAAGCGGTAATACTGTGACACCTTATGAAGACGGAAAGAATTTATAGCCTGAGCAAGAGGGCTTTTAGAAGTATGGAGACTATGAATAAAATAAAAGAGCTCATCTCTTTGATGAACACCAACAACCTTGTAGAAATTGAAGTTCAGGAGGATGACCTCCGTATAAAGGTGAGGCGCGGCGACGGTATCCAACACTCTGTCCTCCCCGCCCATCAGCTTACTGGTGTCGCTGAGGAAAGACAACCCCTCCTGACGCAGAAGGACAACCTCCTCGCTATATCTTCTCCCATGGTTGGTACTTTCTACAAGGCTCCTACACCTGGGGCAAAACCTTTTGTTGAAGCAGGTGATACGGTAGAACCTGAATCGGTAGTTTGTGTCATTGAAGCCATGAAGATTATAAATGAAATTAAGGCAGAACTATCTGGTAAGATAGTAGAGGTACTAGTGGAGGACGGGAAAGCAGTGGAGTATGGACAACCTCTCTTCAGGGTTTTACCTGTCTCACCTGAACAGTCAGCCCAACAACAGAGATAAAGATGTTTTCTAGAATATTAGTTGCCAACAGGGGGGAAATAGCACTAAGAATTATCAGGGCTTGTCGTGAGCTCGGCATCGAGACCGTTGCAGTCTTCTCCAAAGCGGATGAAAATGCCAGATACCTCAGACATGCCGATGACAGGGTATGCATAGGCCCTCCTCCATCTGAGCAAAGCTACCTCAATATCCCCAGCATTATCAGCGCAGCAGAAATTACAGATGTGGAGGCCATCCACCCAGGTTACGGATTCCTCTCTGAGTCCAGTCATTTTGCAGAAATCTGTGAATCCTCCAACATCACCTTTATTGGACCCTCCTCTAAAGCCATGCAGCTTATGGGCAACAAGTCTCAGGCCAGAAAGGTCGCCATAGAAAACAAAATACCCGTCATACCAGGCAGCGCCTCCACCATTGCCAACCAGCAAGAGGCCCTGGATATTGCCCATAAGATAGGCTACCCTGTACTGATAAAGGCCGCCGCAGGCGGAGGTGGAAGGGGCATGAGGATAGCCCATAATGATGCCAGCCTGGTGAATGCCTTGGCCGTGGCCCAGAGAGAGGCCGAGGCTGCCTTTAAAGATTCCTCTATTTACATTGAAAAATATATAGAACGTGCCCGTCATGTAGAGGTCCAGATACTGGCGGACCAATACGGTAATATGATGCACCTTGGGGAGAGAGACTGCAGTCTACAGCGCCGCCACCAGAAACTTCTGGAGGAAACTCCCTCGCCAGGTATAACGCCGCAACTAAGAGGGGAACTTTATAAGGCCGCCCTTAAGATAGCCAAGGCCGTGAACTATACTAACGTCGGGACCGTAGAGTTCCTGGTGGACGAGAATGGCAAGTTCTATTTTATTGAAATGAACACCCGCCTTCAGGTAGAACACCCAATTACGGAAATGGTCACGGGCATAGACCTTGTAAAAGAGCAGATAAAGATTGCTGCTGGTGAACCATTAAAGTATCGTCAAAAACACGTAAGGTTTGATGGTGTTGCAATAGAGTGTCGCATATATGCCGAGGACCCTGATAACGGGTTCAGACCTCATCCGGGAAGGATTTCCACGTATCATGTCCCTGGAGGGAAAGGCGTAAGGGTAGACTCCCACGTCCACCAGGGGTATGAGATACCACCTTTTTATGACTCTCTTATCAGCAAGCTCATAGTGCACCAGGCCACACGTCAGGAGAGTATCGCCTGTCTCAAGAGGGCACTAGAAGAGTACGTTATAGAGGGCGTAAAGACCACCTTACCTCTTCACATGAAACTCCTCAACCACACTAACTTCCTCAACGGAAATTTTACCACCACCTTTGTTGAAGGGCTGATGGAACGCGAGCAGTAGGGCAGCACTTCTCTAAAAGAGCTTGTAGGGGCAGGTTTCAAACCTGCCCCTACTTTTAAACCCTTAAACCTAATCTTGACCCCCTGGCCTCTATCTCTTTTGCACTAGGCAAGGATTTCTTCCTCATCCGTGTATGGCACGCGCCGCCTGCCAAAGTAGGCTAGCACCTGCCCGGTAACGTAGCCTGTCACGAGTGCCAGCACGATTGCTATTATTATGCCTTTGAACTGATTATTGGCAGTTATTCCCGGCACCAAGAAAGCAGCAATTATCCCACCCATAAGTCCTGGCCATCCGTGCAGGTTCGTTACTCCACAGGTATCTATTCCCTTTACCCAGTTCTGGAGGGCGGGCTGGATGGATACAAAACCGATAGTGCTAAGAGTGCCTGCCAGTATCCCGATAATAAAGGCTGCAGGATGGCCAGCCGTGTCACAGGTGGCTCCTACACCAACGCCCCCTGCCAGCGCAGCATTGGCAATATCCCCAATGGCAATCTTTCCCCTGAGATTTGCCGAAACGATGTAGGTAGCTATAGTGGCCCCACAGAGTGCCAGGAACACGTTAACTGCTGTAAAAGGTACCAGTTTCGGTTCGACCAGCCCCGCACAAAAACTGGGCCAGAAAAGCCACAAGACCATACTACCAAGCATGGAGAACTGGTCGCTGGTATGGTCTGCTTCTATAGGTGCAGTAAATTCCTCTTTGGTAGTCATAGTCATTACAACCGCTAACCCAAAGAGGGCACCAAAGGCATGTATTAATATAGAACCTCCTGTATCCACAAAGCCCCCTTTAGGGATAAGGCCTAACCCCGATTCCAACAGTATCCATTCATTTATCATATAACATGGAGTAAAGAGCAGTCCCAGGAGGAGGTACTGGGACATTTTCAGCCTCCCTAAAGGCGCCCCTGCACAGATAAGCAGGCTCGCCCCGGCAAATTCCGCCAGCAGGAGAGTGTCTACCTCACTCTTCGGTTCACCAATAAGCCCCTTGCTGCTTATGAATATGTATACAGGTACAGCAATGCTTACTAAAAGATAAGTAGCCGTTACGGCGCTACGTCCGTATTTCTTCACAAAAACCATAAGAAAACCGAATCCTACCAGTAACATGGCCATTACATGGATGGAGCGGTTATATTTTTGGACATCAACTATATGTTCTATGGCAGCTTCCGCTCCCTTCTTTTCTGTGGCCCACACGTTGGAAGTAGCCCACACTATCATCCCTGCCAGGAACAATGTTACTACTAATAAGAATGTACCCTTACGCATCTTGACCTCCTCTGGATTAAACGCTTAATAAGAAGAAAAGAGCTATGGATAACACTTTATCACCAAAAGGCCTTCTGCTATGTAAAGGCCTCGTACCTCCCAGGCGGTTTACAGTTATAATCTTTAACAAGCTAACTAGCACACAGGCAGTTTAGGGCAAAATGGTACTCCTTTTGAAAAAAATATCAAGGGAAAATCTTTAATCTTGACATTGAGATTGCAGAGTATTATAGATGAGGCTCACGATAGTTTGTGTGTTAACTGGAATGCATCCGTCTACAGTGTAACGGAGGGTTTCATTGGAGACAACATTACTATATCTTAAAGCGGAGGAGGGAAAGCCATGGCCGAGATGATTGAGAAGTTAGGAATGGGGTGGTTGCCAGACTACCCTGATTTCAGAGATTATACGGCAGAGCACGAAAAGATTAAACCTATGCTCAAGAAAGCAGGAGTAGCAGACCCGGGGAGATTAAGACTTCCAGCTTCTGCAGATTTAAGGGCATGGTGCTCTCCAATAGAGAATCAATTGTCGCTCGGTTCATGCACGGCAAATGCCGGCGTTGGGGTAGTGGAATATTTTGAGAGGAGGGCGTTTGGAAACCATATTGATGCCTCCAGGCTCTTCCTTTATAAGGTAACGCGAAACTTGATGCGTGCGACAGGAGACACCGGGGCATTTCTTCGGACCACCATGGGCGCCCTTGTGCTCTTTGGTGTGCCTCCAGAGGAATACTGGCCCTATGATGTTGCAAGCTTTGATAATGAGCCGTCTCCCTTCTGCTATGCCTTTGCCCAAAACTATCAGGCAATCCAGTACGTTAGACTAGACCCTCCCGGAACTACTACAGACGTACTTTTAAATCGAATCAAGGCAAATCTGGGAGCGGGCTTACCTTCAATGTTTGGGTTTACAGTCTATAGTTCCATCTCACAGGCGTCAACCACTGGCAAGATACCTTACCCAACCCCTGGTGAGAGGATTCTCGGCGGTCATGCCATTGTTGCAGTTGGCTACGATGACACTATGAAGATTAAGAACACCAATCCTGGAGCCGTAGAAACCACAGGGGCATTACTCATCAGAAACTCCTGGGGTGAAGACTGGGGTGACAATGGTTATGGTTGGCTGCCCTATGAATATGTTTTGAGGGAACTTGCCGATGATTGGTGGACGCTACTAAAGGGCGAATGGATTGATACGGGGGTGTTCAAGGTTTAAACAGCTTTGAATAAGGAAAGACCTTAGAAAATTTCCGCCAGCTAAACCATTCCACATTTTAAAACCTTGTAGGGTGCGTCAAGACGCACCTTACACCTACTACTTTCTGAATGGTCATTGCGAGCGGAGCGAAGCAATCTCATTATTAAAAGATAATACGTGGTTGTTCGCCAAGGCGAATCTGTTCGCCACAAAAATTGGCGAATCCGAATTAAGCGAATCCGCCTATCTTTTTGGCGGACCTCTGGCATGACTTCGGGGCTAACACCCCTCGCAATGACAGAGTTCCTAACCTTCCCTTGGTGTAACAGTGGACTTAAAAAGACCCAGGTGAGGCTCCTTATAGGAATAGAGCCCATGGACACCACCTTCCACCTGGGCGGAGGGGCTTCTGGTCTCAAATCGTAGGGTTCCATTGTAGAGGGCCTCATGGAGGTCCTGAATGGTCCTGCAGCCCAGATCCTGGAGGGCATGTTTTAGGCTCTGCATGAAGTATTCCATAAGGTCTACCACAGACCCCCTATCCATCACAGCACCAGAGACCCCCTGGGCCACTTTGATTTTATCTCCTTCCGAGAAATACCTCTTAGCCCCCCCTTCCTTCAGGGCCTCCATAGAGGCCATCCCTCTGTATTTTTTAAGTCTTACCCCACCCTCATAGAAGTACTCCCCAGGGGCTTCGGCAGTTCCTGCAAGCAATGCCCCAAGCATTACGTTGCTAGCCCCTAAGGCCAGGGCCTTGGTGATATGGCCCAGATTGGAAACACCCCCATCTGCTATCACAGGGATGTTACCGTAATTCCTTGCAAATTTGGCACAGTGGTAAACAGCAGAACCCTGCGGCCTGCCCACTGCAAGGGTCTCCTGAGTAATACATATACTCCCACTACCCATTCCTATCCTTAGGGCATCTACCCCTGCGTCAATCAGGTTCTGGCACTGTTGGGTCGTTACTACATTGCCGCCTATGACTTCTATATGGGGGTACTTCTTTTTGATGTACTTAATCATGTTTATCTGGAAGACGCTGTCTCCCTGAGAAGAGTCTATAACTATCACATCCACTCCTGCCTTCACCAGCTCTTCCAGTCTCTCTCTATCCTCCTCTTTCGTAGATAGGGCTGCCCCTACAAGTAGCTGTTTTGTGGCATTCTTCGAGGAGTAAGGGAAGTCTTCATTCTTTAGAAGGTCTGTCCGACTCATAAGGGAGACGAGCCGCCCCTCTTTATCTACTATGGGGAGTTTGCCCTTTTTACACTCCTTGAGGATTCGGTTGCCATCCTGAAGGGTTATTCCTAGCGGAGCCATGACCACTTCTTTGGTCATGACCTCCTTTACTTTGCGCTGGCGATTAGTCTCAAAACATATATCCCTGTTGGTAACTATTCCTATGAGCTTAGAACCAAGCTTGCCATCCTCAGTGATGGGTATGCCAGAAAAGCCGTACGTTTTTTTAATCCTATCTATATCGGCAATAGTATTTTCTGGACTCAGGACTACAGGGTCGGTGATAAAGCCGTTTTCAAACCTTTTTACCAGCCTAACGTGTCTGGTTTGCTCCTCTATTGTATTGTTGTAATGAATGATACCTATACCCCCGCAAAGGGCCATGTAAATAGCCATCTTGGACTCGGTAACAGTGTCCATCGGGGAACTTACCGTGGGCCTCTTGAGTTTTAGGCTTCTGGTGAGGCGGGTTTCTAAATCTACCTCGTCCACACCAAAATTAATGTGACCTGGTAAGAGGATAAAATCATGGTAAGTAAGACCTCCCTTGCTATCAAAGAAGGCCTCTGCGCTTAATCCGTTTCCACCGTTTTCGAATAACATATTTTTACACTCCTTGAAATTTATCTTTTATAAAGTAATTCTATAACATACTGTAAGGGTCTACGTCTACAATAATCCTCATGCCACCTCTATTGCTTTTAGGCACTCCCTGTAAAATGCCTAAGGCTGACTGTAACGCCTCCTTCTGTGGGGACCTTAGGCTCAACTGCCAGCGGAATTGGTTCTTGATTTTAGGGATAGGCGCCGGTGCTGGGCCCACCACCTCCACTTTCTGGGTATTGGCTTTCTCCCTCAACATATTTGCCAGCTTTTGGGCCTTATCCAGTACCCCTTCTGCTTTACGCCCCACAAGGACTATTCTGGCCATATAACCAAAGGGAGGATAGCCTAGCTCCCTGCGGTACTCCAGTTCTCTATCGGCGAAACCTTCATAGTCGTGGGCAGCCGCCTTTACGATAGCATATTGTTTAGGGCTAAAAGTCTGAATGACCACCTTACCCCCCTTTGGACCTCTACCTGTCCTACCTGCCACCTGTGCCAGGAGTTGGAAAGTCCTCTCACAGGCCCTGAAGTCTGGCATGTTCAATATGGTATCGGCCGAGATGACTCCCACCAGGGTGACATTGGGAAAGTCTAACCCCTTGGCAATCATCTGGGTCCCTACAAGGATCTGTACCTCTCCCTTTTCAAAGGCCTTGAGTGCCTTTTCATGAACACCCCTCCCCTTCATAGTATCGCTATCCATCCTCAGCGCCTTATACCCGGGAAAGTAGTGTGCCAGCTCTTCCTCAATCCTCTCCGTGCCTAGCCCAAAATAATTCATCTTTGCCCCTGCACACTCCGGACAGCCTTCCGGAGGCTCCGCTTCAAAGGAGCAGTAATGGCATAAGGCACTGTGCCTTTTTTTGTGATAAGTCAGGGGTATGTCACACCTTTTGCACCTAAGAACGTAACCACACCTCATACAACTCACGAAGGGAGAAAAACCCCTGCGATTAAGGAAAAGGAGTGCCTGCTCTCCCCTTGCGAGGCAGTCTTTCATGTAAAGTTCTAGTTTTCTGGATACGAGCGTGGTGCGTCTGCCTTTGTGGAATTCTTCCCTCAAGTCCACTATTTCTACTTTGGGCATGGGGCGGTGTCCAATCCTCTGGCTGAGTATTGCCCTTTGGTACCTTCCCATCAAGGCATTAAAATAGGTTTCTAAAGAAGGCGTAGCAGAACCGAGAATAACTGTTGCCCCTTCCTCTCTTGCCCTCATAAGGGCTACTTCTCTGGCATGATAACGTGGAGAGGTATCCTGTTTGTAAGTTACTTCATGTTCTTCATCTACCACTATCAGGCCCAGGTTCTCTACAGGGGCGAAGACGGCGGAGCGGGCTCCTATCACTACCCTGGCCTTCCCTTCTCTTATAGCCTGCCACTGCCTGTAACGCTCGGCCCCAGTAAGATTGCTGTGAAGGACGGCGACGTTATCAAAACGAGCGCTGAAGCGCTCCACGGCCTGCGGGGTAAGGGATATCTCTGGCACCAGGACTATCGCCCCACGCCCCATAGCCAGCACTTCTTCTATGGCCCTTAGATATACCTCGGTCTTCCCACTCCCTGTCACCCCCTGGAGGAGCACTACTGAAGGGGCAGGTTTCACACCTGCCCCTACAGAAAGTTTCCTTATAAGGCTTAGGGCCTGCTCTTGCTCGGGGGTAAGTTCAGGTCCGCATGAGGCGGGTGACAATTTCTCGTCGGCAAATATTCCACTAGGGGCAGGTGTGAAACCTGCCCCTACATTGGGCTGGTCATATATCTCCACGAACCCCTTCCTGACGAGCTCCTTTAACCCACCCAGTTTACAACCGCTCTGTTGGGAAAGTTCTCTAAGGGGGATGCCATTGTTAGACTTTAAGAGTACTTCCAGGGCACTGGCCTGCCTGGGGGCCTTTTTTTTGAACTCTTCTAGCGTCTTAAGGACGGTATCTTTGTCTTTTATGAGTCTAAGGGCTTTGAAGGTCTGTCGGGAGTGGCCCTGCCACTTTAGCCCCTTCTTTACAGCAAAAGGAAGGGCCGCCTCCACAGCCTCTCCCCAGGTACATTGATAGTACTGGGCTATCTCCCGGGTAATGCGCAGCATCTTCTCCCCGAGGAGTGGCTGGCGGTCCAGTACCTCTTTTATTTCCTTTAGTTCCATGGCTGCGGGTGAATCGGGGAAACCCACACAGTAGCCATCCACCAGCCTGTGCCCTAAGGGCACTTTTACCCGGCTTCCAATCCTTAGGACGGGCATAAGGGTGTCGGGGACCTTATAATATAAGGTCTTGTAAAGAGGGGCGTTAACTACCACCTCGACAAAATTAGGATACACCTCCGCCACAATTATTGGCGAATCCGCCTATCTTTCGGCAAGCTCAAGACAAGCCTTTTTGGCGGATTTCTGCCTCCCAGGTCTTTTTAAAAAGCTTAACATACCTGAGGGGTTATGTCAATTGGAGAAAGATTCCAGAGGTTATACTAAACCCCTTCGTGTAGCCGCAGGTCGTGCCAGAGGTCCGCCAAAAAGATAGGCGGATTCGCTTAATTCGGATTCGCCAATTTTTGTGGCGAACAGATTCGCCTTGGCGAACTTTGGCCTGCGTTGTAAATCGAAATGAAAAGGCTAGACACATTGGAAGGAGACGGGTAAACTGTCAAGCCATATCGGACGTATACGCAGGGACAGACAGTTCGGCTGAGCTCACTGTCGAAGCCTTTAGGTCTGTCCACTTCTTTGGACAGGGCTGAAGCCCTGTCCCTACATTTTTGTCTGGAGGCAGTGTGAAGAGGACAAGGAGCGCCAGGATAAAGGAAGTAGTGCTTGACTACGTAATAGTTATTGCCCTTGTAGTAATGTCAATATACTATGCCATAGATGCCCGTGGCTTTGCAACGCTGGCGAATTTCACAAATATCCTCAATCAGAATTCCGTTTATATTATCCTGGCAGTGGGGATGACGCTGGTTATCCTCACAGGCGGGATAGACCTCTCCGTTGGTTCCATACTGGCCTTGAGCGCAGTGGTCTGTGCAGATGTGGCCAAGCGTATGGAGGTAGTTGTCGGGAGTGGCCCTGCCGCCTGGGGTATTATTCCCATCGCCTGGCTGGTGGCCCTGGCGATAGGCTCAGCCCTGGGGGCCTTTAATGGCGTCATGATTATTACCTTTAGGATTCCACCCTTTATAGCCACACTGGCCATGATGACAATGGCCCGAGGGGCTGCAAATATTTATTGCGATGCAAGGCCCATAGGTAATCTCCCGGATGAGTTTAAGCTTATTGGCACCGGATCCCTGGGCACCATACCTATACCCGTCTTTATCATGGCCATCCTTTCTGCCACTATTTTTGTAATTGCCCGTTATACAGTTTTTGGGCGTTACGTTTATGCTGTGGGAGGCAATGAGGAAGCTGCCAGGTTATCAGGGATAAATGTCAAAGAGGTGAAGTTCTGGGTTTATGTGGTGAGTGGGATGTTCTCGGGTATATGCGGGATAATCCTGGCCAGTCGTCTGGGGTCAGGGGACCCGAAACTGGGTTTCATGTATGAACTAATTGCTATTGCTGCCGTGGTGTTGGGAGGTACAAGCCTCATGGGAGGGAGGGGATCCGTGATAGGTACTGTCTTTGGAGCCCTTTTTATCGGCGTGCTAGAAAATGGACTACTACTCAAAGGCGTTCCCACCTTTTATCAATGGGTGGTAAAGGGGCTAGTGATATTAGTGGCGGTGATAGTAGACCAGTTGAAGAAGCGTTAAATAAAATCTAATTTCAAATTACAGATTACAAATTTAAGATATTAAAGAAGAGATGACATGAACAAAAAGGAAAATATTGTTTATTTTTTGACCAGGGGCGCCGCTTATGTCAGTAAAGGTTGAGGTGGGAAAAGCTGTAGATACTGGCCTGGTTCGCAGGCAGAATGAAGATAGTATCTTGACTACGGAGTTAACGCTTAGCGCCGGGGATGGTACATCCTTTGGTCTTTACGCTGTGGCAGATGGAATGGGTGGTCTTGAGGCAGGTGAGGTTGCAAGTGACCTTGCACTCAGGGTTCTGGCTGATAGTGTAACCAGGGGTCTCCTCCTGCCCCAGGCGCAAGGAGAACTATCCGTTTTAGATGAGGCATTTCTGTCGAGAACGCTCTTATATGCGCTAAAGGTAGCCAATGGCTGGGTTCATTCACAAAGTCAAGCTAAAGGCATTGTCATGGGTACAACCCTGGCAGGGGCGTTAATAATGAACGATATGGCTTATATCTTCAATGTAGGAGACAGCCGGGTTTATCTCTTGGAAGGTAAGCATCTTCGGCAGGTAACTAAAGACCATTCCCTCGTGGCCGAACTGGTGGCTGCTGGAAAGATTACCCCTGAAGACATTTACACCCATCCGCAACGGAACATTATCACCCGCTGTCTGGGGACACATGATAGCGTTGAGGTTGACCTCTTTGTAGAAAGGCTAAAATCAGGCATGTCTCTCCTTATCTGTTCCGATGGACTATGGGAGATGGTGCGAGACGATGAGATGAAGAATACCCTGTTAAAGGCAGATAAACCCCAGGCCGCTTGTGACCAATTGGTGAGAAAGGCTAACGAGAATGGTGGCGTTGACAACATCTCAGTTATTATTGTGAGAATGAGAGAAAGTTAAGCCTGATTTTTCAGCCTAACCATTCCCTGAGTCCAGCCAGCCCTTCTTCCATTTCGTTAGGATAAACCACTGCACTATTATGCAGGCGGAAAATATACCTATTAAGTAAAACCATACATCAAAAGCCCCTTTAATCTTTATCTCTTTGACTAACTCGCAGGCACACCATAAAAGTAAGACTGTAGAATAGGTATTTTGCTCTTTCCTGAAGAAACGCTTCCACGACCACTTTTCCCACGGAATTGCCTTGTACTGATTTGACTTGAAAGAAAGAAAGAATCTGGGCACGGTTTCCCTATACTTATCGTATTCCGCTTCAAATGTTTTGCTAAGAAATTTTTCTTCACTGGCTACTACGGCGTATGTAATGAGCCAAAAACCTAAAACACTTACCACTGCTAGATATAAATTAGAAAATACAGCAGCGAATCCCAGGCAGATAAAAAAGTTGCCCAGGTACCTGGGATTTCTGGTATAGGCGTATGCACCTGAAACAAGGAGTCTTCTTGTCTTTGTTTCTTCATTTCCATTACGGACCCCTCGGCTTCCAGCCGCTATTGCCACAGCCCTAATCGCTTCTCCCATTAAAATAGAAATCAACCCCGCCAGGTCTACGAGCCTCTCTATTGTCATACTTCCAAGGACGAATTTGTCTCTCATGTAGAAAAAGGCAATGATAAGAAAAGGTAAGGGCAATATACCTCTGAATTTGTCGAGACCCTTGAGCCTCTTTAATGTCATAAAATTGTCTCTTAATTTAAAAAGGATTTTATTAAATCATGAAGGCCTTGGTATGTAATCTATCCTGATGTTTATTTTGCTATTTATTAAAAAAACTACTCTGTTGCCCCTACTTTATAGCCCTTTCTTCCGAGGAGGGCGAAGGTATTGACCTTTCCAGCCTCCACTCCAGGCTGGTCAAAGGGATTTATACCGAAGAGTTTTCCAGCCAGGGCCGTTTGAACCTGGAACATGTAGAGGAGTCCCCCTACATGGAAGGCCGTGATTTCAGGGAGGTATATAGTGTAGTTAGGGCGTCCTGCCTGGGTAAGGGCTAGTTCTGTCCCTCTACGTTCTGCCTCCATAAGCCCTGCCAGGGTATGTCCAGAAAGATATTCAAAATCCGTTTCAGGGGATAGGGGGATTTTCACCCTTGATTTAAACTTATCGACTGCCAGGAAGGTTATGACCTTATCAAAAGGTCCTTCCATGTAGAGCTGGAGCTGAGAGTGCTGGTCGGTGGGTCCCACAGCTTTTACGGGTGTGGGACCGCAGTGAATAATTTTACCTTTAACGGAGAACTTCTTGCCCAGGCTCTCAGCCCAGAGCTGGCAAAACCATTCTCCAACAGCCTTCAGGGCCGCTGAGTAGGGCATTAGCACCGTAATATGTTTACCTTTTTTGTAGCTTAAGTATTGAAGGCAGGCCCCAAGCACGGCAGGATTTTCTTCTACAGTCTCTTTTTGGCACTGGAGATCCATCTCCGCCGCGCCTGCAAGGAGTGCATTAATATCGATACCGCTCACGGCCGCAGAAAGTAGACCCACAGGGCTAAGAACTGAATATCTACCACCTACCCCTTTAGGAATACACAGCTTTTCATAACCCTCCTTTGCTGCCAGCCTTCTCAAGGCCCCGTCTTCAGGGTCTGTAGTGGTTATGATATGCTTTGTGTAGGCGTTCCCCAGGCTTTTCTTCAGCATCTCCTTGACTATTAAAAACTGGGCCACGGTCTCCACTGTGGCACCAGATTTAGAAATAACATTGAAGACAGTTTGCTTCAGGTCAAGGGTCTCAAGCAACCCGGCAAAAAGGTCTGGGTCTATAGTGTCTATAACATGAATTCTAGGCGTAGGGGCGTATCGCAATACGCCCCTACTTTTCCCCTCCTGGCTGTGATAGGGTGGGTTAAGAGCCTGATGCAGGGCTATATTACCGAGCGCAGAACCCCCAATACCCAGCACTACAAAATCTGTCATCCAAGACCTTAATTCATCGGCAAGTTTTTTTATCTTTTCAGCAACTTCCTTTTGATAAGGCAGGTCCAGGAATTGATGCTGTCCGTTAGACCTCTCCTCCTTCAGCTCCTGGAGGTAGCGTAGGGCCTGCCTTCCTGGCTTTTGCAACTCAGCGGGGGTCGCGCCGTGCCTGCCCACGGTATCCCTGAGCATATTTCTAAAATCAAGCCGTAGTATTTCTTTCATATCAGAAAAGCGTAGCCGCAGGTCATGCCAGAGGCAGATTCGCCTATGGCGAACTTTAGCCTGCGTGGTGCAATAATGCAGCAAACCTAAAGGTTCGCCCTACCTTGCAAAATGTAGGGCAAGGCTTTACTTTTGACCGTAAAACTGTAGCCGAAAGCTTTAGTCCGCGTGCGCCAAGAAAAGAAGATAATGAAAGGAGGGCTAATAGTCAAGAGGCTGAAGCATAAACTCGAAAGATAACCATGATATCTTACCTAAAGTGTTACCCATGTCCATATACTCCACAAAATACCAACATTTTTTTCTTGGCTTTCTAGAGAAAAGTTGTATATATACAGCTTTAGAGTGCCCTCTTAGCACGCTTTGGACAGACCTACTAGGAAAAGATAGGGGGCGTTAGCCAGGCGTTTAACGGCGTCCGCCTCATACGGATGGCGGGCCGATTAGTGGGATAAAGCAGAAATCCCGCACCAGAAGTCTAGAGGTGGGGTATGGGGGTTATTTTGATTAACCTCTAGTCCCTATCCCCTAATCTCTGGCCCCTTACTCAATTGTTTATTAACCTGGAGGTCTGTCTTATGAAGTCAACGACAAGGCAAGTATCCCGCATCCTATTTCCTTCACTTCTTATCCTGATGATTTGCCTGGGCCAGGCTCTGGCCCAGAGTTCTCCCACAGAGCCACAAAAAACCGAGGTCATAAATTACCTGGGCAACCTCCCCGCCTTCTTCATTGAGAACCAGGGCCAGACGGCCGAAGAAGTAAGATATTACTTCAAGGGAAAAGACTCTGTATATTTCACAGAGGAGGGCGTTGTTTTTCAAAAGGCGGGGGCTAGGGCTCGTGAACTAGGGGCCAGTGCCGATGTAGGGGCATCCGCCTCAGGCGGACTCGTGCCCCTACACGATGGCGGGGGAGAAAACGTCCCAGACGAACCGACACGCTACACTTCCCAAGATGCAAGGGGGGAGGGTGAACATACCCAATCCCTGTCCTATCATCTAGAATTTGTGGGCGCCAACCCCACCTCCCCTCAGGCAAGAAACGCCCTGGAGGGTAAGGTGAATTACTTTATTGGCAATGACCCCTCCAAATGGCATAGCGATATTTCTACCTATCAGGAGATTCTTTATCCCAGACTTTACGAGGGAATAGATGCAGTATACAAAGGCGTCCCTGGCGGGATGAAGTATGAGTTCATAGTCCACCCCGGGACCAATCCTGAGGACATAAAACTGGCCTACACAGGGATAGAGGGCCTCAGCCTAGATGAATCAGGCAATTTAATAATCCATACTGCCCTGGGAGAGGTAAAGGACGAGAAGCCCTATACCTATCAGGAGATAGATGGAAGACAGGTGGAGGTAGAGTGCAAATTTGCAATCCAGTCTAGTTGTCATGCTGAGCGAAGCGAAGCATCTAGATTCTTCGCTAACGCTCAGAATGACAGATTACTTGACGCAGAGGCAAGAGCAGTCGGTGAAAGAAAATTCGTCTACGGTTTTGAGGTCACTTCCTACGACCCGCGCTACCCCCTCATCATAGACCCAGGCCTGGTGTACTCTACCTTCCTCGGGGGGAGTAATAACGATGGGGGCATTGCCATAGCCGTGGACTCCTCAGGTAATGCCTATGTGACGGGATATACTAACTCAAGCGGCTTCCCCACCACCCCGGGGGCGTTTGATGTAACCCTTGGAGGGGGAGGGAATGCCTTTGTGACCAAGCTGAATCCTACAGGCTCAGGCCTTATCTACTCCACCT
>JAHFOV010000062.1 GCA_023261505.1 Planctomycetota bacterium
AATCCGCCTCTGGCGTGACTTCGGGTCTGCATCGCTCACAATGACATGCTAAAGCAAACCCCATCAGACGAGATTGCTTAGTGGCAACCGCCTAAGGCGGACGCGCAATGACATTTCCCTTACACCCTCATAGAAAGTAGCCGCTCCGCCTGAGGCGGACAGCCTGCGCAAAATAGCGCAACCTAAAGGTTGCGGCTACACCGGGCAGATGAGTTCGCCGAGTTTCTTGGAGAGTCTGAGGTTCTCCTCAAAGTCTATGGGGACGTCTATAATACAGGGGATGTCCTCTTTGAGGGCCTTTTGCAAGATGGGTAGGAGCTCGCTGGGCCTTTCCACCCTATAACCCTCCATACCGAAGGCCCTGGCGTACTGGACAAAATCGGGGTTCTTAAAGGTGGAACCATATTCTACCCCAAATTTATGTAATTGCTTCCACTTAATTAGACCGTAGCCATCGTCCCTGAATATAATAGTTACAAAATTTGTACCCAGGCGGCTGGCGGTTTCCAGTTCCATGCTGGTCATTAAAAAGCTGCCATCCCCCACAATGGCCACCACCTTCTTTTCTGGATGTATGAGCTTAGAGACTATTGCGGCCGGGATGCCAAAACCCATAGACGCAAACCCGAAGGTTATGAGTGTAGTTAGTGGCTCCTGGGCCATATAGTTTCTGGCCACCCATATCATGTGCGCCCCCGTATCGCTTACAAGTATATCTTCCCTGCCAAGCGCCTTCCTCACCTCCTGTATAACCCTCTGGGGCTTAATAGGGAAACTCTCGTCTGTTGTATATTCCTCTATCTCACTAAGGATATAGCTCTTCAGGTTCTTTACTGGAGCAAGGCTCTTCTTTTTTGCCAGGCCCTTAAGGAGCGTTAAACTTTCTCCAATGTCACCGAGAAGCTCTACCGTGGGACAGTAGTGGAAGTCCACCTCGCTAGATACAAAATCTATGTTGATTATCTTTTTATCTCCTTTTGGATTCCACTCTTCAGGCCCATACTCAGGAAAATCATAACCAATGCCAATAACTAAGTCTGCCCTATCAAACCCACAGTTTACAACATCATGCTGCTGAAGGCCCACAGAAAGCAGGCACAGTTCATCATCACCAGGAATACAACCCATGGCCATGAAAGTGTGGGCCACGGGTATCTGGGTATGCCTCACAAACTCTCGTAAGGCCTCTGACGCCCTGCCCCTTATAACCCCGTTACCAGCTAGGATAATAGGATATTTACATTCGTTTATCAGCCGTGCGGCCTCTTTAAGCGCCCCCCCATCCGAGCAGGGATAAGTTATCCTTTGAATCGGGAGCGGCCTCTGGCTCTCTACCTCTTCCTCCGCCACGTCCGAGGGTAATTCTAGATGGCATGCCCCTGGCTTTTCCACCTGGGCCAGCTTAAAGGCCTTCCTTACCATCTCCGGGATAAGTTCTCCCCTCTCTATCTGGGCATTCCACTTGGTAATTGGTCTGAAGTGGCTTATTACATCTATAATCTGCTTGGATTCCTTGTGAATCCTTTTCCTGGCTGCCTGACCAGTGAAGGCTACAAGGGGAGCATGGTCCAAGTTAGCGTCTGCGATCCCTGTGGTAAGGTTAGTAGCTCCCGGGCCCAAAGTGGCAAGACAGACGCCCGGCTTCCCCGTAAGCCTCCCCACCACACCAGCCATATAGGCCGCCCCCTGTTCGTGCCTGGTGGTGATGTATTTTACACCGGAGGTTCTCAGGGACTCCAGAACATCCATTATCTCCTCCCCTGATACCCCAAAAACATATTGTACCCCTTCATTCTCCAGGCACTTAACCAGTAAATCAGAAGCCTTCATCTCGGGTCTCCCTTCAACATCGTTACAAAAGTGCGTCTGCCCTATACCGACCTCAAATTGTTTTATAGATTCTCAGCGAAACTACCCTTGGAAGATACTTTCTTGGCCGTCTGCCATTCTATAAAGATTAGAAAAAGATACCTCAGAAATGGAGATGGGTCAAGTATTATTTAATTGAACTTTGAGCGTAATTCCAGAGAATATATATAATTTGTATGGCTTTCTCATGGGGCTTAGGGTAGACGTTTGTAAAATTTCTACAATATTATCCATCACTGCTTTTATCTTTCCCCTTCCAAGCTATGGGCAAAAATATATATAAATTGGCATTAGCATTGTGATATATTTTTCTTATAATAAACGTCAACTTTATTTCAGGCAAAATTTGTATTAGCTATAGAAATAGAAAACATTTTTGTATTTTAAGATGAAGGTACTGGGCCTGAGCCTGACTTGGGCATGGGTGACACCACAATAAAAAATCACAAGCTGCCAATCCCACGGGATAAGCGGACATCGTACCTAAAGTGTTACCCATCTCCATACTCCACATTTTTAATAAAATTTTACTTGACATTGCAGGAAGGGGTCAATAAAATACTCAACCTTAGGGGTAGGTCTTAATTCGTGTAATCACGTGTAATCACAAGTAAATAGATTTTTAAATGGCCGATTTTTGTGAATTATGCTTAATTTGGTTAGAAAGATAGTAGAGGAATGGCGAATCCAAAAAGAAGATTTTCGAACTCCAGAACTAAAAAAAGGAGGTCTCACGACTTCCTCGTAGCTCCGGCAATACCGAGTTTCCAGAGATTAAAAAGGACCTCTGGTAATCTTTCCAAACGTTTTGTGTGTCCCCAATGCAAACACATTAAGCTTTCCCACACTGTATGTCACAACTGTGGCTATTATCGTGACCGTCAGGTGGTAGCAGTAGAGAGGGTATAAGGATATGAGGATAGTAGTAGATGCAATGGGTGGAGATAAGGCCCCTTACGAGATAGTAAAGGGTGCATTACTGGCAGCAAACCAATTCAAAAATGTAGAGATAATCCTTTCGGGAGATCAAAAAGAGCTCGAGAAGCTACTCGTCACCTCCTTTAGGCCTATTCCCAAGAATATTGCAATATTGCATGCACCTCAGGTAGTAGGAATGGAAGAGTCTGGAATTGTAGCAGTGAGAAAGAAGACTGACTCCTCCATCACTAAGGCGGTCCAGTTAGTGGCCAAGGGAGAGGCAGTCGCAGTGGTAAGTGCGGGGAACACTGGTGCTGCTGTAGCTGCCAGTACCATGCACATAAGGATGTTAAAAGGGGTAGCCAGGCCCGGCATAATGGCAACCCTTCCCACCCGCAGCGGGTACTGCATTGTGGCGGATGTGGGCGCAAATATTAGGTGTAAACCTATCCATCTTTTACAATATGCCATAATGAGTTCGGTCTACTGTCGCTATATTTTTAATATCAAGGAGCCGCGGGTAGCCCTTCTGAATATTGGAGAAGAGGCCAGCAAGGGAAACGACCTTGTAAAAGAGGCGTACGACCTGTTAAAAGAGTCCAACGTTAATTTTGTTGGCAACGTAGAGGGCGTGGACCTCTTTGAAGGCAAGTGCGATATAGTAGTCTGTGAAGGTTTTGTAGGAAACGTGCTTATAAAATTTGCTGAAGGCATCGGTGAGGGAATCTTAGGTGCCCTCAAGGATGAGGTTTCCAAAAGGCCATGGACCAGGATGGGTTTCAAGTTGATAAAGCCTGCCCTCGGAAGGCTACGTAGACGCATGGATTACTCAGAGTACGGTGGAGTACCTCTCCTGGGGGTGGAAGGAATCTGCATTATATGCCACGGAAGGTCAGATTTTAAGGCTATACAAAACGCTATAAGGGAGGCTGTACGTCTCGCCAAGTTCAGTGTAAACGAACATATAGTTGCAGAACTGGAGGCAAATCATGTAGAGCAAGGCGATGTAGAAGGGGTGGCGACCGGTAAGGGGGTTTATTAAGCACATAGGTTCCAACGAAAAGGAGCGTTATGAGTCAAAATAACCACAGGGCTTCCATTACTGGAACAGGTGCCTTTCTCCCTCCTAAGAGACTTACAAATTTTGACCTGGAGCGGATGGTAGATACTACCGATGCATGGATCATCAAAAGGACCGGGATAAAAGAAAGACGGGTAGTAGAAAATGGTGTAGCTACTTCAGATCTTGCCTCCAAGGCCGCCCTCAGAGCCCTAGAAGATGCAAAGCTATCACCAGAGGATGTTGACCTCATTATAACTTCAACCGTTACCCCGGATAACCTTTTTCCTGCTACCTCCTGCTATGTACAGCAAAAAATCGGAGCGAAAAAGGCCGGAGCTTTTGACGTGCTTGCCGCCTGCGCAGGCTTTATATATGCCCTTTCTATCGGGCAGAATTTTATAAACGCAGGGACGGCCAGCAATGTCCTGGTCATAGGGGCAGAATGCCTTTCTAAAGTTACTGACTACACCGATAGGTCTACATGCATCCTTTTTGGCGACGGAGCGGGTGCAATTGTTCTTCAAAAGGGTAATGGCCACTGTGAGGTCCTTACTACTTTATTAGGGGCAGACGGTTCTCATACCGATGTATTAACCCTGCCTGCGGGAGGGTCGAAGATTCCTACCTCTACTAAGACCATCGAGGATCGTCTCCATTACATAAAGTTCCGTGGGAGAGAGGTGTTTAAACTGGCCATTACCAATCTCACCGAAGTGATACGCCAGACAGTGGCTACTTCCAACCTGAAAATGGAGGATATAGACCTTTTTATCCTCCACCAAAGTAATTACCGTATAATCGAGGCCACAATGGAGCGGCTGGGTGTTCCCATGGACAAAATCTTCTACAACATCGATAAATATGGCAACACCTCTTCTGCTTCAATCCCTATAGCCTTAGATGAGGCAAAACGTGAAGGCATACTAAAGCCAGGTAACCTTGTACTTCTCGCTGCCTTTGGGGGCGGACTTACCTGGAGTTCCTCCATAATTCGGTGGTAGCAATGCCTCCGCGGGCCTTCCTCTTCGCAGGCCAGGGTGCCCAACGCCCAGGCATGGGAAAAGATTTTTTCGCAGAGTATCAAGAGGCAAGGAAGGTTTATCAAAAGGCCAATGAAATACTAGGATTTGACCTGGCCGAACTTTGCTTCAGCGGTAACGAAGAGGAACTGGAAAAAACCATCTACAATCAGCCTTCCATACTTGTTACAAGCATCGCCATCCTAGAGGTATTTCGTCTCTTAAAGGGTAAAGAGGCCCTTGAGGCCCATGCCGCTGCCGGATTGAGCTTGGGAGAGTACACCGCACTCGTCTTTGCAGGGGCACTTGCCCTTGAAGATGCCGTGGAGCTCGTATACAAAAGGGGAAAATTCATGCAAGAGGCCTCCGAAGAGCGTCCGGGCGGGATGGTCTCCATTATAGGCCTTTCTGACGCTGAAGTAGAGGTCCTCTGTAAAGAAGCCTCTCAATATGGCGTAATCCGCGCTGCTAACTACAACTGCCCTGGCCAGGTGGTTGTTTCAGGAGAAAACAGGCCCCTTGAAGTCATCTCTAAGGAGGCAAAGAACCGAGGAGCAAAGAGGGTAATCCCTCTAAAGGTAAGTGGTGCCTTCCATTCACCCCTAATGGCTTCTGCACAAGCGAAGATGGCCGTAGAACTGAAAAAGGCGAAGCTCCAAAGGGCTCACATACCTGTAGTGGCCAATATACATGCAAAATATGTCCAGGAGCCAGAAGAAATACGAAGGGCACTCCTGGCTCAGCTCACAGGACCCGTTCGCTGGACACAGTCTATGAAATTACTTCTCAATGATGGCGTGGAAGAATTTTATGAAGTAGGGCCGGGGAAGGTCCTTGCAGGACTTATGCGCCGCATAGACCCCAGCAAAAACGTGAAAAACCTGGAGACAGTTTCTTCACTTGAAGCTGCACTAAGTCAGCCCAACACCCGTTCCTTATAAAGAAAACCACCTGAGAGGCAATCCGCTATTAGCCAGGTTGGTATCTATGAAGGCTAATTTTCATTAAACCTCCCAAATTTCCTTGACTTAGCCTACCTCCTTTGATGTAATCTATTGAGTTATCTAGTTGTAGCCAAATCTCTTAGAGGAATATTATGGAGTTCTTACCGTTTGAAACTGTTACCTATCCTGCCCTCCTGGTCCCTGAAAAGCCCACCCCAGATATAAGTGTGGGCATCACCAGCACAGTACCTATAGAGATAGTCTTTGCCTCAGGGTATGTGCCAGTGGATTTAAATAATATATTCATTACAGACGAAGACCCGGCACACCTTGTGGAAAGGGCCGAGGCCTCAGGTCTACCCAGGAATAACTGCGCCTGGATAAAGGGCATATATTCCGCCATCAAAAAGTTAGGGATAAAAAAGGTAATAGGCGTGGTGGAAGGGGATTGCAGTAATACCTTCGCCTTAATGGAGCTGCTAGCCACGGAGGGTTTGGAGATCATACCCTTTAAATACCCTTACGGGAGGCAGGCGGGGCTTTTACAAAAGTCTTTTCACGTCCTTGTCTCTGCATTAGGTGGAGAGGAGACAACCCTGCGTAAGGCTGAGGAGGTTAAAAAGGAACTTGACCGCATCAGGACCTTAGTCCACGAGATAGACCGTCTTACCTGGCAGGAAGGTAAAGTCACCGGCGAGGAGAATCACATCTGGAACGTCTCCACCAGCGACATGATGGGCAACCCAGTTCTCTTTGAGAGGAAGGCAAGAATCTTCCTTGAAGAAGTTAGGCAGAGAGAACCACTGCGAGAGAGAATAAGATTAGGCTTTATCGGCGTGCCTCCGATATGCGGAGGGCTGTATGGCTTTCTTGAAGAACTGGGCGTTCGGGTGGTCTTCAATGAGATACAGAGGCAGTTCAGCATGCCTTATCCCTCAAAGACCCTGCTTGAGCAGTACCTACTCTACACATATCCTTACGATATTCAGGGCAGGGTAGATGATACAAGAAACGAGATAAAAAGACGTGGAATCCAGGGCCTCATCCACTACGTCCAGAGTTTCTGCTACCGTAATATGTACGACACTATTTTTAGAAGAACCCTGGGAGTGCCTATTTTGACACTGGAATGCGACAGACCAGGCGGAATAGACGGCCAATTAAGAACCAGGATAGAGGCCTTCGTGGAGATGCTGGGGAAGAAGGCCCCACGTTAAAGATACGAACAGGAGGGAAGGAAATGGAAATAACTAAGTCGCTTTTTTACTTTGTCTTGGCTGGATTATGCGAAATAGGTGGTGGATACCTTGTATGGTTATGGCTACGCGAAGGTAAAAGTATATGGCTTGCAATCATTGGGGCAGTGGTGCTGATTCTTTATGGTATTATCCCGACCTTCCAACCTGCCCATTTTGGACGTGTCTATGCTGCATATGGCGGTATTTTTATATTTCTTGCTGTTCTTTGGGGATGGAAGGTGGATAAGGTAACTCCGGACAGGTTAGACCTCCTCGGGTCCTTTATTGCCCTCATAGGTGTTGCTGTTATCATGTACTGGCCAAGAGGCTAGCTCTTATATTCCAGGTTTTCAGGACTTGGGCACGTAACACTTTTAGAAAGAAAGACTTATATAATATTTAAACTTTTGGATACACCCCTAGGAATGAACCCGAAGCTCAAACGTATTTTTATTCTGGCCCTTGGATGGATTTTCATTCTCCTGGGAATAGCGGGCCTCTTCCTCCCCTTCCTTCAGGGGATTCTTTTTCTTCTTATCGGCCTTTATTTCCTTTCCCATGAGTTTCAATGGGCAGAAAGACTGCTTAACAAAATCAGGACGCGCTACCCTAGCATTGCCAAGAAGCTTGACGAGGCAAAGGAAAAGGCCAAAAATTTGTTAAAGAACATTCGTATAGGTGGCTAAAAGAGGAGTCTCAAAAATATTTAAATCTGCAGTTTTAGACAACTCTTTATAGTAGAAAGATGTCTTAAAGGTTTAAAAGTTCAAGGGTTCAAAGGAGGTGACGATGAAAAAGGCCGAAAGTTTTGAAGACCTTGTGGTGTGGCAGAAGGCCAGGGAATTAACAAAAAGAGTTTATGAAATCACAAAGGATAAGAAGTTTTCTGGGGATTTTTCATTTATCGACCAAATAAGAAGGGCGGCCGTCTCTGTTATATCCAATATTTCTGAAGGGTTTGAGAGGGGTTCCAACACCGAGTTCATACAATTTCTTTTTCTTGCAAAGGGTTCTTGCGGAGAGGTACGATGTCAGATGTACGTTGCCTATGACCAGTGGTATATTACAAAAGAAGATTTCAATACTGTTAAGGACTCAGCAAGACAGGTGAGTGGTATGCTAGGGAACTTTATTGAATATTTAAAGGGTTCAGAACTTAAAGGAACTAAGTTTAAGACACCGCCGCGTAAAAGCTGGGCAGAGGAGTCAAAGGAAATCCTCCAGAGGATAATGGAGAGGCAAGGTATTAAACCCCGTGGTGCTGAAGACCCAAAAGCTTGAACTTTTGAACCTTTGAACTTTTAAACTGTTTTTATGAAGACGATAAGCAAACTCCTTGAAGACGTCACAGAATCCCAGTTTGAGGCCATAACCCATCTGGAGGGGCCTTTACTGGTTTTGGCAGGGGCGGGCAGCGGTAAGACAAGGGTCATTACCAGGAGAATCTGTCACCTTATAGAGAGAGGGGTAAGCCCCTACAATATTCTGGCCCTCACCTTTACCAATAAGGCCGCCGATGAGATGAAGGAGAGGGTGCTGGCCTATTACAACTACCCTGGGCTATGGATATCCACCTTCCACTCTATGTGCGCCAGAATCCTGAGGGCGGTAGCACCGCAGGCGACGGAGGGCAACATTGAACGCCTGGGTTACACCCGCTCCTTCAGTATATACGATACAGCCGATACCATTAGTACCGTAAAGGCCACCATGAAGGAACTCCAGTTAGACCCCACTCACTGGAAGCCTGCCTCCTTAGCCGCTACGATAAGTAACGCTAAAAATCGCCTCCTTAGCCCCGAGGGACTGCTTAAAGAACGTTCTGATTACTACCATCAAGTAGCTCACAAGGTCTACGCCAAATACCAGGAACTCCTCAAGACAAACAATGCACTCGACTTTGATGACCTCCAGCTAAAACTAATAGAACTCCTCTCCAAGCACCCCGACACCCTTGACCATTATCAGGAAAAATTTCTGTTTATCCTTATTGATGAATACCAGGACACCAATTTTGCCCAGTACGTGATACAGAGGCTGTTGTCAAAAAAATACCGCAACATCTGCGTCACGGGCGACCCAGATCAATCTATCTACGGCTGGAGAGGTGCGAATCTCGGCAATATACTGGATTTCGAGAAGGACTACCCTGACGCAAAGGTGGTGAGGTTAGAACAGAATTACCGTTCCACTAAACGCATCCTACAGCTCGCCAGCGGACTCATCCAGCATAACATATTCAGAAAGACCAAGGGTCTTTGGACAGAGAACCGCGAAGGGGAGCTAGTTACCGTGGTTCACTGCGAAGATGAGAGGGCGGAGTCCAGGGAGGTTGCTGCAAGGGCCAAGGAGTTACAACAAAGTGGCCAAAAATACTCTGACATGGCCGTATTCTACCGCATCAATGCCCAGTCAAGGCTGCTGGAAGAGGCCATGAGGTCTTACGGTATACCCTACATCATTGTTAGCGGTGTGGCTTTTTATCAAAGAAAAGAGGTGAAAGATATTCTCAGCTACCTCAGACTTTTGGTAAATCCAAGAGATGAGGCGGCCTTCACTAGGATAATAAATACATCGCATCGGGGTATAGGTCCAACCTCTATAGGAAGGCTCAAGGCAGAAGCAACAAGCACAAACAAAGATTTTATCCAGGTAGCTAGTTCTGGCGCGGAGGGAATAAAGGGTAAAGCCAAAGAGGGCCTGAAGGAATTTTCCGAGCTTTACAGACAGCTTCAAGAAATGCCCCGCTCACTTGTGAGGCCACTTATGACTGAGGTGATTGAAAAAACTCAATACATAGCCTACCTCAAGTCCATTTTTAACGTACTTGAAGTTACGGAGCGGCTGGCTAACGTAGATGAGCTAGTTAATGCCGCGGAGGAATACGACAAGACGCACCCCGATGGTTCTCTGGAGGACTTCCTTGAGAGGGTGTCCCTCGTACAGGACATAGATAGCTGGGATGGGCATACAGAGGCGGTGAGTCTTATGACTCTTCATTCTGCAAAGGGGCTGGAGTTCCCAGTGGTGTTCATCTGTGGTTTAGAGGAAGGACTCCTGCCTCATGCCCGAAGCCTCGAACCAGGGGCCAAGCCGGAAGAGTTGGAAGAGGAGCGCCGCCTATTTTATGTGGGTATCACAAGGGCCAAGGGGGAACTGATAATACTACATGCCAGGCATCGCTCCAGATATGGCCTGGATGTGCCCTCTATCCCATCTATATTCCTGCAGGAGCTGCCAAAAGAGGCCCTGGGTGAAGTGGATAGAACTTCTCTTATTGAGAAGCCCTTCATTGAAGAAGAGAGTATATCAACAGGAGAGTTCTCTCCTGGAGAAAGTGTAAGACACCCCGTCTTTGGTACTGGGAGGATAAAAGAGACGACAGGCCACGGGAAAAGACAGATGGTGGTGGTAGACTTCCCTGTGGGAAGAAAGACCCTACTGGTGGAGTATGCCAGGCTTGAAAAAATAGGTTAACATCAATCCGCCCCAGTCGAACTCAAACCCGTGCTTTTTATACCCAGGTTCCGTAGAAAAGAAATTGACATTTTTTTTATGTCTTGTTATTATGCACGCTCTTTTTATACTTAAGTTCTGCCACAAGGATAATATATATGGACATGATTGAGATTCTTAAGCCTGTATTGCCTTCCATGCTAGAGGTAGAGGAGCGTCTGACTACCGATCTCTCTACCAGGCATGAAAAGATAGCGGAGATAATCCTTCACGTAAGCCGATTTAAGGGTAAAAGATTCAGACCTGTGTTACTGCTCCTTTCTGCGCAGAGTTGTGGCAAGCTGGTTCCACAACACCTGGACCTGGCCGTGGTGGTGGAATTAGTCCACATAGCTACGCTGATTCACGATGACGTAATCGATGAGGCCACCGTGCGGCGCCACGTCCCCAGCGTCAACTCGATATGGGGCAGAGAGATTTCTATACTCCTCGGAGACTACATATGGTCAAGGGGCTTCACTATCCTTGCCTCCATGGACTCCCAACTGTCTACCTACATTATGTCACAGACGGTAAATATTATGTGTGAGGGAGAGCTCATACAGCTACAGCGGCGCTACGACCTGAACCTTTCTGAAGAAGACTATATGGACATCATTGAGAAGAAGACGGCAAGCCTCTGTGCTACCAGTTGTCGCCTTGGGGCCATGTTTGCAGGCGCTAATCGTAAAATTCAGGAAGCCCTCACCCGCTACGGGCTTAAGGTCGGGCTTGCCTTCCAGATTGTGGATGATTGCCTGGATATTGTTGGTACAGAGGATGAAATGGGCAAGTCCCTCTCCACAGACATAAAGAAGGGGAAGCTTACCCTCCCCTTGATAAAACTTGTAGGAAGTCTACCCGAGACTAGCCGAAAGAATACCTGTAGATGGATCTTCCAGAACTTTACCACTCAAGACCGTGCCAGCGTATTGGAGCTTTTCTCAGAGTATGAGGCTGTAGAATACTCCTTTAACAAGGCCCGCCGCTACGCTGAGGAGGCCAAAGAAGAGATTTCCATATTGCCTGATTCGGAGTATAAGACCTCTCTCCTGAGGCTTGCCGATTATGTCGTGAGCCGTAATAGATAAGTCTCCCTTTGGTAAACTCCAAGCACAACTTTTGAAAAATAGAAAGAGATTTTCTCAGAAACAACACGTGTTTTTACAATGGGCGGCTCAAGAAATCCCTTGACAAGCTCTATGATGCTTAATATAATGCTTGCATCCAGTAATTTAGAGAATGGAGGGGTGAAAGGTTAATTTTTTTCCCTCTTACAGTGATAAAGGAGGTCAATGGATGATCCATTACACCTGTGACATGTGCGGTAAACATATACATCCAGAAGAGGATACAAGATATGTTGTAAAAGTGGAGGTCCACGCCACAGGAGAGTTAGAAGATGAGGAAGACCTTGAAGATGTCGAAGAATTAGAAGAATATGACGAAGAGGATGCTGAAGACATTGATGAAATGGAATACGACACCCTCCGTTTTGACTTATGCTCTAGGTGCCATAAGATATACATACAGGATCCGCTATTCACAAAAGGTCACAGGAGTAGATTCTTTAACAATTAATGGGTCTATTCCCCCTTCATGCCTGAGGGCAAATCTGCCTTAGATAACCCAACT
The DNA here is from genome assembly GCA_023261505.1 of Planctomycetota bacterium. GTDB lineage: Bacteria > Planctomycetota > Brocadiia > Brocadiales > Bathyanammoxibiaceae > JAHFOV01. The sequence goes on from JAHFOV010000062.1 coordinate 12,182, forward strand.
AGCCACGGGAAAGCTGTAACAGCAAAACCTTCTTGAGGGTAAACTTAGATATGACGTTGGCGGAAAGAATTATTGCGTCACACGCTGGTCAGGAAGAGGTACATCCAGGACAATTTGTATATGCAGAGGTAGATTTTTGTCTTGGGAATGACATCACAGCTCCCGTAGCCATAAAGGAATTTGAAGACGCAGGTCTGCAAAAGGTATTTGACCGTAATAGGATAGCCCTTGTCCCAGACCATTTTACACCCAGTAAAGACATAGCTTCAGCCCAGCAGGTCAAGACCCTCAGAGATTTTGCCAGAAAGCACCAGTTAGCCTACTTCTTTGAAGTAGGCTCAGTTGGTATAGAACACGCCTTACTTCCAGAAATGGGCCTTGTGCTCCCAGGAGACCTGATAATAGGGGCAGACTCCCATACGTGCACCTACGGGGCACTTGGTGCCTTCGCTGTGGGTGTCGGCAGTACAGACCTGGCTGCTTGCTTTGCCACAGGGAAGGTATGGCTGAAGGTTCCTGAAACAATAAAGTTTGTATTTAACGGCAAGCTTCCTCTATGGAGTTCGGGAAAAGACCTTATCCTTTTCTTAATTAGTGACATAGGGGTAGATGGAGCCCTCTACAAGGCGATGGAATTCACTGGCCCAGCCATCTCCTCCCTATCGATGGACGATCGTTTTACCATCTGTAACATGGCAATAGAGGCTGGCGCAAAGGCAGGAATAATACCCCCTGATAAGATTACACAAAAGTATGTCAAAGGTAGAGCCAGAAGGAGTTATGTAACATATTCCAGTAATGGAACTGCCTCTTATTGTCAGATAAAAGAATACGATGCAAATACGATAACACCCCGGGTGGCCATCCCAAGCCTCCCTTCCAATGTTCAGCCCGTTGAAGCACTTTCCCAAATAAACATAGACCAGGTTGTTATTGGGTCTTGCACTAATGGCAGGATAACAGACCTCAGGGTGGCAGCAAGTCTCCTTAAAGGGAAGAAGGTTCATCCATACGTTAGGTTAATTATAATTCCTGCTACACAGGCCATTTATTTAGAAGCCCTTAAGGAAGGACTTATAGAGATATTCCTTAAGGCAGGGGCCAGCGTCTCCACACCCACCTGTGGGCCCTGCCTGGGAGGACACATGGGTATCCTTGCAGAGGGTGAAAGGTGCCTGGCCACCACCAATAGAAACTTTCCTGGCAGGATGGGACATCCACGCAGTGAGGTGTACCTTTCAAGTCCTGCTGTGGCCGCAGCTTCTGCTATCACCGGCAGGATAACCCACCCTGCCAATGTTGCATAAGGTCTTTTTAGCTGATTTTTGTGCAAATTAGGAGTGGAAGATGTCTGTTTTTCCCTTTCTGTCCAACCATAAGGAGTAGTTCAGTAGTTCCGTTACCGTACAGCGTGGAAGGAAATTTTTTGTTAGAGGACAGGAGATGAATGAAAAGAAATTTATTGGCATAGACATTGGCTCTGTCAGCCTTAAGGCGGTGGTGGTCAATGAAAATAGACAGGTCTTAGAAAACCACTATGTAAGGACCAATGGCCAGCCAGTTGAAACGAGTGTAAGGGTCTTGACAGACCTCTTCAGCAGGCATCCAAGGGAGGAGGTCGTAGGCATGGCGGCTACCGGTTCCGGGGGAAAGCTGCTGGCAGAGATTCTAGGAATTACCTTTGTTAACGAGGTAGTGGCCCAGAGCAAGGCCACCGCCACCTTCCACCCCGAGGTCAGGACCGTTATAGAGATAGGTGGACAAGACTCCAAACTCATGCTTCTTGAACCCGATGAAAAGACCGGGGATGTGAGGGTTTCAGAATTCTCTATGAACAACATGTGCGCTGCCGGTACCGGCTCCTTCTTGGACCAGCAGGCCTCCCGCCTGGGTATCTCCATAGAGGAAGAGTTCGCAGAACTGGCCCTAAAGTCTAAAAACCCTCCAAGGATTGCAGGTCGTTGCAGCGTCTTTGCCAAGTCAGACATGATACACCTCCAGCAGGAGGCCACCCCCCTGCATGACATTCTGGCAGGGCTGTGCTATGCGATGGCCAGGAATTTTAAGAGCACTATCGCCAAGGGCAAGGAGTTCAAGAGGCCCATAGCCTTTCAAGGCGGGGTGGCCGCTAACAAGGCCATGATAAAGGCCTTCCAGGATGTCCTGGGGCTTAGCCCCGGTGAGCTGGTAATACCCAGTTATTTTGCCACCATGGGGGCAATCGGCGCCGTGCTTGTTCTTATGAATAAAGTCAATGGAATTCCCTACCGGGGGGTAGAATCACTGCAGGCTTACTTGAAAAATCGTAATACTCAAGCACTTACTTTGGAAGGACTTAAGGGGGATAATTATCTAATCAATATAAGCTGTAAACATATAAAGGCCAATGGCAGGATAGAGGCATACGTAGGTGTGGACGTGGGCTCCATTAGCACTAATGTGATAGTGATAGACAAGGATATGAATGTCCTGGCCCGCAGGTATCTTATGACTGCCGGCAGACCGCTAGAGGCCGTTACAAGGGGTCTGTTTGAAGTGGGGCTAGAGGTTGGAGATTATGTAGATGTAAAGGGAGTAGGTACCACAGGTTCTGGCCGTTACCTCACGGGAGATTACATAGGCGCAGACATTACCAAGAATGAGATTACTGCCCACGCCACGGCTGCAATATGTACAGACCCCGAAGTAGATACCATCTTTGAGATTGGTGGACAGGATTCAAAATATGTCAGCATAGAGAATGGCGCAGTGGTGGATTTCACCATGAACAAGGTGTGCGCCGCCGGCACAGGCTCTTTCCTCGAGGAGCAGTCTGAGCGGCTGAGTATAAGCATAAAAGAAGAGTTTGGTAAGATGGCACTTAGCTCTTGCGGTCCTTGTAGTATGGGTGAGAGATGTACGGTGTTTATGGAATCTGACCTTGTTCACCACCAGCAAAAGGCAGTCCCAAAGGACGACCTCGTAGCCGGCCTCAGCTATTCTATAGTCCTTAACTACCTTAATAGGGTTGTGGAGGGGCGCAAAATAGGAAATAGAATCTTCTTCCAGGGTGGTGTAGCTTATAACCGTGGGGTTAAGGCTGCATTTGAGAAGGTGTTAGGTAAAAGGATTACTGTCCCCCCTCATCATGACTGCATGGGGGCCATAGGTGCAGCCATCATCGTTATGAAGGAACGTACGTGGGAAAAATCCGCCTTTAAGGGTTTTGACCTACGCAACCGCCGTTACGATATAGGTTCGTTTGTCTGCAGGGACTGCTCTAACATCTGCACAGTAAGGAAGGTAGAGATAACAGGCGAAGCCCCTCTTTATTACGGCGATAGATGCGGTAAGTACGAAGATTCAAGAAAGCGCAAGCTAGGAAGCAACCTACCCAGACTCTTCAGG
>JAHFOV010000063.1 GCA_023261505.1 Planctomycetota bacterium
CTTACCGTAGTAGCCAGGGCGGAACTGGGGGACAAGATATTCAGAATGGAGTCTGGTAAGGAAATAACCCTTTACGGCCTTGCCCACCGCCTCGGCCTGAGCGGCCTGACGCTGGTGGTGGATGAGATAGAGAATTCGTCTCAGGCGGCCGAGAAATAGAAAAGTAGGGTGCGTCTGGACGCACCACTAGGCTACATTTTTTAGGTAAGACCCTATGAAAATGGCTGCACTCTTTGTAACTTTGGGGCTAGCTGTCTGCTTGGTTTTTGCACCCTCAGCCCTTTCAAAAGAAACCGCTACCCTTGAGACTATTCCCCTCCCCGATGACACCACTGCTGGAAAAATAAGCACGTCACAAAAGGAAGGTGTACAAGAGTTTCTATCGGATTGCCTGGAAAATGCTGAAACGCTCTTTAATCAGGGTAACTACCAGGGAGCACTTGAGTACTGCGCCAGGGCACTGGAGATTGACCCGAAGTGCCCCCTTGCATGGTACGACAAGGGCTGTGTTCTGGAGGGGTTGTGCAAATATCAGGAGGCCATCGCCTGCTTTGACAGGGCACTAGGTATTAACCCAAAGCACGCCTCAGCATGGCATAACAAGGGCGTGACCCTGGGCAAATTGGGCAGGCACGAGGAGGCCATCTCCTGCTTTGACAGAGCACTGGAAATTGACCCGAAGTTAACCGCCGCCTGGAGCAACAAGGGCGAGGCACTGGGCAAATTGGGCAGACATCAGGAAGCCGTCAAGTACCTTGACAAGGCGCTGGATATCGACCCAAAGTTCTCCGATGCATGGAATACAAAAGGTGTTGCCCTTATCAATATGGACAGGTACCGGGAGGGCATATCCTGTTATGACAAGGCAATAGAGATCGATCCAGAGTTCGCCCAAGCATGGGATAACAAGGGTGTGGGCATGGACATATTAGGTAAGCACAAGGAATCCATTAATTGCTTCGATAAAGCAGTGGGGATTGACCCGAACTGCGCTGAGGCGTGGTACCACAAGGGCCTAACTCTAGGTAAATTGGGCAAGTATGAAGACGCTGAAAAGGCCGTAAAAAGGGCAGTAGAGCTACAACCTGATAATACCTTCTATCAGAGCTTGCTCCTCACACTTAGAAAAGGTAGGCCTTAGATAAATTGGTTACCTCCTGCAAAAGGGCCTAAAAACCTACTAGAAATTAAAAAATTTGTTGATTTTATGGCTACATTGGTTTATTTTTTAGCCTATGAGAACCCTTTTGGTTTCTCTGGCACTTGCTATTCTTGCAGGCTGCGCCGGGCCGCCACCGCCACCCCCTCCACCCCCGCCTACCCCACCGCCAGTTGCGGCTAAGGTAATCAATATGATTCCTGCCAGCCTGAGCGGGGAGACCAATCAGGACAGCGAGCCGTTTCTGGCAGTGGACACCACTAACAGCCGGAGGATGGTCGGGTCTGCCTTTACACCCAACCCTTTCGGTACTTCCAGTGGACTTGCACCAGTTTATGTTTCCACGGATGGAGGGGACACATGGACCCTGAACATGATTGTGCCCAGTTCGGGCAGGCTAGGAACGAGTGACATAACCGTTGCTACCAGCGGCACCGCCCTGCGACTCTACGGAGGAATCCTGCGCATTCCTGGCAACTTGTTGCTGAATATACTCCGTACTGACGATTTTACTGCCCCCACGCCGATGGCAGTCTTAAGCTCTAGAAACAATGTAGACCAACCGTTTGTGCAGGCCACCACTGTGGGGGGTAACGAGCGGGTGTATGTTGGGAACAACGACTTTGACGCCCCGGGTGATAGGACAGCTACGGTAGATCTTTCGCTTGATGGAACGACGTTCAATACTATACGCATAGAGACGCGTCCCACAGCGGGCCAGGACGGTCCATCGATTCGGCCGACGGTTGCCCGGGATGGTACGGTTTACGCGGCTTACTTCGGGTGGCGGAGCTTCGATGGCTCGGTTGCCACGAGCGATGTGGTAGTGGTGCGGGATGATAATGGCGGTGCTGGCCCTAACCCATTCCAGGCACTTACAGATACTGATGGACTACCGGGTCGGCGAGTGGTGAAGAACATCACTATCCCATGGGCCAACGAATCAACACTGGGTTTTGAGCGAATTGGTTCAAGCCTGTCCATTGCAGTTGACCCTAACAATAGCTCTACAGTGTGTATCGCCTGGGCCGACAGGGTCGGAAATGGTGACATCTACACAATTCATGTGAGGCTATCGACTGACCGAGGTATCACTTGGTCAAACGATTTGCGAACGATTACCAACGCCACCTGCTTTGCGCTGGCGGTGGCTGAAAATGGCACTGTAGGCTTCCTTTACCAGCAGCATTTTGGAAGTGGTGCCACCAGCCACTGGGTCACACACCTCGAGCAGACCAGGGATGCCTTCACTACTGTTCACGATACCATTATGGCTAAGGTTCCAGGGAATGCACCTGACCCCCAATACTTGCCATACCTTGGTGACTACAATTTTATGCTGGCTGTGGGTAATGAGTTCCACGGCATTTTCTCAGCCAACAATACACCCGACCTGGCCAACTTTCCAAAGGGGGTAAAGTACCAGCGCAGTGCGAACTTTACGACCAAAACGCTACTGGATGGGTCTGGCAACCCGGTTGACATTTCCATAGATCCGTTCTATTTTAGGGTTAAGGCGATACAATGAGACTAGAGCGAGGTTGCGGTAATTGTCCGATAGGATTAGTGTTATGAAGTCACAAACTCAGGTTAGTGTTTTGAAATGGGTGATAAGCTTCTTTTGTGTGCTTTTGCTTACATTGGAGGCCCTGCCAACGTATGGTCAGATTGCGGAATTGATGGAGAAGTCAAGTGTTGTCTTGGTCGGAACCATCGTCAAAATGGCGTCTGTTTCCTTTCCAGGCGTCCAGGCATCCGATAAGACAGCGGTAGTAAAAGTGGACCAAGTGTTGGAGAAGCCGGCTACGGTTTCCATATCCGCAGGTCAGCTAATCACCATCGAGCTTAAGGACCCCTCGGTCTTTCGGGAGGGCGTGCAAGCTACGTTCTACGCCGATGGCTGGATACTCGGCGAGGGAGTGGCACTCAGGGAGATTGGGCATGAACTCATTACGAGAGCTCTTGCTGCCCCAGAGTTGCAAGAAAAGCTTACTAAGGAGCGCCAAGAGTTGAAAGATGCCCAACTCAAGGCCCGCATTGAAAGCGCAGATATAGTGTTGATGGGGCGGGTGAAGAGCGTGCGTCCAGCAACAGTCGCTGAAATGGCACCCCGAGTACCCAGGGTCACCGAGCATGACCCTCAATGGCAAGAGGCGATTATTCACGTGGCATCAGGCCTGAAGGGCATCGGAGACAATCAGGAAGTGGTTGTCCGCTTTCCGGGTTCTAAGGATGTTGCCTTCTACGGAATACCGAAATTCAAAGTAGACCAGGAAGGGGTCTTTCTGTTACAGAAAGATAAGGTCTCTGGTTTACCCAAGGCTGCTCTTGCTGGCACTACAGTGGAAACTTATACTGCACAACAGCCCCTTGACGTCCTGCCTAAGGAAGATGCCGAGAAAATCCGGGCGCTAATTCCACATTGATGGTGGCGGTCAATAGCCCCCGCAAACCTCAGAATAACATATTACAAATTTAAAATTACAGATTCCAGATTCCAAATATGTAATTTCTAATTTCGGATTTTACTAACAGGGAAAGCCTTGTGGAACTGCTCAAGACTGCCCAAGGATGGGGGAGGGTGGGGGGTGCTAGGTCAGCGAATTTCCCCTTGCTTTCGCTGTTTTCTAGGGTGGGGGTTGAATATTTTCAACCCCTGCATATTTCTTGATGGTGGCATGCTAAATGTTTGATGGGCCGGCCAGCCTGGGTCCATTCTCCCCATGCGTTCCCACTTCTGGGAAACCTATTGCCTGATTATTACTCAAAGTGTTCTTTGTAACCCAGTACTTTACTCTGCCGAATATTTGCTTGTACTGCCTATATGTAAGCAAAGCCGTTATTCCACTTTTTCCTATGCCCAGGTAAAGTACGGGGGCAACCCTTCACTCCAGGCTCTCCTGCCACCTATTTCTCTTTAGTCTCTCCACAAGAGTTTCGATGTCTTCCTCTGGCCAGCGGAGGTAGAGGCCATACTTAACAGGGGCGGGAAACTCACCCTTCTCTACCCAATTTCTAATCGTGTAACGGCTGACACCGAAGAGCTTACAGACCTCCTTCATTTTTAGAAAACGTATCATTGGCTCTTCCTCCCCTCATTAATAGATATAAGAAACTTCCTTCCTGTTCCATTATCTCCTCAAGAGAGCCATCATCGTTGGCAATGATGTCTTCCACGAGGGCCTCTCTTGAACTGTATTGCTCTCCCCTGAGTATGTAAAGTTCTTCAAGCGGTTTATGCATTAAGAACTCTCTCAGGAGTTGATAGTCCCTTTCTTCACCATGCGAATCGAGTTTCATTTTTACTCTTGACTATTTTCGCAAAATTGTGTAAAGTACAGCAACAAAGTGTAAGAAGTTTTTAATATTATATGCGTTTTGGCCAAAACGTAAGAGTATTGAAAAAATGTCAGTAAAATGTGAGTAATTAGTTTGCCGTTATAGCAAGTTTTGGCCAATTTGTCAAGGTATTTTCTATGGTTTTTATCGTTTTTAGCTAATAAAGACTTATGAACGTAAGTAAAAAGCTAAGATTGCTAAGGGCAGAGAGGGCATGGACCAAATCTGGTGCGGCAAGGGCTGCGGGTATTCCTATCTCAAGTTACAGAAACTATGAGAAAGAAGGTATCAAAAGGCTCTCCGGAGATGTTGCGCTGAGTCTAGCTAAGGCGTATGGTGTTTCAGTAGAATACCTCCTGGATGAAAGCAAGGATTTCCCACCTTCCCAAGAAGATATAACAGAAGTAATGGATAACGGTGGCCACGCAGCCAAGGTTAAGACTCCGAACTACACAAGGTCTACAAAGATGGTCCTTTCCTTACCAACAATCCCAATTGTGGGTTATGTGGCGGCCGGGGAGACGGATATTGCATACGGCGACGCCGGTTTGCCTGTAGGTGGGTCAATAGATGAACCACTGGAGAGGCTACCAGATGTTACAGATGAGCAGGCTTATGGGCTCATCGTAAGCGGCAAAAGTATGCTACCAGGTTATCCTGACGGGACGAAGGTTATAGTCTGTCCCTCTGAAAAGGTTAAATCGGGAGACCTAATTATCTGCCGGCTTCGCAGCACTGGTAAGGTCTACATCAAGGAGGTAGCCTTTACTCCATCTGGCATGGTGGTCCTCAAGTCTCACAACGTGACGGCTTACGAACCAATGGTGGTGTCAAAGGAAGACATATTGTTCTGCCACAAAGTGGTCTGGGCCAAGAGGCCTTAATGCAAACCCCGTTCATTGCTGGGGCAAGTGAGCGTTAGGGGCATCCGCCTTAGGCGGACATGCCCCTTTTTATTTTAATATACCTACTTGCTGTAAAAGAGCGCTCCTGTTTAATATAAGAAGAAGCCATGGATAGAAGAATAATACTCTTAGTGGTATTATTCATCTTAATGATACTTGCGGGAATAGTTAATTATCACTACTTTATTAGAAGGAAACACCCTGAAAAGAGGGATATTCCCGTGCTTTTCTCACAAAAAGATAGTAGGGGTACGTTGCAACGTATCCCTCCTGCCCCTGAGGCAAAAGAGTCCCCAATAGTTACCCCCGTAAAATTTGAACCCATGCCTGTAGATGCCTCATTATTAAAGGAGCGCCTGGCCTCCGGTAGCTGGGGCAGGGAGCCCTTTTTAACCGCCGAAGAACTTCAGCAAAAAGCGCCATTAGCGGAGCAGCCAACCCCCAAGGAAGAAGCCACGCTCCCTACTGTTAGCTCAATCCTAATTAGAAAAGGGGGGAATGAACCATCAGTGGCTATCATAAACGGTGAGTCCTATATTGTTGGGCAAAAAGTTAAAGGGTATACCGTAGTTGACATAACTAGCGATGGAGTTCTGCTCGAAAGGGACGGTAAACATCATAAAATACAGTTGAGGCAGGGTTTAGTGCGGGTTCAATCAAGGGAAAAGTAATAAATAATCAATTTCAAATTACAAATTGCAAATTTTGAATTGTAATTTGTAATTCTTTTCGTGAAGTTACCGCTTTTCTTGCTCAGTAGTAAGAGGGGTAGCAGGCTGCGATGGGGGTGGGGTGGTTGTGGGCATGGCGGATTCTATCTCTTCTACATAAATATCTGCCACCTCGGTACCGTCTACCTCCTTCCTCATCAGGAGGTATAGTACCGTTTGGGCAGAACCTACGTAAGCGGCGCCTATCGACCAGATGAACAACTTTAATAACAGGAGATAGGCCAGCAAGCCTAGAGCGGTAAGAATCATAGTGGTGGTTTGAAGAATCGAAGAGGCCATCTTTACCTGTATGGGAAGGCTATAGCTAGCAGAGGGCCCTGCTGGTTCTACTAGCTCGTTTACTGCGAATCTTATAACCTGAAACTTCTGCCCCATGCCAAGCCCTACGGTGGCAAAGCTGGTCTCTACCAGGAGGTAAACGCTAAGGGAAGCAATGGCCACGGCAAGTACTCCAAAGGCTGCGCCTGAAGCAAGATACTTAAAATACTTAAGTGGTTGGGATAGTACATAGGAATAGGCCCTGCTCATAGAGTCAAAGGCGTCTGAGCCGTCGACACTAATAGTGGGAATCATAAGCCAACAACCTATTAAACCGATAATTATTACAAAAAGGGCCAAAAAACTGAACAATAATATAAACGGAAAGCCCAGGAAAATAAAGATTTCAAGGAATTTTACCTTTCCCAAAAGTCCAGCAAGCCCATTGAGGAGGATGAAGAACAAGGCCCCCAGGATAGGGGCTACAGGGGCCCAGTAATAGGACCAGAATTTTTTCTTTGAATACTTTAGAGAATCCGTGAACCCAATCCTATCCCCTTTAGCATAATCAAGGCAGGCTACCCTTGTGATAGCTCCCCCAACCAGTGACCATATAGCCAGGAGGCCGAAGAGTATTAAGGCCAGCGGGAGGTAAACCCTCCAATCCCCTGAGACAAATGCGCCAGTAAAGGCCTTAAAGAGCCGGCAGGCGGCCACCGTAGGGGGTTGAACAAGGGTGATTAAAAACATTGAAGTGCCCATCTTTATAAATCCCACCTTGGAGAATACCCAGAGAACCCCAGATACCCAGAGGATAGTCATCACCATCCCCAATAGCCCAAGGAGCACCCTCTTAGCATCAAAGGCACTCCAGAAGGCATAGTACATATCCTGCCAGTTCTCTTTTCTCTCTGCCATTCTGTCTCCTGATTCTTTTGAAGGTGTAGGGGTTGAAAATATTCAACCCCTACAGCCAACGAAAGTGGCTAAAATTTATCAAAAATAATAGGATTGTCAAGGACTTTCCATTAAAGCAAATTTCAAATTACAACCAGAGACCTCTGAAGAACTCCCTTTTATGGAGTCCAGTCCGCCTTGGTCCGCCTCAGGCGGATGGGAAATATTCCATTGTCCGCCTTAAGCGGATCAATGTTGAAAATCCGCCTCAGGCGGGGACTCCAAAATTTTGCATTCTGCAGAGGTCTCAACCAATCTGTAGGGGTTGAATATTTTCAACCCCAACGGGGAATCTCCTCCCACGTTGTAGGGGGTAGGGCAATGGTGTTCATTCAAAGCGATTGATTTTCCCATCCTCCTTGCTAATATAGCCATATATGAAGGCATCTGACACCCTTATGAAGATATATCAAAAGCTCTTTGAGGCCTTTGGCACCCAGGATTGGTGGCCAGGGGATGGCCCCTTTGAGGTCTTAGTAGGAGCGGTGCTTACACAGAATACTAACTGGGGTAATGTGGAAAGGGCGCTCCAGAACCTTAAGGCGGCTGGTAAATTAAGCCCAGAGGCCCTTCACAAGACTGAAACTCAAGAACTGGCAAGACTCATCCGCCCGGCCGGTTACTTCAACATAAAGGCCAAACGCCTAAAAAATCTCATTGACTGGTTATTCGAGAGGTACAATGGGGAACTTGAAAAGATGCGCTCAGAGGATTTGCAGACCCTTCGCGAAGGTCTACTTTCCGTGAGGGGGATAGGGAGGGAGACGGCGGATTCTATCCTCCTTTACGCCTGCAATCTGCCCTCCTTCGTGGTAGATGCCTACACCTACCGCGTACTATTACGTCATCTCCTCATACCAGAGGACAGTACTTATGAGGAGATAAAAACCTTCTTTGAAGACAACTTACCTAAAGACGTCCAGCTTTACAACGAATTCCATGCCCTTTTAGTGAAGGTAGGTAAGGAATATTGCAAGCCGAGAAATCCAAGGTGTAAGGAATGTCCTCTCGGCGAGGTGCTCGGAGTGCCATCTTTGGAAGGATAGATAAATTACTTTTTGGTTTTATTTTGGAGGTAAAAACCATGCCAGTTGAATATATTCAAGGGGCATTAGAAATGGCAGAATACAAAAAACTAGATGATGGAACCTGGTTTGCCTAAATTCCCGGCTTTGAAGGGGTTTGGGCCAACGGTAAGACAGTTGAAGAATGCAGAAAAGAACTCGTAGAAGTTTTGGAGGAGTGGCTTATTTTTAAACTAAGAGATAAAGACCCTATTCCTGTCGTAAAAGGGATTGAAATAAGTATAAAGGAGATAGCAACTACCTAATTTTTGTGTCTTACATTAGCCCATTTTTTGAGGCTCGCAAGCAAATCCCTAAAACTATGTCTATAAGTAATAGGACACCAACGCTAATCCAGATAATGGCAAAGGAACGGCTCAAGGGTTCTTTTGCGAAAAATACCATTAAAGATAATAGAAAGAACGCAATTGTAATTCCTAACTGGCCGAACCTCTCCATACGATCACGGACTCCAGCGCCTGCAGTCTGAGCAGCGGAGCTTTCGTAAGGATTCCATTTGCCGGCAGCGTTTTTAAAACATTTGTTCTCCAGTTCATCTCTAATATACCTACCAATCCTGTTGATGCCAGCAACATTATGGTGGATGACAAAGTCTAGAAAGATAGCTAGCAGAGGTACGGCAGCTATTCCTTTAGTATAGGCTTTTCCAACAAGATGCCCATACAACGCACCGCATGCTACAATCTTGTTAATTGTTAAATAAGCCTGATTTTTTATCCGCAAATCTATTTCTGAACGCAAAGCTTTAAAGTACTCTATGCCTAAGTCCTTATCGTCCATTATTAAACAGAAATATTATATCCTTTTATCTTATTGTAAAGGGTCTTGAGTGAGATGCCCAGGGCCTGGGAATGTCAGATCCCTTTATCTTAAAAGCAAGTAGCGTGCTGCACACCCACAAGACTAAGATATTTTTTTTAACCTTTCGGCAAGTTTCCTGGCGGCGGAGAGAGCCCTTTCCGCATCCTCGTGAGAGGGTATGCCATAGGGCAAAAGTCCCTCCTCTGTAGGATATCTCCCTTTATATATGCTATTTAAAAACACTGCAGCGTCAAGCGATAAGCCAATATCCCACCCCAACTGGGTTACTTCATTAAGGAGTTCCACAATATCATGAATTTTCTGTGGTCTTTTCCCCTTTTCCAGTATCAGTGCCTTGAGTCCCTTCTCAACACATTGCTGGCTGTGGTAGCAAGCACCCTGATACCTCTTATGCTCGTAAAGAAGAGAGGCCATATCTAACTCATCTTCTGCCCCCTTTATCCAGCTTTCCGTTGCCTTTCTCACATAAATTATCCTCCCCTTTTCTATTACTTCCTCTATGAAAGGACTGCCAAGAGAATACAAGTACCTCAACTCCTGAGGGGTATAGACCACTATGTCCAGGGGTAAAAGCCTGTCGGATAGGATTTTCTCCACTTCCATCCTGCGGTCCATGGGCCTTTTCTCAGTTTCCTTTACAATCAACAGGTCTATATCGCTCCCATCCTGTGCCTTGCCTATAGCATGAGAACCAAAAAGGATTATCCTCTCAGGGTCATATACTTTAATAAGCCTTTCAGTTACATCCTCAATAGTTTTTAGCATGTTAGTCAAGTCTTAATAATACACCCTTTCTTACCAGCCTCTTTTGCACAATCAGATTAAAAACTTACTATGCACCTGGCGGCATGTAAACTGTGGATTGGAGCGGCTAATATTTTCTAAGAATGAGCCAATTAAGTGCTAATGTTATACTCTTTTATCTTATTGTAAAGGGTCTTGAGTGAGATGCCCAGGGCCTGGGCGGTTTGGGCCTTGTTACCCTTTTTTTCTTCCAGCATATAGTTGATGTAGCGGCGCTCCAGGTCGGCGAGGGAGAATCCCTGTTCAATGCTGATTTCGGAATGTGGAATGCGGAATTCCGCACCAGTCACTCCGGCGCTGCTTGTAATGCCTGCGACAGATTCGACGGGTCTAACATTTGGCCCGCCAAGGGGTGGCCAGTCCTTTATAACCTTTTCATCCGATAGTATTACCATCCTTTCAATAACATTCTGTACCTCCCTGACGTTGCCCGGCCAGTGGTATTCCATGAGCATCTTCATTACCCTATCGTCTATCCTCTTTTCGAACCCTCTGGCCCTATAAAGACTTAAAAAGTGTTCAACCAGTATCGGAATATCTTCTTTTCTCTCCCTGAGGGGTGGAATTTTAATGTGGATGATGTTAAGTCTGTAAAATAAGTCCTCTCTAAATTTGCCTTCCTTCACCTCTTTTGTCAGGTCTTTATGGGTGGCCGATATTACCCTGACATTCACCTCTATAACGCGGTTTTCGCCAACCCTCCTTAGCTCGCCAGATTGCAGTACCCTGAGGAGCTTGCTCTGGGTGGCCAGGCTCATCTCCCCTATCTCATCCAGGAATAGGGTACCCTCATCTGCCACCTCAAAGAGGCCCATCCTTGCCTCGTGGGCCCCTGTGAAGGCCCCCCTGGCATGACCAAAGAGTTCGCTCTCAAGGAGGGTTTCCTGCAGGGCGGCGCAGTTGAGGACAACAAGGGGTTTGTTTGCCCTGGCACTCTGGTTATGGATAGCCCTTGCTATCAATTCCTTTCCGGTACCGCTCTCCCCCTGTAAAAGGACGGTGGAATCAGTGGCAGCGACTTTTTGCACCAGTTTGAGGACCTCCTGTATGGCCTGGCTCTTGCCCAGTATGTCGGGGCCGGCTGTCTTCCCGTTTATCAGTCGTTTCAGTGAGACGTTTTCCCTGGTGAGCCGCTTTCTTTCGTATGCCTTGAGGAGGAGGGCCTCAAGCTCCCTCAGCCTGCAGGGCTTGCTTACGTAATCGTAAGCCCCCAGCTTCATGGCCTCTACCGCAGTTTCTACTGTGGCCTGACCTGTGAGGAGTATTACCTCTATTGGATATTCTTCCTGTCGTATCCTCTGAAGGGTCTCTATACCGTTAATGCCTGGCAGTCTGAGGTCAATTACCGCCACATCAAAGTCCCTCTTTGAGAGTTCTTCTAGCGCCTGTTCCCCACTTTCGGCGCCGACTACTGTATGGCCCAGGAGGGAGAGTTCCCTTTTCATCATCTCCCTGTATTTATGTTCATCGTCCACGAAGAGGACCTTTAGCTTTCTTTGCATCTTATTTCACCTCTGAAGATAGTTGCGAAACTTGTTACAGCGTACGTCATTCTGAGCAAAGAGAAGAAATCCCCCTTAGTCCCCCTTTTCAAAAGGGGGATCTGGAGGGATTAGAGATTCTTTCCGCCTTAGGCGGATTTCACTCCCTCAGAATGGCTGTCTAGCTGTTCTCTCTCAGAGACCTCCATCAATAAGGGTAAAGAAAGCTTAAAGGTAGCACCCCTAGCTGGCCCATCACTTAGGGCTTCTACGGTCCCTCTGTGTGCCTGGATAATGCTATAGCATATAGATAGTCCCAGGCCAGTTCCCTTGCCTGGAGGTTTAGTGGTAAAGAAGGGGTCAAAGACCTTTTGAAGGTCTTCGTTTCTTATTCCGCAGCCGGTGTCTTGAAAAAGGATTGTAATATCCTGGGCCTGGCGTTGGGCGCGAACGGTAATTTTCCCCTCCCCCTCTATGGCATCCAGGGAGTTTATAAAGAGGTTAAGAAAGACCTGGCGCAGTTGTTGGGAGTCCCCGCTGACATATAAGGCCTCGTTAGGTAAGAGGAGTTCTATCCTTACTGGCCTCCTCTCTGCCTCAACCTGCCGTGTCACCGTAGAACTAACCTCCCTGATGAGTCCCTGAATTTCAGTGGGTTCCAGTGCCGGTTCAACCTGCCGACTGAAATTGAGCAGTCCTGAAATTATATTTTTACAACGGTAGGTTTCTTCCTGGATGACCTTTAGATATTCTGGAAAATCTTTTAGCTTGCCGTTTTGAACCCCAAGGTTGCCCAGCCTATAAAGTAGTGCCTCTGCGCAGCCTCCTATACAGGCAAGGGGGTTGTTAATCTCGTGCGCTATTCCTGCTATTAGACGGCCCAGGCTTGCCATCTTTTCTGACTGATTCAGGGCCTGCTGGGCCTTTTCTATTTCTCTTGTCCTCTCAACCACTTTACGTTCCAGGTCTGTCCTGGCCTCCTGAAGTTCCCTGGTTCGGATGTTTATTACCTTGGCGGCCCTCAGCACCACCAGGAAGAGAAGCCCAAAGAGGACTCCCGTGGCAGAGGCGGCAGTAATTATGGCCTTTTCTTCAGCCTTATGTATTTGCTTGCGGAGGTCACGCATGTCCTGGTATATCTCTATTACCCCTACTTGAGTACCAGGTTGGGTGTCACCCTTCTTATATTCATAAAGGGGATAATAACTCTCCAGGAGTGGGGCATCCTCCACTTTGACACCCTTATCATCTAGCTCGCCTGGCTCGCGTAGCCTCCCTGTGTGGCCCCCCTCTAGGGCCTCGTCCAGGGCAGAGTTTTTTCCCCTTTCCTCTGCAAACCCGATATGTTCCGGAATGGTGCTGTAAATAATCTTCCCGTTCATGTCAAAGATGTACAATTTCTGCAGGTTATAACCAAAGGTTTGTTTCTTTATTACGTCATCCAGTTTTTTGACCTGTTCTTTATTCTTTTCAAAGTCTATTAACTCTCCCTTACTTATCGAGGGGAAGAAAACCTCTTCATAAATGGCACGGTTCAGGTTAGCGCTCATGTATTTAAAATACCTGAGGCTACGATTGACCAGGTCCTCCTTTTCTAACCTGGCGAAGACAAGCCCTACCGCCACGCACACCACAGAAATTACGATAAAGCTGGTGAGGGTGTAGTAGAAGAGGAGGTTGAACCTTTCCGGTCTCAAGATAGAAAATTTTCTAGCGATTCGTCCCCGCGAATCTGACACAGATTTGCCGCGGTCAATCCGCCAATGGCTTGACATGTCTGGTTTTTTACGTCTTTTAAAGATCATAGCTAGCCACCCCTAAAAGGCTATATCATGCTTAGGGGCATATACAATTATTCTCCGTTGTTAAAGTATATGTGCTCGAGAGTAAGCATAAGGAGGGTAAAAATTCATATTCCAACCAGCCACAACATCAATTCGGGGATAAAGCCCAAATAAAACACTTAAAGTAAAAATACTATCTCTGGATGTGGAATAAGTCAATACATAAAATTGGGCGCCGAGGAAGCAAAATAATCAAATCTTACACCAAGGTTATAGCCTTAAAGAGTGCCCCTCAGGCGGACTCATCTCATAACCTAGACGCCCATGTCTATGAACTCTTCTCCACAAAATATTTTTTTATTGATATTAAATATTTTTAGCTTATAATTATTTCTCGTGAGAATAATGAATCCTACCATGAGAGATTAATGTAGCCATTCAGGCTGGAACCATGACGCTTCCGGCATCCTTTCCCGTTAATTAATTTTCTATCTCTTTCTTTGTATTCCAAGAACTATTAATTTAAATAGTTCCAGAAAGGAAATAATAAAATGACTAATTTTACTATAATGTTATGGGGTCAAGGAGATGATGCTGTAATATCCTTTCTTCGCAGCTGGAGGGTCTTTCGCTCTATTACAAGCCTGAGGCTAGGAGATAATTTCTTTCCCCACGTCTCAGGCAAAGCATTCAGGTTTTACTCAACTGAAGAGCAAGATGTCGATAACCTCATCCTATTAAAATCTGTTATGGTTTGTGCTGGAATGGAATGTGGTATTGAAGTAGGTAAAGAAATTATAAACCTGCGTTCCGTAGAGTTACAAAGGCAGTTCCCTTAAGAAGGGTGTAATGGCTTCCAAGTTTTCAATGACAATTAGAGACAGTAAGAAGCTAGTAGGTCAGGGTCACACCCTGACCTTACAGCAGTCAAGGTTCGCCACGGCGAATCTGCTGAAGGTACGACACGGCCTTAACTTACATAAGTCTAAATACATATGAATTAGGGTCAATACGCCTTGGTTTAAAAAACCTTTATCTGTAAGACTTACAATCTTTTGTAAACATTACATTCTTTTGCAGTCTTTACAAGCTCTATAAAATTTAGCCTCATCCCCCAAATTGCTTAAGTGTAATGTTTTGAATATCTTAATAATACGCTTCCATTGTGGTACCTTAATTGCGAAAGCGGACCCATGAACCATACTGGTTATTGATCAACTGTCTTGACTCTCGTCAGTAAAATCAGTAAAAGGAGTAAAAGGAGTACAATTTATAACCTTTTACGTTTTGGCGGAATGGAGGAAAAAATGGAACGAATAACAACAATCTTAATTGTTAGCCTCACGGCCTCTATGCTTTCACTTCCACTATTATACGGGGATGAAAAAGGAGGATTAAAGGAGATTGAACTTTCTGTGCAGGGGATGACTTCCGATCAATCCGTTGCCAAAGTTAAAAGTGCCCTTGAAGCAGTAGAAGGTGTAACCTCAGTGAAGGTAGAGCTGAAAGAGGGTGAAGTTGATGTCCACGTCAAGAAAAGTGTAGACCCTCAGAAGCTGGTTAGTGTGCTAGAAAAGACAGGTTTTAAAGCAGAGATAGAGGATATAGAAGAAGAGTTTTCAAAAGAACGTGATGTTAAGGAGGTTGAACTTTCTGTGCAGGGGATGACTTCCAGTGAATCCGTTACCAGAGTTAAAAATGCACTTCAAGCTGTAGGAGGTGTAATCTCAATGAAGGCGGAACCGAAAGAGGGCGAAGTTGACGTCCATGTCAAGAAGAGTATAGACCCCCAGAAGCTGGTTAGTGCGCTAGAGAAGGCGGGCTTTAAAGCAAAGATAGAGGACATAGAAGATGAGTCCTATTAGTAGTAAGTAAAATGAGGCTGTTGCCCACGGCCTAATCCTTTTCATCTCATTGCCCATTTTACTTATCACTTCTTATGAGTCCTTTAGGTATAAGCTTTCAATTTTTAGTCTAGTGCGAAGTGTTGATTTTAATAGGGGTTATGGAGACTAACCATCTCCATGCCCCTTAATTTTTAAAGTTTAAAGGCTCTTTCGGATAAAGCCTCCGGATATAAGCAGGCGCTTACTGGCCTCCTTGTAGTCAAGCTTTTGCAGGTGCATGAGTATGGCAGTCTTGGCCTGGCCGTGGGCCTTCTTCAGCAGGGCCCTTGTATCAGTTCGTGAAAGGCCAGTAACCTCCATCACTA
>JAHFOV010000109.1 GCA_023261505.1 Planctomycetota bacterium
AACCTAAGGATTTCTTCTACCATTGTTAAAGCTTCCTAAAATCCTTAGACCTGTTTGCCGTTGGCGAGCAATTTATTTTGCCGTTTTTGCTTTTCCTGGCCTGAACCAATTGAACCAATACTTAAATACTAAAAATGTCAAAATAGTGATGACCAAAAAAATTACACTTACAGATTCTTCTCTAATAAATCTAGTTATTTCCTCTAGCATCGGTAACGCCTCCTAAAATTCCTAACCCTATCGTTATCGTTAATAGAAAAACGGTTATTATTATGCCTATTGCAAATCTTCCAGGACTTTCCGGAAGGCTAGTGAAAACATAAACTGCAACTAAAATTTTAGCAATATCTATGAAAAATTTCCCTAAATTTTCCCTCTGAACCTTGTTCATACAGCAATTTCTTCAAATCCATATAGCCCATAATCCATCTCCCCCAGCCCAGCCTCATGGGCCTCGCGGATGTAGCCAATATCATCTGGTTTGAAATCAAAGAGGGTGGCGCCATAGGAGTCCACAGCCACCGGGTCAGTACTCACCACTATCCGTCTTGCTCCCTCAGAAGAATTATCCACATCCTCCAGCCGACCCCCTGTAGGTCCATGGCTCCTGAGTATCCTGTAGGCATCCAGCACCGTAAGGTCTACCTTTACAACCCTGTTAAGGTCAGATATCTTCGGGTGTATATCCTTATGTAATGCCCCCCTATCCCAGCCCACCATGCCCATAACGTTCTTAAGGGCCATGGTAAGCCTGGAGGTGCTATGATGTTTGGCTACCGGGACGTTGATAAGGACGTCTACCTCTCCCTGGAGGATAAAATCATTAAAAAAGGCCCAGGAAGAAAGGGCCTTGCCCCCTGGGATTTGAACCTCTCTCAGTCTGGAAGGGTCAACAAAGCATACCTCTGCGCCCGCCCTCTTTGCAGCCATGGCAATACCACTTATTTCATATGACGTTGATGGATTACCTGAACAGGTGTTATCGAGCACTTTTACCCTTGAGGCCCCAGCCCCTCTGCACAACTCAACAATGGCAGCCACAAGGAAAGGATTGGTATTAGCAGCGAATTCAGGGGCACGATTCCATGACATGTTGGGCTTTATTACCACCTTGTCCCCCTTTGAGATTAGCTTCCCTATGCCTCCCATGGCCTCAAGGGCCCGGACAGTCATTTCTTTTATTGTTTCCCCCTCGGTTCTTCCCTTCCCGTGACTTCCATGCACCATTACAAGCCCCCTTTTCAGACCTGCCTCTTTTAAGGTCTTTAGTGGTTTAGGCTTCTGGAGGCTGGAGAGATAATTGAGGCCGTAGAGGCAGGCCCCAGCCCCTACGGCCGTCTTAAGAAAGGTCCTTCGAGAAATACAGTCCTTCATAAAAAACTATCCAAATGGGTCATTGCGAGCGAAAGCGAAGCAATCTCTGTTATAAGTTGATTGTCCACCGAAGGCGTAGCCGCCAATTTGTTTGGCATACTTCGGAGCTTCGTCCCTCGCAATGACAATGCTATTTTGATGGCCAGCAGTGCAGGGTAATGATTACCCTAAGGTCTTCCAGGATTCCCTGAGGGGCCAGCCTTTCCTTGCAAAGCCCCTTTATGGCATCAATGTCACATGAAGCACCAATAGGCTTTATAGAACACTCTCCCTTGGCATCGGTGGTTACTGTCTCTTTTTCAGCACCGTAAGTCACCAACACTGTAACCCCCTGCACGGGGTTACCATTTTTATCTACTACCTGTACGCACATCTTTGCTGCCTCTACAGTGGGGATGGCCAAAATGAGAAGTCCAAAAAAGATTCCTACTAAAAGCCAGTGATGTACTCGCATCTTACCCTCCTCTTTGTTAGTTGAAAAGAAATCATTTTAATCAAACAGGGCATCAATAAAGCCCTCTGGGTCAAAGCGCTGTATATTCTCCGCCTTTTCTCCTAAGCCTACAAATTTCACAGGTATCTTAATTTCATCCTGCATCCCCAGTACAACACCCCCCTTGGCGGTTCCATCCAGCTTAGCAAGAAAAATACCGGTAATATCGATTGCCTCTTTGAAGAGTTTTGCCTGAGAGATGGCGTTCTGTCCGGTGGTGGCATCCAGCACCAGGAGCACCTCGTGGGGGGCATGCTCTATTCTCTTAGACAGGACCTTTTTTATCTTCCCAAGCTCGTTCATGAGGTTCTGTTTGGTGTGGAGTCTGCCGGCAGTATCTACGATGACCACATCCATCCCCCTGGCCACCGCTGCCTGCAGCGCATCGTAGGCCACTGCTGCCGGGTCAGCCCCTGTTTGATGTTTTATTATTTGCGCTCCTACGCGACCTGCCCATATCTCCAGCTGCTCTACTGCCGCTGCGCGGTAGGTATCCCCCGCGGCTAGTAATACCCTCTTGCCCTCTTTAACAAACATATAACCCAGCTTGGCTATAGAGGTAGTTTTACCACTGCCGTTTACCCCTGCTATCATAATCACGGTGGGAGGGGTAGGGGACATATTTAATTCCAATTTGTAACCCTTAAAGCGCTCCTTCAGACTAGTTTTTAAATACGCCTTTAGCCCAACGGCGTCTTTTATCTGCCCTGACTGGCAGGCCCGCCTGAGTTCCTCCATAAGACGGTTAACCGGCTTCACCCCCATATCCGCTTCTATCAAGGCCGCCTCTACCTCCTCAAGGAGATGTTCATCTACAGTCTGTCCCAGCGCAAAAAGGCCCTTTAGGTGGCCTTCGAGACGCGAACGGGTCTTTTCCAGCCCCTTCTTTAGTCCCTCCAGGGACACCCAGGCATCCAGAGAGAGCCAGGAAGCACCCTCCTCCGGCTGTCCGCCTGAGGCGGATACCGCTTCTTCCTCCCGCTTCTCTGCCGCTGCCTCTGCTGGCTTCGCTTCCTTCTTTTCCTCTTGGCCTAGCAGGCCTTTGATAAGGTCAAAAACCATATCCTTTTCCTTAACTGTTTACAGCCACTCCTCTTTTCTGCCTTCTCTCCCTGAGGGCCATTACCATACTCATAGGTATCCTCGTCTTGCCCAGTGGTATGCCAGGTTTACGTTGCCCATGAAAATCCGAACCCCCACTAATGGCAAGCTTGTATTTTTTGGCTATCTGAAGGTACTTCTCTACCTGCCCAGGTGTATGAGTGGGATAATAAACCTCAATTGCCTGTATGCCCCACTCCACCAGATAGGGTATAAGATCGTCTCTACTGTTAAGACCTGGGTGTGTGTAGACAGGTACTCCACCGGCCTCCAGAATAAGTTCAATGGCCTGCGGCACAGTAATGGTCTTTTTGGGGACATAAGCAGGGCCTTCATCCCCAAGATATTTGTTAAAAGCCTCCTGTATACCAGCACAGTAACCCCTTTTCCATAGTACCTCAGCCACATGCATCCTTCCAGGGGGACTGTTGCCCGCTAAATTTAAGACCTCCTGGGCACTTACATGTACCTGGAGTCTAGCAAGTTTTTCCGCCATGGCAGAAACCCTTTCTACCCTATCCCTCTTCATCTCCTCCAGCTTACTCAGGAGATGGAGGTCCTCCACGTTTATAAAAAGACCCAGGATGTGAATCTCATTTGGATGCAGGTAACCGGAAAGTTCTATACCGGGAATGATATGGACCCCCCTTGCCTTTCCTAATTCTCGTGCAACCTTAATTGCATCCACGCAATCATGGTCAGTAATGGCTATAGCCTTCAAGCCCATTTTCACTGCCTCCTCCACCGCCTCTTCAGGTGTCAAGGTGCCGTCAGAGCAGATAGTATGGACGTGCATATCCGCTTCTCCACTACTTCCCAAAGGGAACTCTATCACTTCCGCACTCCTATTCTTACGGGCAAAGAGGTTATATATCTTATCCAGGATGCCATTAACAAAGGTGCCAGAGTAAGCAGTGCTATATTTTTTGGCCAGTTCTATTGCTTCGTTGATAGAAACCTTAGGTGGAATATCCTCCCTATAAAGGAGCTCATATGCGGATAGACTTAAAATGCAGCGGTCAATGGTGGCCATTCGGCGGAGTTCCCAGTGCTCGGCCACAGAGGCTATCTTCTCATCTATCTGTATTTTATTCCTGTAAGCACCCTCCACCAGCTGGACGGCATACTGAGATACATCCTCGTCTTCTGCCCTCTGTTCACAAAACAAAAGGGCATCTTTCAGGACCTCTTCCCCCTGAATCTCTACTTGATAAAGGGCCTGAAGGGCTAACTCCCTGGCCCTGGTTCGTCTCCTCATCAGACCCTGCCACGCTTTTCACTTCGTAGACTCTCCAGGAGGTTGGCCATTTCTATTGCGCTCATGGCAGCCTCCGCACCACGGTTTCCACTCCTTGTACCCGCCCGGTCTATAGCATGTTCCAATGTCTCTGCCGTAATAACTCCAAAAATGGTGGGTACTCCGGTCTCCAGGCCCACCTGGGCAACTCCTTTCGCCACCTCGCTGGCCACATACTCAAAGTGAGGAGTCTGCCCTCGCAATATCGTCCCCAGGCATATAACCCCATTGTACCGCCCTGTCTTTGCCACTACCTTGGCCACATGGGGAATCTCAAATGAACCAGGTACCCAGTAGACGTCTATATCTTCTTGCCTTGCCCCATGCCTCAAGAGACAGTCCTGTGCCCCTTCCAGCAACTTCCTGGATATAAACTCGTTGAATCGGCTTACCACTATACCAAAGACCTTACCAGTCGCAATTAAACTCCCCTGGTATATCTCACCCATGCTGGGTTCCCCTTAATAATTATTTTATTAGAAAAACTAAATTAAAAATAAAAGATAACACGGCCGCTGCTGCATAAGTAAAATGTCATTCTGAAGTACCGAACGTACAAGTCATTGCGAGGGACGAAGTCCCGAAG
>JAHFOV010000064.1:0-4281 GCA_023261505.1 Planctomycetota bacterium
AACCTTTGGCGTAGCTACACCCCATCCAGGCACAGAATTCTATAATTATATAAAGGAAAAGGGATATTTTAAGGACTACGATTGGTCCCAGTACGACCCCAACAAGAGGCCAGTGTTCAGCTACCCAGAATTCTCCAGTGAAGAAATCTACGAGACCATGAAACGCGGCTACCAGAGTTTTTATTTGCGCCCCTCGTACATCCTTAAACGTATGGCGAGTATACGTACGCCACTGGACATAAAGAACAATTTTAGGAACTTCGTGGGCTTTCTCCAGCGCTACGTAATGGACTAGTTTCGTCACCCGGTGAAAGCGCTGAGCTTATTTGTACAACTCGTCCTATAACTAAAGGTTAGGAGCCTCCTGAAGACATCACTCCGACGGTTAAAAATCAACTGTTAAAGGTATGAGTACAGACATAAATATAGGAATAAAATACGCAAGTAGTGACATTGTAACAAAGATTATAGCTGTACTGGCCTTTTTATCGATTGTAACAATTGGCGTCAGCACAGAGCCTTTTTTGGGTGATGAAACCTGGCATTTGCAATTAGCCTCCACTATTTATCAAACAGGAGAGCGGCCAGCCTTCAACCCTCTACTCCATCATAGTGATGTAGGACAATTGGCATACATCACAGACATTCTTTGGCACTATGGTCTAGTGTTTTTCTGGAAACTAACTGGGGGTGTATCTATAATTACTGCTCAACTCTACAACGCCTCATATTGCCTATTACTAATCATAGGTGTATTTCTTCTAACTAAAGAACTTTACGGCGCAGAGAAGGGCTTAAACAGTGTATTGGTAGTTCTTTCAGTTCCCATGGTTCCTATCTTTTCAGTAGTGTTGCATTTTGATATTGCCGTCGCAGCACTTAGCACTTTTTGTTTACTAATGCTGGCAAGAAGACGTTACTTTCTAACGGGAATATTTTTAGGGCTGTCTTTTTTGATGAAGCGGAATGTTTGCCTTATTGTTCCAGCAATAATTTTTCTTACCCTCTTCGACAGCAAAGAAGGAATAAAAGGTTGGAGTAAGCGGTTTCTCCTCTTGCTGAGTCCTTTTGTTTTGATATTATCCCCCGATGCTTATTTCAAGATCAAAAATTTCGGCCTTAATGCCTGGCTTTTATACCCTATTACACCAAAGCAGTTTATTCTTGACCCTTTACCTTTTAAGACCCACAATGTAGAAAATATACCCTTTGTCTTCTATGATGTTTCTAATCCCTTATTTGACCCAACTGCAATCTTCACTTTTTTTGGTCCGGTATTTTTTACCTCTCTGGGATTGTATTTGGTAATTCGGAATAAAAAGGATGATTGGTTCCTTATAATTCCATCTGCGAGCGGTCTTTTATTATTTTCATGTCTAGCTTTTTTTGGTAATTTCACTCCATTGCTTAGATACCTTACACCTCTAGTCCCCCCTTTGGGAATACTGGGCTCTTTAGGTATTGCCTCTGTTAACAACAGAGTAGTTAGGGCAATCTTAATTGTTGGATGTGTGATGCAATTCGCCGGAGCTTTAGCATATATATATTTGCAAAGAAAAATACCGATAGAAATGAAAGAAGTATATACTTTTGTAAAGAACTCAACCCCAGAAAACGCAAGGATAATGACCCCATGGGGGTCACAACTTGCCTTTTATACTGGACGTATTAGCCATTGGACATCGTATTGCTGTCATAGAGAAATAGAGTATTTATTCTGGCAGGCAAACGAGAAGGAAACGTTAGAGATTATGAAGAGATACGGCACAAATTACATCCTCATAGAAAAAGTGAATATATACGATGATTCAAAAGTACACCATTTCGGTAGATACCCAAACAGTTTTATAAAAAAAATAGAGACTTTTTCCTCTTTGAAGCCAATTTTTGAAAATCATGCAGCAACTTTGTGGAAAATACAGGAAAAGATTGGCTCTGACACAATGACGTTCCAGAGAAAATAGAGGATTATATAAACACTGTTTGATTCTATAGATTCCAAAAGATGCATACTCAAATATCTGTGGTGATACCTGCCTACAATGCAGAAAAGACAATAGGGAAGACCCTTGAGGCCTGCTTAAATCAAGATTATGCTGGCAAGATAGAAATTATCGTTGTAGACGACGGCTCCACTGATGGCACAGCAAAAGAGGTGAAGAGATACCCAGTGAAATACATATATCAAGAAAATGCAGGACCAGCCTCTGCCCGTAACCGTGGTTGGAGGGAGGCCAAAGGAGAGATAGTGTGTTTTACAGACTCTGATTGCATGCCCCACAGAGATTGGCTGTCAAAACTCCTGAGGAATTATAAGGATGGGATTGGGGCAGTGGGCGGGAGCTACGATATTGTTAACAAAAACAATTACCTCGCCCATTGTATCCAGGAGGAGATAGCCCTAAGACACTCTACCATGCCGAGATACGTGAAATTCCTTGGTTCTTACAATCTCTCAGCCCGAAAGTCAGTCCTGGAGAAAACAGGCGGATTCCAGGAAGGCTACAAGAACGCCAGTGGTGAAGATAACGACCTCTCTTATAAGATACTAAAGCATGGTTATAAGATTATTTTTGACAGAGAGGCCCTGGTAGCCCATTATCATAGAGAGAGTCTATGGAGGTATCTAAAAGACCAATATACTCATGGTTTTTGGAGGGCTAAACTGTACCGGGAGCATCCCGACATGAGTCTGGGAGACGATTACACCCGCTGGAAGGACATAGTGGAGGTACCCCTTTCTTTATGCCTTCTGGCTACTATACCCTTTTTCTGGGTCTCCAAATTATGGGAGATATTTCTTGCCCTGTTGTTTCTCCTTCAACTTGAAATGGCATTTAAGATTTCTTTTAGGACCGGGAGACCCTTATGCCTCTTATTTGCCTTTGTTACCTTCCTAAGATGTTTTGTCAGGACACTGGGCTTTATCAGGGGGTTATTGACCCTGGGAAGGTTTGTCTGAGGCAGATTTAACACCCTTTAGGGACATGAACAAAGTACTGATAATAATCCCGGCCTATAATGAGAAAAAGTCCATCGGAGGGGTAGTGATGGGAGTCAAGAACACCCTCCCAGAAGCCGATATACTGGTGGTTAACGATGGCTCCACAGATGGAACCTCCGGGGAGGCCAGGCAGGCCGGGGCCATGGTGCTGGACCTGCCCTGTAATATGGGCCTGGGTGTGGCGCTTCAGAGCGGGTTTATTTTTGCACACAAGAGGGACTACAGGTTTGTGGTGCGTATGGATGGAGATGGTCAACATCGGCCTTCTGAACTGAAGGCCCTTTTAGCCCCAATAGAAAGGGGGGATTCTGATATGGTCGTTGGTTCACGCTTCCTGGGAAAGGATGTTATACCGTCCGCTGAAGGGCATACGGAATGCAGGCCTACCGCCGCTAGAAGGGCAGGAATAAGGTTCTTCTCCGCATTTCTAAGCCTCCTTCTTGGCAAAACAATTACTGACCCAACCTACGGCTTTCAGGCAATGAATCGCAAGGCCGTAAGTTTCTTTGCCAGAGAGTATCCCCCAGACTACCCAGAATTAGAGGCTCGCCTTTTGGCCCAAAAGGCGGGGCTTAATATCACTGAGATACCCTCCAGGATGCTGCAGCGTACCGGAGGTGTATCCTCCATAGACTTCTTCAACAGCATCTATATCGTTATAGAGGCGCTGACCTCTACTATCGTCGGGATGTTTAGAAAGGTAGAGAATTGATTACACGGATACAGATACTGGCCATTTTGGCTTCCCTTTTTCTAATGCTCCTCACGGTGGAACTTATAAGGAGGAGGCAGTTGGAGGAGAAGTACGCTCTGGCATGGCTACTAGCATGTATATTTTTCCTCCTATGCTCTATAAATCTGGAGATTATAAACTTTCTAGCAAGACTAACTGGAATAATTGTCCCTGCCAATTTCCTTTTCCTCCTGGCCTTCTTCTTTCTGGTAGTCATCTGCCTCAGTCTGTCCGTAGTAATGTCCAGAGAGAGTCAAAGGCAGAGGAGACTGGCCCAGGAACTTTCTTTACTAAAATTCAACCTGGAAGAGATAAAAAAGAAGATAGGATTGGGCGGGGGAGGGGACGAGAAGGGTTCTTCATAACAGTCAGATT
Source organism: Planctomycetota bacterium (assembly GCA_023261505.1). Lineage (GTDB taxonomy): Bacteria > Planctomycetota > Brocadiia > Brocadiales > Bathyanammoxibiaceae > JAHFOV01. The sequence continues at coordinate 4,113 of JAHFOV010000064.1, forward strand.
TTTTTCCGCAGGCTAGGCCTGCAGGGATTATAAGTTCGCAACCTAAAGCCTGCGGCTACATAATTTTATAGTTTTGCACATATCCTAAGGGCCCTATATATGAGATCCATCCTGAGGCTGCTCTTAACGGCCTCAGCTAGTTTATTGTAATCCTCCTCCCTAGCTCTCT
>JAHFOV010000064.1:4381-15176 GCA_023261505.1 Planctomycetota bacterium
CCTGCGGCTACATAATTTTATAGTTTTGCACATATCCTAAGGGCCCTATATATGAGATCCATCCTGAGGCTGCTCTTAACGGCCTCAGCTAGTTTATTGTAATCCTCCTCCCTAGCTCTCTGAAAGTTTAAGGAAAGATTTTTATAAAAGGAGGGTAGTCCCTTTCTCGAGCGCAAATAACCAAGGAGTTTCGCACGAAAGGAGTCGTTGTCAAATAGCCCATGCAGGTAGGTTCCTAGTATCTGGCCATTATTACTTACTGCCCCATCCATTACCTCTATCTTCTTACCCGAACGTTCAGTTATTCTGACAAAAGGTAAAGAGTGGCCCTCTGTTATGCCCATGTGGATTTCATATCCCTTTAGTGGCTCATTTACAAAGAAAGGCAAAGCATTATCAAGCATCTCAGCCCTTACTTGATAGGTAGCCTTTGTGGGAAGGAAGGTCGTAGTGGTCTCCAATAATCCCAGTCCCTCGATAAAATCGTGATGAGATTCCACACGCTCGGGGTCTCTAATACTCTTTCCCAGCATCTGAAAGCCTCCGCATATTCCAACCATCGGTGTTCCCATTTGTGCCAGGGAGCAGAGTCTCTTTTCAATGCCCCTTTCTCTTATGTAAAGAAGGTCGGCAATGGTGCTCTTTGTGCCAGGGAGGATAGCAAGGTCTGGTTCCCCCATGGATTCTGCTGCCTCCACATACCTTACCCTTACCCCTGGCTCTCTCTCAAGGGCATTAAAGTCACTGAAGTTGGAAATCCTTGGGAGTCTAATAACGGCTATGTCTAACTCTGCCTTAATCTCCCTTAGTCCCCCTTTATTAAAGGGGGATTTAGGGGGATTATCAAGGCAGGCAGAATCCTCCTCGTCTATGCGGAGATAAGGTAAAAACGGTACAAGGCCAAGTACCGAAAGGCCCGTGCGGGATTCAAGCATATCAAGCCCCGGCGTTATTAGCGTTGGGTCGCCCCTGAACTTGTTAAAGATAAATCCACAAACCCTGGCCCTCTCTGACTCCGTAAGGAGCTCCAAGGTACCAATAACCCAGGCAAAAGAACCACCCCTATCCACATCTGTTACCAGGATTACGGGGGCCTGGGCCATCTCGGCCATTTTCATGTTTACAAGGTCTTTATCCTTAAGATTTATTTCGGCTGGGCTGCCTGCCCCCTCCACAACTACAATGTCAAAATCCTCGCTCAGGGTCTGATAAGCCCTCCTAATTATCTCAAGAAACTCTACCCTGTGATGGAAATATTCCTGAGCAGTCATGTTCCCTATAGGCCTTCCCATAACCACCACCTGGGAGCTGGTATCAGAGTTGGGCTTTAACAGTATAGGATTCATTTCCACCCTGGGGAGGATGCCTGCGGCCTCGGCCTGGACCACCTGGGCCCTGGCCATCTCCTTACCGTCCAGAGTGGCGAAGGAATTAAGGGCCATATTCTGGGCCTTGAAAGGCGCCACCTTATATCCTTCCTGACGAAGGATACGGCACAGGGCAGTAACTATGATGCTCTTACCAACCCCGGAACCCGTCCCCTGAACCATAATTGCCCTGGCACTCATGTTTTTTTACTCCAGTTCGCCTTAATCTCCCTCAGTCCCCCTTTAATAAAGGGGGATTTAGGGGGATTACCGCTCACCTTCTCCTTAAGGACTCCCCCCAGGGCCTGGAGTAGTAAAAGGTTCTCTTCCCGCCTCCTCACAGCCAGACGGAAGTATTTGTTGCTTAGTCCTATAAAATTAGAGCAGTCCCTGATAAGGAGCCCCTTTCTGATGAGCGTTTCCTTTAGCCCTGCAGAGGTGAGTCCTTCCTGCGTTATCTTAGAGGTTATAAAATTGACGGTGGGGGGGATTGGGCTTATACCCTCCAGTTGTGAGAGTTCACTGCAAAAGAATAACTTCTCTGAAGTGACATATTCCCTGCTTCTGAAGATAAAATCCTCGTCTCCGAGAGCTGCCTCGCCAGCAATCAGCGCCAGGGCGTTAACCGTCCAGGGCTCTTTATGCCTCTCAAGCTGGCTTATTACCCCTGGATGGGCTACCATATAACCCAGCCTGAGTCCAGGACAGCCGAAGAATTTGGTCATGGAGCGCAGCACGATAAGATTCTTTAAATTGACTGCTTCGGGAAGAACCGTATATTTCTGCGGTTCATCCACAAAGTCCATAAAGGCTTCATCCACGACCATCCAGCATTGCGGGAGACCCTTTGCGAGGGCGAGTATCTCCTCCTTTTCTACGAGGCTACCGGTAGGGTTATTCGGGTTACAAAGGAAGACCATCTGGCTCTGTTCATTCATGAATTTACCCGTGGCGGACTCGAGGTCTGGTCTGAAATAAGTATTCTCTGTGGATACCAACTTCTCTACACTAGCCCCCGCCAGCCTCATTGCCCTGCTGTAATCGCTATAGGTAGGCTCAAATACTAACCCCCTTTCTGGCCTGAAGACCCTCGGTATGAGGTAGATAAATTCTGTTGAACCATTGCCAACGAGTATCTCCTCTTCTTTATGTCTAATCTTTCTTGTGATGGCCCTGCGTAGTTCAGTGCAATTTATATCAGGGTACTGAAGGATTGAGGGTAGCCCCTCTTTTAGGACCTTCGACAGGCCGAGTGGGTAACCCAGGGGGTTAATATTGGCGCTAAAGTCTATTAACCTTCCAGGTTCAAGCCCGTAGCGGGAACAAACTTCCTGGATGTTTCCTCCGTGTCCGCTGTGCATGATAATAAATATTAGACCTTAGACTTTAGAAAAGTTTAGTCTAAAGTCCATAGTCTATAGTCTTAAGATAAACCGTACCTTTCCTTTAGAAGAAGGGAAAGCTGGTAATTCAGCGACATTGCCTTTTCGGATTCGGCAACTGTGAGGGTGCCTGTACCGCAACTAGGGGTAATAAGGGATCTCTCCAGGACGCACTCTCTGGCCATGCCTTTCTGGCAGAGGTGGTCAATACCATCCTCCATCTTTTTCATAAGGACATCAAGGGTAACATCCTTTAAATCTGCCGAGGTGGTAGGAACGATACCCCAGGCGAGGATTCCGCCCCTTTCCAAAAAGTCCTTTAAGTCATGAGAGTAACCAAGCACCCTATCCATATAAAAGTAGGCATCAAAACTAAGTATATCAATCCCTGTCTCCAGTACCATTGACCAGTCGGTATTACCACAGCAGTGTATGCCTGCAATGGCCCCTGCCTCTTTAATTGCGTTAGAGAGTTCCCCGATGGATTTGACCACACCCTCTTTTTCTATAGTAGCAAAGGCAGCCCCTATGCAGCTCAGATAGGGTTCATCTACAAAGAGGATTACAGGGACATTAAATTGAGCAAGGATGGCTACCTGCCACTGGGCCTTGAGGCAGAGGTGCTTAACTATGGCATCAAAGATGGTGGGCTCATGGAAGGCCGCTATTCCCTCAGTGTCTTTAAGATTTCCTGCCATGGTAACCGGACCTACAGTCTGCCCCTTAACGGCCCTCAATTTGGGAAAATTGTAAAAATATTTCTTCATTACATGGAGTCCAGAAGCAAATTTTTCTGAAATAGGGGTTTCAGAAAACCTCTTTTCCTGGTATCTGTCATACATGGACTCCAAGACTTCCGCCTCTTCACACGTCTCCAGGTAAAACCTTTTTTGTTCGGGCTGAAGCCTGAAGAAGGGCATCCCCTCTGCAAACTGCACACACATCTCCTCTTCAAAGGCCCGCTTCGGCAGCTGGGGCCAGCAGGGAAGCTCAGGGAGTGTACGGGAGACCAGATTGCAGGCCTCCTCGACCTTAAGGTGCGGAAAACTGCCTATTGCAGTGGCTGAACAATTACCTTTGAAATCAGGCATCAACCTTTTATCTCCTGTCTAATGGTTTAAGGCTATACGCATGCAATCTTAACTTTATTTATACAAATTTAAATATAATTATTTTGTTTCAAATACAGGACTATTTTCTCCACGAAATTTTTGCCATTTACAAGTATTTCCTCTGCTTCCTCTCTGGATATAACAAAAGTGTACTCATAATCCCCTAACTGCCTTTTCTCAAATGCCCTATTAAGTTCTTTACCCATTTCTTTCGGAAGGATATTAGTTTTAATAAAATGTTCTCCGAAAGCAGATATCACGCCTTTATGAGAAGAAAACGACAAATTCTTCGTGAGAAGTGCAGCCTCTGCAGAATAAAACATCGCATAGTATGCCCTGGACACTGAAGATTCATAGTCCTCCTCCTTAAGAAGCGTCTCGGAACTTTTAAGATACTTCCTTGCCCTTTCAATGAGAGATGCCACCTCTCTCAAATGGGCACCCCTTCCTTGCGTACGTTCATCAATAATGGGGTCTTCAAAGTGAGATAATCCCTTTCGGCTGCCGGATAGATTGATATCAAAACTCCATATTTCAAATTTATATCCGTGACAATATCAATCATTCGGTCTATCTCTTTTCCTGGTTGGACGTCCCCTTCAAGGACCACAACCAGGTCTATATCGGAATCTTCTGTAGCCTCCCTCCTTGCCCAAGAGCCATAAAGGATGACATTTTTCAACTTCTTGCCGTAGAGTTTTTCTATTTCAGACCTAAACTCTTTGAGGATTTCGTTAGTCTTCTTCATTGCTACAAAGCTCTATGAATATGGCCATCCGCTACCTTGCTCCAGTGTGCAACGAGACATAAAATGTAGGGTGCTTCACGACGCACCAATTATTATTTAGGTGCTACAATCTAAAGTAAAAGACGGGATAAGATACGCTTATTTTGCTGGTTTTTCAACTGGTGACTGGGATTGTATAAAGATAGATTAAGATTTGTGCAAGACTGCAAACTCGAGCTATGTAGATTCCTCCTTCATCTGCGCCTGGTAGAGTCTATAGTACTCCCCACCTTTGCGTACCAGTTCCTCGTGAGTGCCCATTTCTGCCAGGCGGCCATCCTTTAACACAATTATTTTATCGCAATTCTTGATGTTGGACATACGGTGGGCGATTATAAAGGTGGTCTTCCCTTTCATGAGGTTAGCAAGGGCCTGATGAACCAGCTTTTCCGATTCGGCGTCCAGGGCGCTCGTCGCCTCATCCAGGATTAGTATGGGGGCATTCTTCAGTATAGCCATGGCTATAGCTATACGCTGGCGCTGACCTCCGGAGAGCTTAACACCCAACTCCCCAACCTCTGTATCATAACCCCCGGGAAGCCCCGAGACAAAATCGTGAATATAGGCAGCCCTGGCAGCCTCCTCTATCTCCTGTACGCTGGCACCGTTCTTGCCGTAACGAATATTCTCTGCCACAGTACGGTTAAAGAGGAAGGTTTGCTGGGTAACCATGGCTATATTGTCAATCAGGGAGTCCCTCTTTACCAGTCGGATGTCCTTCCCATCCAACTCTATAGAACCCTCTGTGGGTTCGTAAAAGCGGGCCAGCAGGTTTACAAGGGTGGTCTTCCCTGCACCACTCTCCCCCACTATCCCTATTACCTCTCCCTTCCTTACCTGGAAGGTAATATCTTCCAGCACCTTCTCCGCCTCAGGCGGATTATAGCCGAAACTAACCCCTCTGAAGGCAATTTCTTTTTCCATACCATCGAGTTCTACGGCCTGTGGGTGGTCCTGGAACTGAGGAGCGTAGTCAAGGAGTTCAAAGATACGGCTGGCACCTGCAGAAGCTTCCTGAAGTTTGGAGTAACTCCTGGAGAGAAGTCTGATGGAACGCAAGATGAGCATACAAGCGGCTACCAGCCCTCCCATCTCTCCCAGGGTAAGACCCCCTGTACCTACCACGTAACCCCCTGCTATCACCATCCCTCCAAGTCCCAGGGCATAAAAAAACTCCGCGCTGCTCTGGCTCGATATAAGCGCCTTACTCCACTTCATCCTCTTCTTGAAGAAATCTTCATTAATCTCCTGGAACTCCTTTTTTTCCTGCTCCTCCATTTTATAGGCCTTGATGATGCGGATGCCTGCCAAAATTTCTCTCAGCGACTCTGTCCGCCAGCCTATGCGCTCCATAGTCGCCCCGCTATGCTTCCTTATCTTTTTACCAAAAAACAGGACAGGGAACAGCAATACTGGCAATCCTGCTAGTACCAGCAGGAAGAACTTACCGCTGAAATATAAGGCTAAAATCAGTCCGCAGACCAGCCGCATGGGTTGAAGCATAACGTCCTCAAATAGTATCACTATACCCCCCTGGGTAACGTTAAGGTCGGTTATTAATCTGGACATTAGCTCCCCACTCTTTCTGTCCTCAAAGAAACTCATGGATTGCTGTAAGAGGCTACTGCACAGGCGATTACTAAGGTCAACATACACCCGCCAGATGATAAACTGTTTGAGGTAATCCTGTAGGTAACCGAAAAGGAATATCAACGGAGCAAGGGCAATTGCCAGAATCCCTATGCTCTTATAAGTACTGGTGTACCTCGTCCATAATGTACTCAATTCTCCGGGAATAGATTGCCGGAGATACTCTCTCACTCCTTGTTTTAGATTCTTTTGGGTGGGATGTGAGACGTTAGTCTGTGGCGAATCTGCTGGGTTAGCCAAAATAGATGGCGAACCCGCCTGTCTTTGTGGCGGACTTTCTGGCGGATTTGAGGCAACGGAGTGGTGACGCAATGTTTCACCCCTCTCCGAAAATTTATCTAAGGCAGGCTTAATGAGGGCCAGCTGAACCCCACAGATAGTTGTGTATAGGGTCATAAAGACCAGGGCCAGGAGCCACTCCTTCCAGTAGGGCCTGGCGAAGGACAAAAGTCTCATACTCTCATGAAAAAAGCCGGATAGGGACATGTGCTTGAATTTACTTTGCAATAGGCTAAGGATAATTCTCTCTATACTAAAAAATAATTACTAGAAAACAGCTTCATATTATACTACCCTTTTGGTGTCCTTCTTTTAAAGTGTCTATCTAGTTCCTCCACGGAGAGGAATAGAGTGGTGGGCCGCCCATGAGGACAACGGGCGACCGCTTGCAAGCTGTTCCTTTTTTCTAAAAGTGTCTGTATCTCTTGTGGGTCTAGCCTGCAGCCCGATTTTACTGCCCCCTTGCAGGCCAGGGCCTTTAATACCTTATCCAGTACGTGTTCGCCTTCTACTTCTTCCTTCAGCCTTTCTGTTAAATCTTTAATAAACTCTTTTATGTCAAGGTCTTTTAACATCTGTGGAAGGCTGCGCACAATAATAGTATTTTGTCCAAATTCCTCTACTTCCGCCCCCACCCTTGCCAGGCTTTCTTGCAAACCAATAATATTGAAGAAATCATTTGAGTTAAGTTCTACAAGCTCTGGGATAAGGAGTCTTTGAACGGGTATCTGCCCCTCTAATATTTTATTTTTCAACTCAGTATAGAGGAGGATTTCATGAAGGGCGTGTTGGTCAACTATGTTAATCCCTTTTGGGGTCTCTTCCACTATATAAGTCCTGTGGATCTGGACAAATGGGCCAGAGGGTGTCCTTTGTAGTTCCCTCTTGACTGTGCTAGTTTGGGTATCTGCTGTCTGTAATAAGGAAGGGGGCAACCCCTCGGGAAAGCCGGTTTTGTCTTGTGTTTGTATTATTGAAGTTAGACGCGCCGCCTCTTGTAACGATGGAGAAATCTTTGGGGTATATTGTGTCAGGGCATTCTTAAGGGCCTTGAGGACCTGTCCGTGCACCTTTGACGGTTCCCTGAACCTGACCTCTAGCTTTGTGGGGTGTACGTTTACATCCACAAGACTAGGCTCAGATTTCAGGAACAAAAAGACTATAGGATATCTCCCTGAGGGCAAGAGATTTCGGTAGGACTCCTGGACAGCGTGGGAAATATTAACTTCCCGAACATATCTACCATTCAGGAAGGTGTACTGCATCCTGGCGCTCCCGTAGCTCTGTGCGGGTGGCCGAATATAGCCTGACACCTCCAGGGTGGGCTCTCTAGAATTTATAAAGAGCAGCTCCTTTGCAAAATCCTGCCCAAAGAAGGTGGCAATCCTATCTTTTACAGTCGGGGACGGAGGGAGGTTAAAGACCTCCCTCTGATTATGGGCCAAAGTAAAATGAATCTCAGGGTGAGAGAGGGCCAACTTTGTAAGTACCTCAGATATACTGGCCATTTCTGTAGGGGTGGCCTTCAAGAATTTTCTTCGCGCAGGGACGTTATAGAAGAGTTCTCTCACTTCTACCAGTGTACCTTCAGGGGCCCCAACAAATTTGAGCTCTCCCCTTTTTCCGCCCTTTACCTCTAATTCTGCACCAGTAGCCTCTCCTCTAGCGCAGGAGAGTATCCTAGTATGGGAGACGACTCCAATGCTTGCAAGGGCCTCTCCCCGAAAGCCAAGGGTTCTTATTGCCTCCAGGTCTTCCAGTTCAGAAATCTTACTGGTGGCATGCTTGAGGAAAAGCATAGAAAGGTCCTCTGGGCTCATCCCTACACCATTATCTATCACCTTTATCAGGCCCTTACCCCCATCCATAAGTTCTACATCTATTCGGCTGGCGCCGGCATCTATTGAATTTTCTACAAGTTCTTTAACTACGGAGGTTGGGCGTTCTATAACTTCTCCGGCAGCTATCTTGCCAGCTACCACTGGGTCAAGGAGATGTATCCTGCCAGGACAGGGGTTAGGAGTTAGGGGCCAGGGGCTAGTAACCTCTTTTGTTTTACCCATTTCTGTTTCCGTTTTTTTCATCTTTTCTACTAAGCGTAGCCGCAGGCTTTAGCCTGCGACTAGTCCCTGACCCCTGGCCATGAGGCCCTGCACTATCCTTTTATATCTTTCCCCCTGGTATGAAATCTCTATCCGTCTCTTGTTGGGGGCTTCTATAAAGAGTGAGATTTTAATATACTCTTCTGGCAGTGTTTTTTCCACCTTGTCCGCCCATTCAACAATAGATATACCCTCCCCCCAGAATATCTCATCACAGCCCAGGCCGAACATATCCCGCGGGTCCTCCAGCCGATAGGCATCAAAGTGATATATAGGCAATTTCCCCTGGTACTCCTGCATGAGAACGAAGCTGGCGCTGCGTACCACCTTTGGGTCCACCCCTTGCGCCAGGGCTATGCCCTTGACCAGCGTAGTCTTACCCGAACCCAGGCTGCCAAAAAGGGCCACTACCTCCCCAGGGCCCAGCAGCCTCCCTATCTCCTGCCCCAGGGTCATTGTTTCTTCAGGGCTATTAGTTACAAATTCCAAATTTTAAATTCCAAATTTCAAATTATGAATTTCACAATTGATTTGAGCCTTTGAACTTTTGAACTTTGAACTTCTTTTTTTATTGGCTAACGGTGCTCATATCCTTCAGGTCTTATCCTGCTCAGTTTACCTTCAGGGGATTGGAGGAAGAGCCCCTTCTCCTTTCGTATATGCCCTATAAGGGTAATGGGTACTTTTAGCGTATCGTCCTTTAGAAGCCTCTCTGCCTCCCTGGGGTTAAGGGTAAAGAGTAATTCATAGTCCTCCCCATCGGTTAGGGCATGGTGGAGGGGAGAAAGGCCGGTCTTCTTGGATAGCCTTCTAGCGTCCTCAGCGATGGGTATATCCTTCTCGTAAAGTACAGCCCCTACACTGCTTTCTTCCATTATGTGACCAAGGTCCAGTGAAAGGCCATCGCTTATATCTATCATAGAGTGGAGCTGATAATTTTTGTTAAGGTAAAGTGCTTCATTCATCCTCGGCTCAAAGGAAAGATGTTTGCCCAATATTGAACCCCCCAGCCTTCCGGTAACCATTATTGCATCACCAGGTTTTGCCCCGGAACGGGTCACGGGACGGAGGCCCTCGGCCCTCCCAAGGAGGGTCACACATATACAAAGGGGCCCTTTGCCGCTTATAGTATCACCACCAACTATATAGACTCCGTACTCCAGGGCCGTCTCCCTCATCGCTTGAAAGAGCCTCCTGGCAAAGCTCATCTTGGTGAGGGTCGGGAAGGAGATGGCCACTAGGGCCAGGGTGGCCCTGCATCCCATTGCCGCTACATCACTTATATTGCAGGTAATAGCCTTTCTGCCAACATCGGTGATGGTAGCCGCAGGTAGGCGCAGGTCATGCCAGAGGCAGATTCGCTGAGGCGAACTTAAGCCTGCGCCTACAAGCCCACGTCTACCACCCCTCAGGCGAAAGTGGGTCCCATCAAGGAGCATATCTGTGGTAAGTACACACAAATCTTCACGGGGCCATTTTACTACGGCAGCGTCATCACCAATGCCCACCAGAACCTCTTTGGGCCTATCCCCAAAACCTCTCAAGTATTTTATGTAATCCAACTCCCGCATAGTTTTTTTATTATACCCTACTAATATAAAATGTTGTATTGTTTATACGCACTGAACTTTGGCAGACTGTAGGGGCAACCCACTGTGGTTGCCCAGCGTGCTTGCAAAAGGGGAACATATATGCAATATGTATGAAAGGAGGAAAAGAACATGAAATTTCTTATAACGATATTCCAAGATGAAGATGGGGTGTTTGTCGCCGAATGTCCGTCTATCCCTGGCTGTGTGAGTCAGGGCAAGACGGAACAAGAGGCAGAAAGTAATATTAAGGAAGCAATCAGGGAATGCCTGCAGGTACGAGCTGAAAAAGGGATGCCTCTTACCGTGGCGACACATGAAGTAGAGGTCAATGTCTAGTGGCTTGTGTACCGGTACTGAGACCTCATGGGGTAATGAAAGCCTTTGAGAAGCTTGGGGTATACTGTCTATAGTCTATAGTCTACAGTCTACAGTCTATTTTGCTGTGGCTTGACGAGACTTGTAGTGAGAGGAACGAATCTAATCGGCGTTTAGGTATACTACCCAGGGAAACACATACATTGCTA